>JAFARZ010000134.1 GCA_019245115.1 Streptosporangiaceae bacterium | reverse complement strand
GGCACCTTTTCTTCCAAAGGGCTCTTTTCTTCCCACTGAAGGATGGCCCATGTGCCCGCTATGTATCGGTATGCATAGTTCACCCAGGCTGTTCAGCGCACTCTAGCAAAGACGACATGCCCAACATGCCGCAAACGCACGTTATTTTGGCACGCGCACATGGTCCACAAAAGTCACCACGAGGCCCGGATCAACCACAAAAACCTCGGCGATCACCAGGCCAGCTAGGGTTCCCACAACGGCGGCTCCGCCCCGGAGACTGCCCCCCGCAGACGCGACCCCGATTAGGCGGAGATGTGGGTTTCGGCGGGCTCGCGGCCGGTGTGGAGATCCCAGTAGAGGCGTGCGATGTCGTCGGGTTCCTTGAGCGGGACGCCTTCGGGGGCACCTGGCGTGCCGGCGATCCATGTGCCGATCGCGACATGGCCGGCGTAGACACCCCGGCCGGCCAGTGCGCCGTTGAGGGTGAGGGCCCATTTGCGCAGGGCCGCGCCTGCCATGCCGGCACTAACGAACACCGGCGCGGGTGTGACCGAGGAGGCGCCAGTCGTGTACAGGAGTGTTCCGGTGCCGGCGGCTAGCATGGCCGGCAACACCGCGCGTGTCGCGGTGATCGCGCCGAAGCAGATGCATTCGATCTGCGGCCGGAGGTTGTCCACGGTGACGTCCAGCGGTCCGGTGCCGCGGAGGGTCTCAGTTGATCCCGCGCCTGGGCTCGAGTAGTGCAGCACGTCGATTCCGCCGAACCGTCCCGCGGCGCTGTGCAAGGCCGCGGCCAATGCGGAGCGGTCGGTGACGTCGGCCGGAAAGCCGGCCGCCGTGACCCCTTCGGCCGCGAGTTTCCCGGTGAGCTCGTCGAGTCGCTCCTTGGAGCGGGCGATCAGCGCGACCTCGAATCCGTGACCGCCGAAGATCTTTCCGAGCGACAAGCCGAGGCGTGCCCCGGCGGCCACGAGCGCGATTGCGGGCATGGTGATCTCCTTGGATGAGGGGTTGTCCGCCGGCCATGCGGATGAGATGGCCTCAGCTCATCACTGGTGTACGCGGTGCGTCCAAGACCGGCCGGGCTGCGACCGATAACCTGGAGGAATGGACCGGCTGGAGACTCGGGAACTGGCGTACTTCCTGGCGGTGGCCGACGAGCTTCACTTCGGCCGCGCCGCGACCCGGCTGGGCATCGCGCAGCCCGCACTGTCCAAGGCGGTCCGGCAGCTGGAACGCAGGCTGGGCGTCACCCTGTTCGAGCGGACCAGCCGCGCGGTCGCGCTGACCGAGGCCGGCCGGGTACTGCGCCGCGAGGCGCGCATAGCGCTGGAGGCGGTGTCCGCCGCGGCGCTGCGAACGCGGCGGGCCGGCACCCGCGACCCGCGCCTGATCCTGGCCATGAAGCCCGGCGGCGACGCGGGCCTGCTCCCGGCCATCCTCGCCGCATACGAACGCGAGCCGCAGGTATTGCCGGTCGAGGTGGTCTTCGGGGCCAGCCCCTCTCGCATGCTGCGCGAAGGACAGGCAGATGCCGCGCTGCTGCACGCGCCGCCCGACGAGCTGGCCGGGCTGGACACCGAAACACTGCTGACCGAAGCACCAGTCGCCGTGCTGCCCGCCTCCCACCCGCTCGCGCAACGGGCGAGCCTGCACATGGCCGACCTGGCGGGCGAAAACCTGCACCGGAAGCCCGCCGATCCCAGTGCGATGAAACCCCTCAGCGAACTGATGCACCTGATCGCCCTGGGACGCAAGGTCGCCGTGCTACCCCGGGTACTGACCAGACCGTTGCGCGACGACCTGACCACCGTTCCGATGGCGGACCTCCCCCCGGTCGACCTCCTGCTCGCCTGGCCTGCCCACAGCACGTCCCTGCCGGTCGCGGCCCTGGCCCGTGCCGCCGCGGCCGCCATACGCTCCACCGCGGCCGCATCACCCGCAACCACCTGACTAGGTCCGGCAGGGGGCTGCCCACTCGGAGCGGTCCGCTATGGCTAGTGCCGCGTCTGTCTACGTTTGCCCGTTGGTGTGCGGTGAGCCTGCTGGACCGCAGGGGCTGATACCGGCAGCACAGGCCTCGCGTGCGGCCAGCCCGCCGGCGGCCGGCCTGGTGCCATCCGGCTGACTACGATTTCCTGAGCCGAAAATATTTTCGACTCAGGAAACTGGCCTCAAAGAAACGACACGTCTCCGGCTGGCCCCGCACCGGATCTACGAGGCGGACGGCGGGCGAACATAACCGGTCACGGCACTAGCTAGGACATCGTGTCCGTGTTCGCGGAGTTCGCGTGCGATGGCTGGAGACAACATCGCTTCGCGCGATCGCTTGCTCCTAAACCAAGCCCTTTTCCACGAACGGACGGTGGTGTCCCCGAACAGCGCGGGAAGATCTGTGGAACCTGTACTGGCGCGGCACCACCGCGGCGCGGGAGCGGACCGGCGGAGCGGGCGATGGAGCTGCTGCTTCCGTTCGGAGGATCCGCTGGAGGCGGCGAAGTTCGTGGTGTCGAATGCGGTGTCACCCTCGACGCGTTCGTCCTGCGCACCGTGCTAGTCCCCGCGTTGATGCACCCGTCCCCCGCCGCACCCCGCCGATGCCGCCGCTGCCTTGGCCCGGGTCGCCGGCTCGGCGGCGGTGTCCAGTTCGGCGAGCGGCCGGCCTTTGGTCTCGGGTCCGATCAGGTAGCCGACGATGAGGAAGACCCAGATCAGCGCGAACCAGCGGGCCACGTTGCCGATGCCGATCTGGGTGGCCATGATCCCGGTGACGAGCGGCCCGGCGATGGCGGGTATCCGGCCGATGGAGACGCCGAGGCCGAATCCGGTGGCCCGCAGCCGGGTCGGGAATAGTTCGGCCACGTAGGTTTCGCCGACTGACCAGGTCCAGCCCAGGCAGCCGATCCCGAAGACCTGGGCGATGACGTAAACGGCGAGCGAGTGGGTGGAGAACGCGACGAGGCTGCCGGTGGCCAGCACGACCGCGCCCGTGATGCCTGCCGGGCGCCGCCCGACCCGGTCGGCGAGCAGGGCTCCGGCAAACGGCCATATCATCATGGCCGCGTAGAAGATCGTGGTGAGCGCCAGCGAGTGCCGGAAGCTCAGCTTGAACTCGGCGATCATGTACTTCTGCAGGAACACGAGGAATCCCCAGTAGCCGACCGCGTTGCCGGTGAAAATCAGCGACGCGACCAGCAGTCGGCGGCGCAGATTGCGGTCAGTGAGGATTTCCCGTACCCGGCCGCGGCGTTCGGCCGCGGTGACCCGGCTCGCGGCGAGTTCCCGGGCGCGCAGGAACGGCATGGATTCGGTCAGCTTGCGGCGTAGCCAGAAGACCCCGGCGGCCGGGACGATGGCGAATAGGAAGGCGGCGCGCCAGCCGTAGGCGGGGGCCAGCGCGAGCGAGGCGAGCAGGGCCAGCAGTGCGCCGACCGCGTACAGCGAGAAGATCACGCCTCCGGTGCCCACCGCCCGGCTGCGGCGGGGCCAGACCTCGGCGGTGTACGGGACGCCGACCGACAGTTCGCCCGCTCCGCCGATGCCGGTGATCAGCCGCAGCGCGGCGAATATCCCGGTGCCTGGGGCCAGTCCGCTGGCGGCGGTGGTGACGCCGTACAGCAGGATCGACACACCGAGGGTGTCCTTGCGCCCCCACCGGTCCGCTGCCCAGCCGAATCCGAACGTGCCGATCGCGTATCCGAGCAGCATGATCGAGCCGACCACGCCCTGCGCCGTGCTCGTCAGCGCGAACGTGACCGCGATGAGGGGCAGCACGAAGCTGTAGATGTTGACGACATATGCGTCGAACATGTAACCGAGCCCCGCGGCCACGGCCACCAGCACGGCCTGCCGTGACGGTGGCGCTGAATCGGCCTGGGCCTCCGGCCGCGGCCGCCCCTCGCCCAGGTCGGCGTCGCCCAGACCGGCATCGGGCAAGTCGCCCTGCCGGGCGTCGAGCGAGCCAGTGCGGTTCTCCGTTTCCTGTGACACGTCCCCGAGACCGACACCTCTGCGTGACAAATGTCAACTATTCCTATCGAAAAAACAGATAGGGTGGCGGAATGGCGTTCCGGCATGCTTTCGATGCAGGTCAGGACGTATTTTCCGGCGAGGCGGGTGGCGTAATGACCAAAATATTCCCCTTTACTAGCCTGAGAAGTAGATTTACGTCTCATGCAGGCAGGACAGGAGCTGGCAGGGACCGCACGGCGGCCGGGCGCGCTGGCTGACGCGCGTCGCCGGCGGGCCGACCGGGCCCGTCAGGTCGCCGACATACTCCGCCCGGAAGTGCTCCACGACGCCTTCGCCGGGGGAGTGCTGCCCGGTGAGGCGGAACTCGCGAAGGAGTTCGGCGCCTCCCGCAACGCGATCAGGGATGCCCTGGACATCCTGCGGGCCGAAGGCCTGGTGGTCCGCGTCCAGGGAGCCGGAACGATGGTCGTCGGCCGGAAGTACCCGCACGGTCTGGACCGGCTGCTCGGTCTCGCGGAGACCCTGCGCGAGCACGGCGAGGTCGTCAACGAGATCCGGACCGCGGGGATAGTCGCGCCGCCGGCCGCGGTCGCGGCCAAGCTTGAGGTGAAGGCCGGCAGCGTCGTTTACATCGAACGTCTGCGCCGGCTGAACGGCCTGCCGCTGTCACTCGACCTCACCTACCTCGTCGCCGACATCGGAGGGCCGATGCTCACTGAGGACCTCGAGCACAACGACATCTTCGCCCTGATAGAACGCCGCGCCGGGCTCCGCCTCGGCCGCGCGAGCATCACCGTGGAGGCCATCGGCGCCGACCCCCACTCAGCCGCGGTACTGGAGGCGCCGCTCGGTGCGGCCGTGCTCATGGTGGAGCGGCTCACCCGCCTGGCCGACGGGCGCCCGGTGGACCTCGAATACATCCGGATCCGCGGCGACCGGCTGGTCCTTCGCGGCGAACTCAGCAGAACAGGAACCGATCGTGCCCCTCGTTGACAGCAGAGCCGACGTCCCGGTAACCATCGACCCGTCGCTGTGCATCGACGGGTGCACGCTGTGCGTCGACATCTGCCCGCTGGACTCGCTGGCCATCCACCCGGAATCCGGCAAGGCGTACATGCACGTGGACGAGTGCTGGTACTGCGGGCCGTGCGCGGCGCGCTGCCCGGCCGGCGCGGTGACCGTCAACATGCCGTACCTGCTCCGCTGATGGATATCCCACCGGTAACGGCGCGCCAGTGGCTGAGCTGCAACGTCGCGGTCGTCGGCGGCGGCACCGCGGGCACCATGGCCGCGATCACCGCCGCCGAGCACGGCGCTGACGTCCTGCTCTTGGAAAAGGCGCATGTCCGCCACTCCGGCGCGCTGGCCATGGGCATGGACGGCGTGAACAACGCCGTCATCCCCGGCAAGGCCACGCCGGAGGACTATGTCGCCGAGATCACCCGCGCCAACGACGGCATCGTCAACCAGCACACGATCTACCAGACCGCCACCCGGGGCTACGACATGGTGCGACGCCTGGAACGGTATGGCGTGAAGTTCGCCAAGGACGCCCTGGGCGAGTACGACGTGCGCCGGGTGCACCGGTCGGGCAGCTATGTGCTGCCGATGCCCGAAGGCAAGGACATCAAGAAGGTCCTGTACCGGGTGCTACGGCAGCGATCGGTACGCGAGCGCGTCCGCATCGAGAACCGCGTCATGCCGGTCCGCGTCCTGGTCCGGGACGGGCGGGCGGCTGGCCTGGCCGGGTTCAACACCCGCACCGGCGAATTCGTCACCGTCACCGCCAACGCGGTGATCCTCGCCACCGGGGCGTGCGGCCGGCTCGGCCTGCCCGCGAGCGGCTACCTCTACGGCACCTACGAGAACCCCACGAACGCCGGCGACGGGCACGCGATGGCCTACCACGCAGGTGCCGAGCTGAGCGGCCTGGAATGCTTCCAGGTCAACCCGCTGATCAAGGACTACAACGGCCCCGCGTGTGCGTACGTCGCCAACCCGTTCGGCGGTTACCAGGTCAACAACCGCGGCGAGCGGTTCGTGGACTGCGACTACTGGTCCGGGCAGATGATGGCCGAGGTCGCCCGGGAGGTCGCCTCCGCTCGCGGTCCGATCTACCTCAAGCTGACCCACCTGCCAGAGGAGACGATCTCCACGCTCGAAGGGATCCTGCACACCACCGAACGGCCGACCCGCGGCACCTTCCACGCCGGACGCGGGCACGACTACCGGACCCACGACGTGGAGATGCACATCTCCGAGATCGGCCTGTGCGGCGGGCATTCCTCGTCCGGCGTGTGGGTGGACGAGAACGCCGCGACCACCGTTCCCGGCCTGTACGCGGCCGGTGATCTGGCCTGCGTGCCGCACAACTACATGATCGGTGCGTTCGTGTTCGGCGACCTGGCCGGCGCGGCGGCCAGCGACCTCGCGCGAACCGGCCAGGCCGCCGGCGAGCTCCCGCAAGAGCAGGTGGCCGAGGCACACGAGCTCATCTACCGGCCGCTGCGCAACCCGGATGGCCCGCCGCAGGCCCAGGTCGAGTACAAGCTGCGACGCTTCGTCAATGACTATGTCGCCCCGCCCAAGACCCAGGCGAAGCTGGCCATCGCCGTGGAGACCTTCGACCGGATGAGCGCGGAGATCGCCCGGATGGGCGCGCGTACCCCGCACGAGCTGATGCGCTGCGCCGAAGTCACGTTCATCCGCGACTGTGCCGAGCTCGCCGCCCGCGCCTCCCTGGCCCGCACCGAATCCCGCTGGGGCCTGTACCACGACCGGCCCGACCACCCCGCGCGCGACGACGCGGAGTGGTTCTGGCATCTGAACGTACGCCGCAGGGCGGATGGGGGTCCCGAACTCGTCAAGCGCCCGGTCGCCCAGTACATCGTTCCAGTCAGCGAGTTCGACGTACCCGCCCGGGAGATCAGCGAGGTGATCCTCGCCACGGAGCCGCCGAGCGGCCGACCACGCCAGGCGGACCGGCGGCGCCCCCAGCCCGGCCTGACGGCGACCACCAGATCACCACGGCTGCTGGAGCTGCTGCGACTGGCCGAGACGCAGCCATCGGTGCCCGGACTCCAGCCATACCTCGCCGACCGTGACCCGCGCATCCGCCGCGCCGCCATCGGCATCTTGACCGAGACCGCGCCGCCCGGAGCCGCGCTGGCCCTCGCCGCTGCCGCCGGCGACGGCAGCGGCACGGTGCGGCACGCGGCCGCGGCCGGGCTACGCGAACTGGCCGCGATATTCACCGGCACCGATGGAGTTGATGAGGCACTGCGGGACTCGCTGCGCCAACGTCTCGCCAGCGGCGATCCCGTCGTGCGCTGCGCGATCCTCGACGTGCTCAGGGAGGTCCGGGCCGGGAACGCCGCTGACTTCCGTGCCGCGCTTGCGGACCCAGATCACCGGGTCCGGGTATCCGCGGTCCGCGGACTGGTCTGGTCGCGCGAGGCGGGCCTGGTGGCAAACGCCGCCGGTGATAACTCGCGCGAGGTGCGCGTCAGCGTGGCCGACGGCCTGGCGGTACTGAGCGGCACCGGCGCGGTGCCCGCGCTGGAACGGCTGGCCCGTGACGCCGACCCGCTGGTCCGGTCGGCGGCCTTCAAGGCCGCCGGGGCCGTGGGCTGTCCGCCGCCGCTGGACGCTCTCGCCGCCCGCGCCCTGGCCACCGGTCCGGACGGGGATCTGGCCTGGCAGGCCCGCGCCGGAGCAGCCCAGGCACTGGCATCCGCGTCCCCGGACGTCGCCGCCGGGCCGCTCGCCCGCGCGGCTTCCGATCCGCATCCCGATGTCAGGAAGGCCGCGGTCATCGCGCTCGCCCCGCTGCACGCCTATCCGCTAGCGGCCGGCGCCCTGCGAGCGGCGGCCGCCGACAGCGACGCCGACGTCCGCGCCTACGCCCGGCGCGGCCAGCTCCCCAGATGAATGTGAGCTGTGAGGGCGTTCACTGGGGCGGCGCGAATCTGTAGCCGACGCGCGAGACGGTGATCAGGAACTGGCCGTATTCCGGGCCGAGTTTGCGGCGGAGCCGGTGGATATGGACATCAACGGTACGCGTGATGCCCTCGGACGAGTAGCCCCACACCGAAGACAGCAGCTGCTCGCGCGTGAACACGCGGCGGGGGTTCGATACGAGGAAGTGGAGCAGTTCGAATTCCCGGAAGGTCATGTCGGCCCGCTGGCCGTGGATCAGGACCTCGCGGCTTTCGCTGTCCAGGACGAGTCCGGCAGCCGGGATCGCGCTGGCGACACGGCCCAGGTCAACGTGAGCGCGGCGGACCTGGCGCGGGGCGGTGGGCATAGTCTAAGTCTACTTTACAGGTCGGTTTAGTCAATATCTCCAGCCTCGCTCGTATACGAGGTCGTCAACGGACGGCGCGCGAGCGTGACGGCGAAGCCGCCGGAGGCGGCGGTAAGCACCCGTCTCTGGTCAGCTACTGGAGGCCGGCGCGGACCGACGTAATGCGCTGTGTGTTGAAGCCGAGCCAGTGCATTCGGCCTACGTAGCGCGCGTGCTCCACCTTGAGGCAGCGGTCCACGATCACCGTGACGCCGCCGTCTTCGGCGATCTTCGCGCCCTCCTCGTTGATCACGCCGAACTGGCACCAGAGGGTGCCGGTGCCGATCGTCACGGCCTCCCGTGCGATTCCCGGCAGCGCGTCCGGCGCGCGGAAGACGTTCACGATGTCCACTGGCTCGGGTATGTCCAGCAGGCTCGCGTAGCACTTCTCGCCGAGGATCTCCGCCTCCCGGGGATTCACGGGGATCATGCGGTAGCCGTGCCGCTTGAGGTAGTAACCAACGAAATAGCTGGCCCGCAGTTCGTTTTTCGACAGGCCCACGATCGCGATTGTCCTGGCGCTGTGCAGCACGCGCTGGATCGTCGAAGGGTCCTGGTATCGCGCGAGATCACTCATGGTCATATTTCCCTCCGCGCCAAGGCCTCGCCGCGGCGCTCGCTTCCGCTCGCTCATGCCGCTACCTTCTCGAATCCTTGCTCCAGGTCCCAGATCAGGTCCTGGACCGATTCGGTGCCGACCGACAGCCGCACCGTCCCTGGCGTGACGCCGGCCGCCCGCAGTTCGTCGTCGTTCAGCTGGCGGTGCGTCGTGCTGGCGGGATGGATGATCAGGCTCTTCGCGTCGCCAACGTTCGCCAGGTGGGACCAGAGCGTCACGCCCCGGATGAGGTCCTGGCCGCCGGTGCGTCCGCCTGCGCAGTCGAACGAGAACACCGCGCCGGCGCCGCGCGGCAGGTACTTCTCCACCAGCGGCCGGTACCTGCTCTCCGGCAGGCCGGGGTAGGTCACGTTCGACGCCAGCTGGTGTTCCCGCAGATACCGTGCTACCGCCAGCGCGTTGTCGACGTGGCGTTCCATCCGCAGCGACAGCGTCTCCAGCCCTTGCAGGAACAGGAAGGCGTTAAACGGTGAGAGTGCCGCGCCGAGATCCCGCAGGGTCTCGGCCCGGAGTTTCATCAGGTAGCCGTACGTCCCGAACGTCTCGTGGAACTGGAGGCCGTGGTAGGCCGGCGACGGATCCGCGACCACGGGGAACCGCCCGTTGGACCAGTTGAACGTGCCAGCCTCGATGACCACTCCGCCGATCGAAGTGCCGTGACCGCCGATGAACTTGGTCGCCGAGTGGATCACGATGTCGGCGCCCCATTCGATCGGGCGGCACAGGTACGGCGTCGCGAACGTGTTGTCCACGATCAGCGGGAGTTCGTGCTCGTGCGCGATGGACGCTACGGTCTCGATGTCCAGCACGTTCCCGCCGGGGTTGCCGATCGTCTCGCCGAAGAACGCCTTGGTGTCCGCGCGGACCGCTTTCCGCCACTCCTCCGGATCGTCGGGATCGACCCACGTCAGCTCCACGCTCATCTTGCGCAGCAGGTGCTTGAGCTGGTTCACCGTCCCGCCGTAAAGCGCTGTAGACGAGACGACATGGTCGCCCGGCCGCAGCAGCGTGAACAGCGCGGCGGCCTGCGCGGCGATCCCGCTTGCGAACGCCACCGCGCCGCAGCCGCCCTCGAGGTTCGCTACCCGCTCCTCGAGCACCGCGACGGTCGGGTTCATGATGCGCGAGTACGTGTTCCCGTACTCTTGCAGGTTGAAGTACGCCGCCGCTGATTCCGGATCCTCGAACACGTAGCTGGTCGTCTGGAAGATCGGCACCGCTCGTGCGCCCGTGTTCGGGTCGGGCCGTTGTCCGGCGTGCAGCTGCCGTGTCTCGAATCCGAACGACCGGGCCTGCTCGGTCACGTGGCAACCCCCAAGAACTTACGAACGATAGGCGTCTGCGCGGCTTCCTCGAGCAGGAAGCAGTCGTGCCCGTACGGCGCGTCGATCACGTGGAACTCGGCCCGCTCGCCGAGCGCCGCCGCCACCTCGGCGGACGCGGACGGCGGATACAGCCAGTCCGAGCTGAACGCGATCAGCAGCGTCCGCGCGCGCACGCCGTCGAAGGCACGCGTCAGCGATCCGCCGCCGTACTGCCGCGCGAGATCGAAATACGTCAGCGCGCGCGATATGTAGATATAGGTGTTGGCATCGAACCGCCTGACGAACGAGTCAGCCTGGTGACGCAGGTAACTCTCGACCTCGAACTCCGGTTCGGTGATCGTGTAGCGGATGTCGTCGCCTGCTCTTTGCGACGCTGCCTGGAGCCGCCGGCCGAACTTGCTGGCCAGCGCCGGTGCGGACAGGTATGTGACGTGGCCGACCATCCGCGCCACCCCCATGCCGGCACCGGGGGAGCGGCCGGTGGCGTAGTAGTGTCCGCCCTGCCAGGACGGGTCGCGCATGATCGCCTCCCGCGCGATCGCGTTCCACGCCACGCCCTGCGGGTGCAGCGCGTGCGTGCTGGCGATCGCCACGACGGCGTCGACCTGATCGGGATACCTGATCGCCCATTCGAGGCCCTGCATCCCGCCGAGCGAACCTCCGGCCACCGCCGCGAGCCGCTCGATACCGAGTGCGTCCAGGAACGCACGCTCGGTCCGCACCATGTCCGCGACGGTGATCACCGGGAAATCCGGCCCGTACGGCCTGCCCGTCGCCGGGTTGATCGAGGACGGCCCGGTCGTCCCGCGGCAGCCGCCGAGCAGGTTCGTGGAGACGACGAAGAAGCGGTCGGTGTCGAACCCCTTGCCGGGACCGATCATTCCGTCCCACCAGCCGAGCCCCTTGCTGGCCGTGCCGTCTCGGTCCTCGGCCCCGAATCCGTCGCGGGTGCCCTCCCGCGGCGGCGTCTTCGCGAAGCCGGCCGCATGAGCGTCACCGCTGAGCGCATGGCACACCAGGATGACGTTGTCGCGCCGGGGGGAGAGGGTGCCGTAGGTCTCGTACGCCACCCGGATCGGGTGCAGTTCCCGCCCGCAGTCAAGCCGCACCGGCTCGGGCAGGTCCAGGTACTGCGTCTCGACAGTACCCACCGAGCCGGCCGCGAGCGTGGAGGCTGGCTCCGCCATGAGGGCTATCTTAGCTGGTCGCGACCGGTGTATTGTCAAGTATCTTCATAGGGAATCTTGGGAATATGCGAAGGAGATCACCCGACATGACTACGGTCGCCGACAACGGGGTCAACGTGCAGGCGCTGCTCGAGGCGCGCGAAGCTCTGCAGGGCGCGCCCGAGGCCGCTCAGTTCACCTGGCGGGCATCCGCCACGTGGCGCAACGGCGTGCACAGCACGATCAAGGTACAGAGCTTCTTCGGCCTTGGACAGGAGCAGGGCCACAAAGAAGAGTCGGTGTTCGACGCCGACCACCCCGCGGTTTTCGCGGCGACCGACAACGGCATCACGCCGATCGAGTACCTGCTCGTCGGCCTGGCGAGCTGCCTGACGGCGGGGGTGGCGTCGGTCGCGCAGAACCGCGGTATTCAGTTGCGCTCGGTTGAGGCGACGGTCGAGGGCAATCATGACATCCGCGGGATCCTCGGCGCCGACAGCGACGTTCGCAACGGCTACAACGACATCAGGGTGACGTTCCATATCGACGCGGACGCATCGAGGCAGGAGATCGAGGCGCTGGTAGCCCAGTCCCAGAAGCGCTCCGCCGTGTTCGACGCTCTCACCAACCCCACAGACGTCACCGTCGAGGTCGCTTGAGCGGCGAGCGCGTCACCACGGTTGTCATCGGCGCGGGTCATGCTGGCCTCAGCGCCAGTCACTTCCTCCGCGGCCGGTCAATCGACCACGTCGTGCTCGAGCGCGGCGAGGTAGCGAACTCCTGGCGGCGCGAACGCTGGGACTCCCTGCGACTGCTCACCCCGAACTGGCAGAGCCGCCTGCCCGGCCAGCATTACGACGGCCCGGATCCCGACGGCTACATGACGACGGCGGAAGTGACCGAGTTCATCGAGCGCTTCGCCAAGGTCTCGGGCGCTCCGGTCCGGACCGGCGTGAACGTCACGTCGGTCCGGCGGACCGGCGACGGGTACCGCGTGACGACCAGCGACGGCGAGATCCGCTGCCGGACGGTGGTCATCGCGAGCGGCGCCTGCAACCAGCCGGCGGTGCCGCGGTTCAAGGACGCGGTCCCGGGAGAAGCCGAGCAGCTGACACCGTTCGGCTACCGCGAACCTGCCCAGCTCCCCGACGGCGGCGTACTCGTCGTCGGAGCGTCGGCGACCGGCGTGCAACTGGCCGCCGAGATACGGCGGTCGGGTCGGCCGGTGACCCTGTCGGTGGGGGAGCACGTGCGGTTGCCGCGCACCTATCGCGGCCGCGACGTGCTGTGGTGGATGGAAGCGTCGGGCGTGTGGGCCCAGCGTTACGACGAGGTCGATGATCTCACCCGGGCCCGGCGGCTGCCCTCGCCCCAGCTCGCTGGGACTCCCGAGCGGATGACGCTCGATATCAACGCGCTCACCTCGATGGGGGTCGAGCTGGTAGGCCGCTGGGCCGCGGTGCGTGACGGCCGCGCGCTGTTCTCGGGCGGCCTGCGCAATGTCTTCTCGCTCGCGGACCTGAAGATGGAGCGGCTGCTGGACACGTTCGACGAGTGGGCTCAGGCGGCCGGGCCCGCTGGTCGGGCCGATCGCTCCGGCGCAGAGGCCGGGCCTCCCGAGCGCTTCCCGCCGACCCGCGTACCCGCCGCCACGCGGCTACAGCTTGATCTGCGCAGCGGCGAGATCCGCTCGATCGTGTGGGCGACCGGTTTCCGGCCCGACTACCGGTGGCTGGACGTGCCCGTGCTCGATGCGAAGGGCCAGCTGCGCCACGAGGGCGGTGTGGCCGGCAGTCCGGGACTGTACGCACTGGGGCTGCCCGTGTTGCGCCGGCGCAAATCCACGTTCATCTGCGGCATCGAGGACGACGCGCGTGAGTTGATCGATCACCTCGCCTGCTACCTGGCCGGGCGCTGATCGGTCCTCCCTGCAGGGTGATCGGAATCGCCTGCCGGGTCCGGGCTTGGCGGGAATTCCCAGTTTATCTATAGTGTTAATAGGAATTAGTAATCCAGGTCGCCGCAACCGAGATTCCTGAGAGGAGGCCGACCACAGGTGCTAGTTTCCCGCCTCCACGTCGACCTCCGTCGTACCGCCAGCTGTCTGTGTCGCTGATCTGACTTGGGACATCGCGGTCCCCACGCATCGCCGCTTCTGAGTCCCAGCCTTCCGAGTCCGCGCGTTCCGCACGTCGCCGGGCATCCGCCTGCGCACCGACATCCACCGGAGAACGTTCATGTCCGCCGTGACATCCGCACGCCCACGACCGCTGCGCTTCGCGGCCTTCGTGATGAACACCACCGGCCACATCATCCAGGGCACCTGGCGCCGCCCGACGGCGTGCCAGACGGACTTCAACGATCTCGAGCACTGGGTGCGCCTGGCCCAGCTGCTGGAGCGGGGAAGGTTCGACGCGATCTTTTTCGCGGACGTGGTCGGCTTGTACGCGCCCTACCGCGGCGACGAGCGCAAATACTTCGAGGCTGGTCTTCAGGTGCCGAGCAACGACCCGTCGGTGCTCGCCAGCGCGCTCGCGTACGTCACCGAGCACCTGGGCATCGCGTTCACCGCTTCGATCCTGCAGGAGCACCCGTTCAACTTCGCCCGCCGCGTCTCCACGCTCGATCACGCCAGCAAGGGCCGGGTCGCCTGGAACATCGTCACCAACTACCTGCCGAACGCCTCCCGCAACTTCGGCCTGGACGGGCTGACCAAGCATGACGAGCGCTACGTCTGGGCGGATGAGTACGTCGAGGTGACCTACAAGCTCTGGGAGGGCTCGTGGGAGGAAGACGCCCTTCGCCAGGACCGTGCGGCCGGGATTCACGCCGACTACGACAAGGTGCACAGGATCAACCACGAGGGCCCGCGGTACAAGGTCGAAGGGCCGCACCTGGTGAGCCCGTCACCGCAGCGCACGCCGCTGCTGTTCCAGGCCGGCGCGTCGGAAGCTGGCCGGACGTTCGCGGCCAGGAACGCCGAGGCGGTCTTCATCCAGTCCCCGAATCTGGCCGCGGTCGCGCGTGACACCGCCGACATCCGCTCCCGCGCGATCAGGGCCGGCCGCCTGCCCGAGGACATCAAGTTCTTCCAGGGCCTCTACATCGTTCCTGGCTCTACTGAGGGGGAGGCCAGGCGCAAGGCCGCTGAGCTTGACGAGTGGATCGACTACGACGCCCAGCTCTCGCACTTCGCGGGAGCGCTCGGCATCGACTTCGGGCATGAGGATCTCGATACTCCGGTGGGTGAGCTCACCACCGAGGGCGTGCAGAGCATCATCGGCTGGATCAAGGACCTGGTCCCGGACCGGCCAGCCACGTTGCGAGACGTCGCGCACTACACCGCAAGCAACAGCCGGATCGTCGGCACGCCCGAGCAGATCGCCGACGAGCTGGCACGGTGGCAGGCGGCGGGCATCGACGGCGTCAACCTGGTGAACGCCGAGATCCCGGCGTCCTACGAGGATTTCGCCGATCATGTGGCGCCCGTGCTCCAGAAGCGGGGCCTGATGCAGCGGGAGTATGCCGAGGGGACGCTGCGGCACAAGCTGTTCGGCCGCGGCGACCGGCTGCCCGATCGGCACCCCGCTGCCCGTTATCGCCGCGCGTTCGCGCCCCAGCCGGCCTGAAGGACCGCTATGAAGCGACTGATACTCAACCTGTTCGAGATGAACTGCGTCAGCCACATCACCCACGGGCTGTGGCGGCTGCCGGACAACAACCGGGAGCGGCACAATGACATCGAGTACTGGATCGAGCTGGCCCGGCTTCTGGAGGACGGCGGCTTCGACGCGGTCTTCCTAGCCGACGTGATCGGCACCTACGACGTCTTCCGCGGGTCGGCGGACACGTCGATCAGGCAAGGCCTGCAGATCCCGAACAACGACCCGTCGCTGGTGGTCCCGGCCATGGCCGCGGTCACCCGGCACCTCGGCTTCGGCATCACGTTCTCCACCACATACGAGCCCCCATTCGCCTGGGCCCGGCGGCTGAGCACCCTGGACCACCTGACCAAGGGCAGGGTCGGCTGGAACATCGTCACCTCCTACCTGCCGAACGCGGCCCGCAACTTCGGCCTGGACGGGGAGGTGGAGCACGATACCCGGTTCGAGATCGCGGACGAATATCTCGATGTCCTTTACAAGCTCTGGGAAGGTTCCTGGGACGACGATGCGATCATCGCGGACCGGGAGAACAACGTCTTCGCGGACCCGGCCAGGATCCGCCCGATCGACCATGACGGGAAGTACTTCAAAGTCGAGGGCCCCCATCTGCCGTCGCCGAGCCGGCAGCGGACCCCTGTGCTGTTCACCGCGACCGCATCGGGCGCCGGTACGAAGTTCGCCGGGCAGCACGCCGAAGTGGTGTTCACCGGCGGCCCGCACACCGACTTCATCAAGCGGACCATCAGCAACATCCGCGAGGCCGCGGTCGAGGCAGGACGCAGGCCCGAGGATGTCAAGTTCGTCACGATCGCGGGCGTCATCGTGGGGCGGACCGACGCGGAGGCAAAGGCCAAGCTCGCTGAGTTCGAGCGGCTGACCAGCCCCGAGGGCTACCTGGCCCACGCGGGCCTGCCGTTCGACCCGACCGCGTTCCCGCCGGAGGCGAAGCTGAAGGAGGTCACCAGCACCGATGGTGGCATCGGCCGGTGGCGGGCCTTCGACCCGGAGCAGACCGTCGGGGAATTCCTGGCCGGCTTCGGCGACTTGTCGCGGCATCCGCTGTTCGCCGTCGGCACGCCAGAGGTGGTCGCCGACGCCATCGAACGGTGGCTCGACGACGTGGGCATCGACGGAATCAACCTGCTCCAGTACCACTCCTACGACACCGCACGGGACTTCATCGAGCTGGTCGTGCCAGTCCTGCGCGACCGCGGCCGCCTCCGCGGCAGCTACGACCCTGACGAGTCCTTGCGAGACCGGATCTTCGGCGCTGGCGACCGCCTGCCCGACCGCCACCAGGGAGCCCGCTACCGCGGCGGTGCTCACCTGCCCGTGACCAGGCTCAGTGCCTAATCCAATGGGCTTAATGCCGGGGCCTGATCCCGCAGAAAGAGGAAGAGACCACGATGACAAGACCCAGCTACGTACGGCTCGCCGCCAGTGCGAGCACCGCCGGCGTCCTGCTGCTGAGCTCACTGCTCGCCGGCTGCAGCGCTGGTGGCGCGACCGCCGCCTCGGCGGCCAACGACGGCACCGTGGTCAAGGGCGGCACGATCGTCTACGGCCACGAGCAGGAGCCGCCATGCTTGTACGGCGGCTGGCTGCAGGAGGCCTACATTGACCGCAACATACTCGACTCGCTGGTGACGGAGGCGGACGACGGATCGATCAAGCCATGGCTGGCGACGAGCTGGAACATCTCCAGCGACGGGCTGACCTATACCTTCACGCTCAAGCCAGGCGTGAAGTTCACCGATGGCACCCCGCTGAACGCCCAGGCTGTCGCCGACAACTTCGCCTACTGGGAGAAGGGCGGCAACAGCACCGCTCAGGTCTCGATCGATCCGTACTTCAAGTCGGCGCAGGCACTCGACGCGACCCACCTGAAGGTAACCCTGAACAAGCCCTATCTCCCGCTGCTGACCATGCTCACCCAGGCGTACATGGGCATCCTGTCCCCGGCGAACATCAAGCAAGGCACCCAGGCCGTCTGCAACGACCCGATCGGCTCTGGCGCCTTCAAGATCCAGCAGTGGAAGCACGGCCAGGAAGTCATCCTGGTCAGGAACCCGGGCTACACGTCCTGGCCGGCCACCGCCGACCACCAGGGTCCGGCCATCGTCGACGAGGTGGACTGGAAATTCCTGCCTGACCCGATCGAGCGGTACGCGTCGCTGACCACCGGTGAGACGAACATCATCTACGACGTACCGACCGTCGACTGGGCCAACGCCAAGGCGAACTACCAGGTGACGGACTACATCACGCCCGGCAAGCCGGTCTCGGTCTACCTGAACACGAGCAGGGGCGTGTTCACCGACGAACTCGTGCGCCAGGCGTTCGCGTACGGAGCGAACCGCAAGGCCGCCGTCCAAGCGGCCTTCCACGGCGTCATCCCGTACGAGGGCAACCCGTCGGTCAGCCAGGCCACTCCGGGCTACGACCCGACGGTCGCTCAGGCGTACGCGTATGATCCGGCCAAGGCGAATCAGCTGCTCGACCAGGCTGGCTGGACGACGAGGAACGCGGCCGGCTACCGGACCAAGAACGGCAAGGAACTCGACGTTACGTTCGCCTATCCCGCGGGCTCCGTCATCACCAGTGAGGGCGCCACCCTGCTGCAGATCCTGCAGCAGCAGTGGAAGCAGGTCGGCTTCAACGTGAACCTGATCCCGGAAACCCAGGCCGAGACGTTCGCTGGCAAGTTCTCCACGCCGGACTCCTACGACGCGCAGCCGTGGTACTGGACCAGCCCGAGTGCCGCGATCTTGTGGATCGTCTGGCGGCCCAGCACCGCGGCCAGCCCGAACTACAGCAACTCGTCCTTCTACAACAACAACCAACTGGCGACGCTGATTCAGGACGGCAACAGCGCGGCCACCACCGTCGCGGCTGACCGGTACTACTGGCAGGCCCAGCAGATCATCCAGGACAACGCGGCAGCGGTCGGCCTCTACACCCAGTTCATGTCGATCGCGGTCGCGAAGAACCTGCACGACGTCTGGCTCGAGAAGAGCCAGGGCGAGCCGGTCTTCGAGGACGCCTACTTCACCAAGTGAGACCCAGATGCCAACGATGCGAACAGCCCGCCGGGTCGTCATCAAGGTCGTCACGGCGATCGCCGTGCTGATCGCCGCCGCGTCGGTCACCTTTTTCGCCCAGCTCCTGGTGCCGGGTGACCGCGCGACCGCGATCCTCAACCAGCAGAACGGACGC
>JAFARZ010000128.1 GCA_019245115.1 Streptosporangiaceae bacterium | reverse complement strand
CGATACATAGCGGACACATGAGCATCCTTCAGTGGGAAGAAAAGAGCCCTTTGGAAGAAAAGGTGCCGGAAACCGGCGCCCTATCCTCCGCGAAGCCCTTTTCTTCCACGTCGTCCACCGCAGCCGCCGTCACATAACGGCCATATCAGGACAAAATCGGCACCCGCCATGACACGCCGCAGACTCGATTTGTTTCGGAACGTTCACATGGTGCACAAAAGTCACCACGAAGCCCGGATCAACCACGAAAACATGCCCACCGAATCCGGCAAAAGAGACAAAAGCCGCACGGCCATCGGGGTCCAGCCCTATTACTTGACCGGCGCTCCTTGACCGGCGCTCTAGGTCGCCCGGCGCGACGACGGTCATGACCGTGAGTCCGACGATGATCGACACTCGCTCCCAGGCGCTGAAACCTGTTCCGGTTCCAGGCAGCACCGTGCAGCACATAAAACGGGCGCTGGTGGCCGGAATGTCACAAACCAGTCTAATTTGAACGTTCGCCTCTGGGTTGAAATCAGGTAGAAAGTCGCGAGTGTGCGGAATGGTTAACTGGGCTGGTTTGTCAGCAGGCTTATTCGCTGCTTGCCGGCCTTCGATATGGCCTGCGGATGTCGCGCCGACCACCCGGACCGCGAAGCCGGGCGCCATGGCCGGGCAGGCTCTTGCGTGGCTCGTTCATGGTCGCTAGATTGAAATGTGCGGCGGTGATGCAGAGAGGGGACCCTGTGGTCAGCGCGTATGCGGTTATGACGTTTTTAGGGCCGGCCTGCGGGCCTACGGTATGTCGTTCTTTCCTCGTTACCGTTACTGGCTAATTTATTGAGATGGCCAGCGTACATTGCCTGGCAATTTCACGACCGGCTTTCCGTTTTCCTGGTTTGCCTTCCCGACAGGAGCACTATGGCCACGCAGCACTCGGCGAACGTGTACATCACCAATAACACCGACGGGACAGCGTACATCCAGCTGTTTCACCAGAACGACTCCAACGGCATCCAGAACGGGAGCTGGACCGCCAGCCCAGGGACGACAGTCGGGCCGATGACCGTCTCGTTCGAGACAGGATGGGGCTCCTACGGGATCCTCGACTGGTGGTCGGTGATCATCGCTGTGGAAGGCGGGTCGACGCCGGGAACCTATCAGAATTCCGGGACAGCCATCTTCCCGCACTGGAAGGAATGCCAGCTGCAAAGCGGAGATGCCGACCAGAATCTCACGTTCACTGTCAGCGCCACCAGCTTCGGCATCAACCTAGCCTCCGGCGGATGCGCCGACGGGATGACCCGGCTCGGCGACTTCTCGAAGATCACCAACGTTTTCGTGCTGATGCTGGAGAATCACTCCTTTGACAACGCTTTCGGGCAGTCCGGCATCCCGGGAATCACCCACGCGACACCAGCGGACAGCAACACATATCAGGGCGTCACCTATGCCGTCGGCACCCCCGCGCCGACGTCCATGCCGACCGACCCTGGCCACGAGTTCCTTGATGTCGTCCAGCAGCTGACCGATCAGACCACCTACCCGTCCGGCGGGCCCTACCCCGCCATTAACGTGTCCGGGTTTGCGGAGAACTACGCCACCAGCACCACGGAGGGATCGCCTCCACCCGCGGCGGATATCGGCGACATCATGCTCGGCTTCGACACCAGTACCCAGCTGCGCGTGATCTACCAGCTAGCCACCGAGTTCGCGGTGTGTGATCACTGGTTCTCATCGATACCCGGGCCGACCTGGCCCAATCGGTTCTTCGTCCACGGTGCCTCGTCGGCCGGCCTGGATCACAGCCCCACCACGGAGCAGATCGCACAGTGGGAAATCCCCGGGTTCGGCTTCACCTACCCCCATGGCAGCATCTTCGACGCGCTGTCAGCTGCCGACCTCACCTGGCGTATCTACAACGACGACACCGACGCCTACAGCGACGACCCGCAAAACGGCTCCGTCCTTGGCGCGATCGCGCAGGTATCGGCGCTGAAGGGCGTCACGATGCTCGACGTCCATTCTCTCACCGGCTTCGCCGCTGACCTGCAGAGCCCGTATACGTACCAGTACACGTTCATCGAGCCGAACTACGGCGACATCACCAGCACCTACGCGGGTGGTTCTTCTCAGCACCCAATGGACGACGTCTATGGCGGCGAAGGTCTGATCAAGGCCGTGTACGAGGCCATCCGCAACTCACCGGTATGGAACACCAGCCTGCTCATCGTCACCTACGATGAGCACGGCGGCTTCTACGACTCGGTCGCACCGCCAGCGGCCACGCCACCTGACGACGGCAGCCCCAGCACCTACAACGAGTACGGCTTCCCCTTCAACCAGCTCGGGGTGCGCGTACCGGCCGTGGTGGTCTCGCCGTGGATCGCGGCGAACACGGTCGACCAGACGGTTTATGACCACGCATCAGTTCTGGCCACGATCGAGCGGCTGTTCGGCCTGTCGGCACTCACCGCGCGGGACGCGGGCGCCAATGACGTCCGGGCGCTGCTCACCGAGACGCAACCGCGTACCGATGCGCCCACCACCCTGAACAATCCGGCGCCTCCGGCGGTCCCCGCGGCTGAAACGGCGCAGGCCTCAGACAGCGACCCCATTCCGGATTCCGGTAACCTGCCCGGCTTCCTGCTCATCATGCTGAAGACAGACCTCGAACTGTCGTCGACCGCGCAGGAGCAAGATGCCGCGCTGGCCAGGCGTGCAGCGGTTGCCACCCGCGGCGATGCCCGTGCCTATATCAACTACGTCCTGGCCAAGGCCCACGCGGCCAAGACCTTCGCATCGAGCCAAGCTCCGGCCGCCCCCACCGTAACGCAGCCGGTCCCCTGATCACTGCCACACCAGCCCCGTCCGCCGCCGGCCCGCCCTCCTCTCCCTATCGTCCCCCTGTCCGGCCCGTCCCCCCTGCCCCGGCCGCCTTCCCGTCCGGGCCGCCCCCCCGTCCCCGCCGCCCCCTCGTCCCGGCCGTCTTCCTGTCCGGGCCGCCCCCCCGTCCCGGCCGCCCCCTCGTCCCGGCCGTCTTCCTGTCCGGGCCGTCCCCCATGTCCCGGCCGTCTTCCCGTCCGGCCGTCTTCCTGTCCCGGCCGTCTTCCCGTCCGGGTCGGTTTCCTGTCCGGGCCGGTTTCATCTGCGGGCCGGCTCGTTTCCGGCCGGTTACCTGTCCGGGCCGCTTCCTGCCCGGGCCGTCCCCCTGTCCCCGGCCGTCTTCCTGTCCGGGTCGGTTTGCTGTCCGGGAAGGCCTCCTATCCGGGGCCGACTTCTTGTCCGGGTGGATTCCTTTCTGGGTCGGTTCTTCTTCAGCATGCCACGAGCGTCCGCCGGTTTGCCCGAATACGACCGTTATATGTACGCCGCTGCCGCCGGACGGCGCGGAAGAAAAGAGCCTCGCGGAAGGTAGGGCGCCGGTTTCCGGCGCCCTTCTATCCGCGGGGCTCCGATCTTCCACGAGAAGTCTAAGGGCGGTTAAGAAATCCTCCGGAGGCATTCACCGATTCCTCGCGCGGATGCTTAGGGGTACGTTGCGCCAACCATCCCCACCCGAGGGGTACGTTGCGCCAACCATCCCCTCCAATCCGCCACCACCGGCACAATCAGGCCACTTTCCTCAACACCCCCTAGGTCCATGTGCCCGCTATGCGGTGATGCGCGTAAGTTTCTAAGGCTGGCGCGGGGGGTGGCGGCGGCGCAGCGAGGTTCGTGGGCGGTTACCCTATCGATTGCGAAACGTTCCGAAGGTAAATCGAAATTTGACACGCACCATGAACGGCCGCTGGCCGCTGGCCGCTGGCCGCGGTCACTGGAATATGAGCCGTTATACGCGCCATTACCGCTGAACGACGCGGAAGAAAGGAGCCTCCTGGAAGATATGGCGCCGGAAACCGGTGCCCTTCTTTCCGCGGAGCTCCTATTTTCCACGAAATGGTCGGCCTATGTGTCCGCTATGCGGTGATGCGCGTAGTTCGTTAGGCGGGCACCGCGCTTCAGCGGAGCCAACATAGCCGACATGTCGGAAATTCGGCATTATTCCGGAACGCTAACATCGTGTACAAATCACCCCCGGACAGCCGCTCAGTCGTCGGGTGCGAACAGGCCGGTCTGGTAGGCGAGCACCACCGCTTGGACCCGGTCGCGAAGGCCGAGTTTCTGGAGGATGTGGGTGACGTGCGTCTTGACGGTCATTTCGCTGATGTGCAGCTCGTGACCGATCTCCGCGTTGGACAGGCCGGTCGCGATCAGCCGCAGGATTTCGCGCTCTCGCTCGGTGAGTCCGTCCACCTCTTTCGGCGGGGCAACGCGCGGGATGCGGGTGAATTTCCTGATCACCTGCTTGGTGACCGCGGGGGAGAGGAGCGCGTTTCCCGCCGCGACGGTGCGGACCGCGGCGATCAGCTGTTCCGCCGGGTCGTCTTTGAGCACGAACCCGCTGGCGCCGGCGCGCAGGGCTTCATAGATGTATTCGTCGAGGCCGAAGGTGGTGAGGATCAGGACACGCGCGGCGCGGTCGGCGGCGAGGATGCGCCGGGTCGCCTCGAGGCCGTCGAGTTCAGGCATCTGGATGTCCATCAGGACTACCGCCGGATCGCATCGCGAAGCCATCGCGACAGCCTCGAGCCCGTTGCTAGCTTCCGCCACGACCTCGATGTCCTGCTCGCCGTTGAGCAGCATCCGGAAGCCCGCGCGCACCATGGACTGGTCGTCGGCGACTAGGACGCGGATGGTCATTTTTCCTCCGCGCCAAGGCCTCGCTGTTTTTCCTCCGCGCCTTGGCCTCGCTGCGCTCGGCCGGCTTGGGGCCACGGCGGGAATTGCCGCCCCTGCGGGACGGCAACCGCCGCGGCAGCTCGCTTCCGCTCGCTCATGATCCCTCCGCGCCAAGGCCTCGCTGCGCCGAATTGGCCCGGGCCTCTCGCCGCGGCAGCTCGCGTTCGCTTGCTCATGGCAGGTGCCTGGTCAGGGCCAGGCGTGTGCTTAGCAGGAAGCCGCCGCCCGCCGGTGAGCTAATGATCATCTCCCCGTCGTAGAGCCTGACGCGCTCGCGGATCCCGACAAGCCCGTGTCCGCCGCCAACGCAACCGGCGACGGCGCCCTGGCCATTGTCGCGCACCTCGATGCTCAGCTGATCGGGGGTGTAGTTCAGCGCTACCTCGGCTTCGGTCGCCTGCGCGTGCTTGAGCGCGTTGGTAAGGCCCTCCTGAACGATCCGGTAGGCGGAGACGTCGACACCTCCGGGCAGGGGGAAGCGGTCACCCGTGACACGCAGCCGGACGGGCAGCCCGGCACGTTCGACATCCTCAAGGAGGCCGCGGAGCCGGTCGAGCCCTGGCTGCGGCGCCAGTTCAACGTCGCTACCAGGGCTCGACCGCATAGCGTCCAGCAGGTGACGCATATCGGTCAGCGCGGTGCGGCCGGTCTGTTCCACGTCCCGCAGAGCGCTCTTGTGCTCGCTAAAAACGTCCGGGAGCTGGTGCCGGACGGCGCCGACCTGGAGCACCATGACGCTTACCGCGTGGGCGATGGTGTCATGCAGCTCGCGCGCGATCCGGGCCCGCTCCTCGGCGGTCGCGACGTGCGCGGCGGCCTCGCGCTCGTCCTCGGCGTGGATGGCGCGTCGTTCTGCTGCCTCGGCATGCTGGACGCGTTGTTGCTGGGCGAATCCCGCACCCCAGACGATCGCGAACAGGAGCGGGGTGAAGATGAGCCCACCGCGGGGGTGGCCGGGATTGTTGTCGGTCACGACTGCCGCCCCGAGGATCACGATGGCCAGCCCAAGCCGGGCCTGCGGACCGTCACAAACCACGCCGAGCAGGAACGCCGCGATCATGCCGGCGATGACCGCGCTGGATGGCATCACGACGAGCCAGCCGTCGGCGAAGGAGGCTGCCGCCGCCACCAGCCAGACCGCCGCGGGCGCGTAGAACGGGAAGCGGCGGCGGGCGAGGAGGGGCAGGACCACCAGCAGGACCGCCGGCACGGCGAACCAGGGGCTCAGCCACCACCCGCGCCATGAGTGGTGGCCCAGCGCGATCTCGACCGCGCTCTCGGCCGCCACGATCACGACGAGGATGTCGAGCGCGAAGCGGCGCGCCAGCGGCGCCAGGCGCTGGCGCCGCTGACGCGCCAGCGGCGCCAGGCGTTCCATGGAACGAACATAAACCGCAGCGCACCGAGCCGCCTCCTACCTAGGTAGCGGACCACCTCCTACCCAAGCGGTAGCCGGAATCCGGCCTCGCGGCGATGTGGGGTGCGGCGGCCGGACCGTACGTTCGCTTCATGCCAATCTCGACTCCCCGCTCGTCCAAGGCTTCCGCCGCGGCTCCGGCGGTCGCTCTGCGCGATGTCCGCAAGGTCTACGGCCGGAGCCACGCAGGCCAGGCAGGCCAGCCAGGCCAGCCAGGCCAAGCAGGCCAAGCAGGCGAAGGAGCGGTGGCCGCACTCAACGGCGTCAGCGCCGCGTTCCCCCCGGGGTCGTTCACCGCGATCATGGGGCCGTCGGGCTCGGGCAAGAGCACATTCCTGAACGTGGCGGCGGGGCTCGACCGGCCCACCTCCGGAACCGTGAAGCTCGGCGACACCAGCCTGGAGCAGCTCAGCGAGCGGCGGCTGACGATCCTGCGGCGTGAGCGGGTCGGGTTCGTCTTCCAGGCCTTCAACCTGCTGCCATCGCTGACCGTCGCCCAGAACATCGCCCTGCCGCTGCGCCTGGACGGTCGTCGGCCAAGACCCAGGACCGTGCGTGAGATCGCCGCACGGGTGGGGCTGGACAAACGCCTGCGCGACCGCCCCGCACAGCTCTCCGGCGGCCAGCAGCAGCGGGTCGCGATCGCCCGGGCACTCATCACCCGGCCCGAGGTGGTGTTCGCCGACGAGCCGACCGGGGCGCTGGACTCCCAGACCGGACGCGAGGTGCTCGCCTTGCTCCGCGAGGTCGTCGACCAGGACGGGCACACGGTGGTGATGGTCACCCACGATCCGGTGGCGGCGGCGTACGCCGACCGCGTCGTCCTGCTCGCCGACGGGCGGGTGGCCGGAATGCTCGACGCCCCCAGCGCCGACGAAGTCGCACAGCGCCTCGCGCACCTGGGCGGGGGTGGCTGAGCCATGCTGCGCCTCGCGGTTCTCAGTGCTCGCGGCCGCCTCGGCACCTTCACCGGCGCGTTCGTCGCGCTCACGGCCGCCGCCGTGCTCTCGATGGCCTGGGGCATGCAGCTCGAGTCCATCCTGCGCACGCATGCGCCCGTCGAACGCTACGCCGCCGCCGCGGCGGTCGTGACCGGACAGCAGGAAGTCGGCGGCAAACACAAAGTCCTGCTCGGCGAGCGCGCCCGGGTGAGCTCCGCGCTCGTCGCGCGGCTGGCGGCCGTGCCCGGAGTCCGGGCGGCGATCGGCGACGTGTCGGTGCCCGCACGGCTCGGCAACCAGGCCGTTGTCGTCCACGGCTGGAGCAGCGCCGCGCTGACGCCGTATGTGCTGAGCGCCGGCCGGCCGCCCGCGGGCCCCGGGGAGGTTGTCACCGGCTACCCCGCCGCGCTCGGTGCGCGGCTGCCGCTGGCGGCCGCCGGGCCTGCCCGCATGGTCACGGTGGTCGGCATCGCCGTGCCGCGCCATCCCGTCTCGCAGCAGGCGGCGATCTTCCAAAGCGATACACAGGCAATGCGGCTGGCCGGTCACCCGGGGCGCCTCGATGCTATCGGCGTGCTCGCCGCCCCCGGCTTCGATGTCACGCGCCTCAGCGCCGCCGCGGCGGCCGGCGGCGCGCAGGTGCTGACGGGGGGCGCACGCGGGGCGGCCGAATACCCGCAGCTCGAGCGGACCCGCACGACCCTGATCCCGGTCACGGCCGCGTTCGGCGGCCTCGCGATGTTCATCGCGATGTTCGTAGTGGCCAGCACACTGGGCCTGTCGATCCAGCAGCGCGAGCGCGAGATCGCGCTGATGCGGGCGATGGCCGCGACGCCCGGGCAGATCCGGCGCATGATCGCCTGGGAGGCGGCGATCGTCGCGCTGGCCGGCTCGGCGGCCGGGATCTGGCCCGGCATCGTGCTGGGCCGGGCACTCACTCATGCGCTCGTGCGCCACAGTATCGCGCCGCAGAATCTCACCCTCAACTACGACTGGCTGCCCGCCGCCGCGGCCATCGGCGGCGGAGTCGCCACGGCGCTGCTCGCGGTGCTGGCCGCCGGGCGGCGCGCTGCCCGTGTGCCGCCGACGCTGGCGCTCACCGACGCCACGATCGAGCCGCGGCTGCTGGGGCCCGGGCGGATCATCGGCGGGCTGATCGCGCTGGCCGGCGCGATCCCGCTGTTCGCGGTCTCGACCACCACCACCGCCCCGCAGACAGCCGCGGCGACATCGGAGATCAACGCGATCTTCCTCGTGGTGGCGGCCGCGTTCTTCGGTCCGATCGTGGTGTACGCGGCCGCGAGGCTGCTGGCGCCGGCGCTCACAGCGCTCTCACCCGTGGGCGGGTTCCTCGCCTCAGCGAACCTCGGCGCCGCCACCCGGCGCTTCTCCTCAGCCAGCACCTCGCTGGTGCTCACCGTCGCCCTGAGCTGCACTCTTTTCTTCGGCTCCACCACCGTCGAACACGCCACCAGCCAGCAGCAGCGCGCGGCGCTGACCGGTCAGCTCGCCATGACCAGCGCCGGGCCGGGCCTCCCGGCCGCCGCGCTGGCCGACACCCGCGCCACAGAAGGAGTCCGCTCGGCGGTCGCGCTGACGTCCACCACGCTCGGCCCGAGCCTCGGCGCCACCGACACCCTCCCCGCCCAGATCCTCACCGGAGGCCACGGCGGCGGCCTGGACGTCGGCGTGATCTCGGGTTCCCTGGGTAACCTGCACGGCGACGCGATCGCCCTCGGCCGCCACCGCGCCGACGCCGCACACGCCCGCGTCGGCGACCGCGTGACGATCATGCTGGGCGATGGCACTCAGACCCAGGCCACCGTCGTGGCCATCTACAGCCGCGATCTGGCCTTCGGGGATGCCCTGCTCGCCCCCGAGCTCGCCGCCGCTCACCAGACCACCCCGCTGCTGGACGAAATCCTCATCCAGACCGGCCAGCCGGCGGCCGCGGTGGCCACGCGCCTCCAGGCGCTGGCTCAGCGGTACCCCGGACTCCACGTCAGCGACACCGCCTCGCTCATCACCGCGAACGACGCCAACGACGAGCTGAACAACTGGCTGGGGCCGTTCTTCGTCGCGATGATCTTCGCCTTCACGTCGATCGCCGTACTCAACACGCTGATCATGATCGCACTCCGGCGCCGCCGCGAGCTGGCGCTGCTGCGGCTCACTGGCGCCACGACGCGCCAGGTCCGCTCGATGGCGCGCTGGGAGGCCGTCCTGATCATCGCCATAGGCCTCGGCATCGGCCTGGCGATCGCCGCCACCGCGCTGCTGCCGCTCAGCCACGCGCTCACCGGAGGCCTCCGGCCCTACGCCCCGGCCGGCTGGCTCGCGGCGATCCTCGGCGTCTCGGCGCTCCTGGCCCTGGTGGCCCTGTCGGTGCCAACACGGCAGGCGCTACGCACCCGGCCAGTCGAGGCGATCGGGATCCGGGAGTAGCAGGATCTCGCGGAGAGGTACCACCGTCCGTTCGTTATAAAGGCCTTTTACAACGAACGGGCGGTGGTGCTCTTCCCGCGCACCACCGCCGTGAAAGTTGCAGGCCGGGTCGCCCGGATCAACACTCTGATCAGGTGTATCGCCACGGTGGCGGAACGGCCGTTGTACCGCCCGGCCCCCGGTTCAACACTGACGCTATGTTGCGCAGGCTGCTGTTGGCCGCCGTCGCCACGCTGGTGGTGCCGCTGGCGGCGATTATGGTCCCGGGAGCCGCGAACGCGGCCACGACGGCGGCGTGTACCGGTGGGGTCGCGGTCAGCCAGTTCGCTTTCAACCCGTCCAGCGTCCCGCCCGGATCGGATTCCGCGCTGACGCTGGTCCTGCGGAACTGCACCAGCCAGACCATTCAGGGGTCGACCGCCTGGTACGGGCAGTACACCGGGCAGGGCTGCCCGGTCCTCGACCCGATCCCCTTCTCCTACTCGATCGCTCCGGGAGGCACGTACACCCTCACCAACAGCTACGGGGATCCCGGCTTCCCCGAATGCCAGCCCACCGCGCTCACGATCAGCGCGAACGTGAACGTGAACGGCGCGGGGACGGTCACGACGGTCATGGCCACCTTGCGGTTCAACGTCGCTGGCGGCTGCCACGTCACCTATGCCCCGAGCAGCTGGCCGGGGGGCTTCACGGCCGACGTCACGATCGCCAGCAGCGGTTCGTCCACGATCAACGGCTGGACGCTGACTTTTACTTTCCCCGGCGACCAGAAGATCACCAGCGCGTGGAACGCAGCCGTAACGCAAACCGGTGCCAGCGTCACGGCCGCGAACCTGAGTTACAACGCCACCATCTCGCCCGGCGGCAGCCAGTCGTTCGGCCTCCAGGGCACCTGGGCCGCTGACGATGCCGCACCCACCAGCTTCAGCGTCAACGGCACGGCCTGTACCTGATCAGTGGTTGTCAGGCGTCGTCCCAGGTGACGGGGAGTTCGCGCATACTGGCGATGATCTGGCCCTCGCGGAATTCGAGTTCTGACATCGGCACGGTCATCCGAAGGCCGGGCAGCCGGGTCAGCAGCCCGCGGAACGCCTCCTGGAGTTCCATCCGGGCGAGCTGCGCGCCGAGGCAGTGATGGGCGCCCGCGCCGAAGCGCAGGTGGGTCCTGGGGGCACGGCCCACGTCAAGCCGGTCCGGGTCGTCAAACGCCGCGGGGTCCCGGTTGGCGACGCTGAGCATTGGCAGCACGGTTTCCCCGGCCGGGATCGTGACGCCGGCGAGGCACACCTCTTCCCGGGTGACCCGCGCCAGCGGGACGAACCCGCTGCCGCTGGTGATCACGTACCGCAGGAACTCCTCCACGGCCGCGGGGATGAGGCCGGGGTCGGCGCGAAGCCGGGCCAGCTCGTCCGGGTTCTGGCACAGCGCCACGAACGACATGTTGATCGCGTTGGCGGTTGTCTCGTGGCCGGCGGCCAGCAGCCCGATGCAGAACTGGATGAGCTGATCTTCGGTGAGTTTGCCCGCGGAGTCGCGTGCGTCGATAAGCGCGCTGATCAGGTCATCCTCGGGTGCTTTCCGCTTGCCGGTGATCAGCTCCGACATGTAGTCGCTCATATCCGCGTAGGCTTCGTCTATTTGATCTCGTGATCGGCTCCAGTCGCCGAACATCATGTTCGACCATTCGTGGAAAAGATCGACATCCGCTATGGGCACGCCGAGCAGCACGCATATAACGCTTGCCGGAACCATTAGCGAGAACGAATGCGAAAGGTCCGCGGGCCGCGGCCCGGCGAGCAACGCCTCGATCAGGTCGTCGACGATCCGGGCGACACGCGGGCGCAGGGCCGCGATGCGCTTCTCGGTGAACGCGCCCGCCACCAGCTTGCGCAGGCGGGTGTGCTCTGGCGGGTCCATGGCGGTCATGCCATCGGCGAGCGTCACTTCCACGCCGTGCAACTCGCGGCCGGGGGCGAAGACGAGCGCGCGGGAGTAACGCTGATCGATCATCACTTCCCGTGCCTCGTCGAAACCCGTGACCAGCCACGCCATGGAATCGTCCGGCAGCTGGACCTTGTTGACCGGGCATTTCGCCCGCAGTTCCCGCATTTCCGGGCCGGGATCATAGGGCACCGGCGAGGGTGGGAATGGGAACCGCGGAGCGTCGGACTGAGCAGGCATGTGCGTAAAACCTCCGGATACCGGCTTGCCCCGGTTTCAACTCTACAGTCGAAGGCGTTTCATCGACACCCCTGAAATCATGATCAATTTCGCCGTTCGTCGGAACGAAATTGCATCTCTAATCCGCAAGCCGCTTGTGGCGGAATTCATTCCAGCTCATCCGTATCAGTCCGGTGCGTCAGGCCGGTTCCGCGGCGTGATGGCGGGGGATCACGCTGAGATGTCGCGACCCCCGCCGTCCTGGCTGCGGACGGTCACGGTCACGCCATGTGGCACCCCAATCCCGCTGTCGCGGGGACAGGTGCCCCAATCCCGCTGTCGCGGGGACAGGTGCCCCGAATCCTGCTGCCGCGGGGGCCGCCTGTCCGGAATCCCGCTCCAGCCGGGAGGCGCGTGTCCGGAATCCCGCTCCCGCCGGGAGACGCGTGTCCGAATTTATCACCATATGACCCATTATGCGACGGCGACCGCGGTAGACGACGCGGAAGAAAGGAGCCTCCCGGAGGATAAGGCGCCGCTTTCCGGCACCCCTTCTTCCAAAGGGCTCTTTTCCTCCACAAGACGGTCCACCCATGTGCCCGCTAAATGCCGATACGCGCAGTTCACCAGCTCGCCAACCACCCCTGCTAGCCTTCTAACCACGGTAGGTTGCAGCGAGCGAAAGCGAGCGCCGCGGCGGTCGCCGCCCCGGAGGGGCGGCGGTTCCCGCCGTGGCTCCAAGCCGGCTGAGCGCAGCGAGGCCTTGGCGCGGAGGGAAACACTGCGAGCGCCGCGGCGGTCGCCGTCCCTTCGGGGCGGCGGTTCCCGCCGTGGCTCCAAGCCGGCTGAGCGCAGCGAGGCCTTGGCGCGGAGGGAAACACAGCGCGGAGGGAAAAATGCAAGACGACGTCGTTGGCCGGCTTACCGAACTTGGTTTCTCGGTGTACGAGGCGCGCGCTTACGTCGGATTGCTCGGCCAGGAGCCGATGACCGGATACGCGCTGGCGAACCTCACCGGCATCCCGCAGCCCAAGGTGTACGAGACGCTGCGGCGCCTGGTTGACAAGCTCGCCGTGGTCAAGATCGGCGAGGACCCGGCCCGGTTCGTGGCGGTCCCCGCGGATCGGCTGATCACCCAGCTCGACACGGACTTCCGTCGCCGCCTGGCGGAGGCGAGGGCGGCCCTGGCCGAGGCGGCGCGATCCGGCCGTGCCGAAGAGCTGCGGGTGCTCCGCTCGCCGCGGGGCTGGCCGGCGATCGCGCGCCATGCGGCCAGTCTGATCGACGGCGCGGTGCGGCATGTCTACCTGTCTGCGCACGCGGCCCAGCTCGCCGAGTTCGCCGAGGTGATCGCCCGCGCCGACCAGCGCGAAGTACGGCTCGACATCCTCACTTTTGAGCCCGCGGGCCTGAATCTAGCGCACGGCCGGGTGCTGTCGCATGCGAGCACGGCGGGCGTGCTCTATCGGCACCATCAGGCCCGTCATCTGGCGCTGGTGGCCGATGGCGAGCACACGCTGTGGGCGCTCGCCGCCGACGGGTCCAGCTGGGAGGCGCTCGCCGCGACGGACGCGTTGCTGGCCGCGGTCGTCAAGGGTTACATCCGGCACGACATGTACGTCCAGCAGATGTTCGCGGATTTCTCCGAGGAGCTGACCGCGCGGTACGGACCGGGGCTGGACAAGCTGGTCACCCCGTATGCCGCCGGCCAGCAGACAGCGCAGACAGCGCAGACAGCGCAGACAGCGGAGCCAGCGCAGCCGGACCGGGATAAGGCCAGGCCGGAGTCGGCTTAGCCGCCGCTCATGTGGTCGAGGCGAAACCGCCGTCGATGACGATGATCTCGCCGGTGACGAAGGGATTGCCGGTAAGGAGGGAGACGATGGTGGCGGCCACCTCGTCCGGGGTGACGCACCGCCGCAGCGGTGTCAGCCGCCCGCGCCGTTCCATGAGCCGGTCGTAGTTCTCGCCGAGCTGCTCCTCCATCCATTCGCCGGTCATCCAGCCGGGTGCCACCGCGTTGACCCGGATGCCGTCGGGCCCGAGGCGCCCGGCCAGGGTTTTGGTCAGGTTGGCCACGGCGGCCTTGGACGCCGCGTAGGGGAACGGCTGTGGCCCGGGCCGCAGCCCGGCGATGCTGGCCAGGTTCACCACCGCCGCGTTGTCCGCCGCCTGCAGCAGCGGCACGCAGGCGCGGGTGACCTGGAACAGGCCGCGGACATTGACGGCGAACACCCGGTCCCAGTCGCCCATGTCCAGCCCGTCCAGGTCGGCCGGGGGAGTCTTGATCGTGGTGCCGGCGTTGTTGACCAGCGCGTCGAGTCGGCCGAACTCCGACTGGATCTGCCCGGCCATCGCAAGGACCGCGGCCTCGTCGGAGACGTCGGCCCGGCACAGCAGGACCCGGGCACCCAGTCCCCGCACCTCGCCAGCCACCTTCTCGGCCGCCGCCACGCTGGACGAGTAGTTGACCGCCACGTCGTAACCGCTGCGAGCCAGCGCCAGCGCGGTGCTCCGGCCGATGCCACGGGAAGCCCCGGTGACAAGGGCCGTCGGCCGCATGCTGCTGCTCATCCGCCTCATAACCTCACCCTAGTACCTACCAAGGTAGTTGCCAGAGGTCGGCGGGACACCCAGGGAAAAGACTCCGCTGGCGGCCCGCTTTCTGAACACGCCTAGCGCCCTGAATAAGCCAACGGGGTCCACATCCGGGTGACATGTCGGCCGGGTCAGGCAATGCCGGTAACTTTACGGCTCATCGGAGCCGGATCGGGCCGTGTTTGCCGTCGTCGGCCGCTGCGTGCATCGCACATACCGAACTTCCGGACATTTATCCGCAAGTTCATGCGGTTCTTTTCCGCTCTGTGGAAACTTTTCCGCACTATGGCAACGTTTCAAAATAACGTGCGTTTGCGGCATGTCGGGCATGTCGTCTTTGCTAGAGTGCGCTAGCCAGCCTGCTGAACTGCACGTATTGGCATATAGCGGGCACATGGACCGGCTATCATGCGGAAGGAAAGGGTTCTCTGGAAGAAAAGGTACCGGAAACCGGCGCCCAATCTTCCACGAAACCCCTTTCTTTCCGCGTTGCGCACCGCAGCCACCGCCACATAACGGTCATATCCCGGTAAAACCGGCGCGCCCGCCCATGACACGCCGCAAACTCGATTTGTTTTGAAGTGTTGCCTATTCGTACATTTAATTTCCATGCAGCATGAATGTTCCGCCTTAATCCACATCCCGTTCGAAGCCACCGGACATTCAGGGGCAATCCGACAGCAGTAGGAAGCCGCGACTTCGCCATGGGTCACGCGCTACCAGTCCGGCCCGGACCAGGACCAGGACCCGGAGCCGCCGCCGTCGTGCTGACCGTGCGACCGGGCGATCATCGTCTCGACGGTGAATTCCTCGATTTGCTTGTCCAGGTCCCGGGCCTGCGCCGAGCCCCGGTAGATGGGCGCGGCGAGTTCGCCGCGCACCACGCCGAGCCCGGTGGTCACCTGGGCGATCCGCAGCGCGACCGGAAGCGAGAGGGCCGGCTCCAAAGCCAGGGCCGCGAAGTCCAGCGCGCCGGACCGCAGCCGGACCAGGGCCAGGTCGATGCTGGCCAGCGGCTTGCCGGCGAACCAGTGATCTTCGAGGCCCTCGTCGTACAGGCCGATGGCCCGTTCCAGTTCCTCGCCCGCTTCGTCCCCAGCGCCCTCGAGGCCGGCCAGAGCCGCGCCGGCGAGCCGGTGGTAGCTGGCTCTGGACAGGGCGAACTGGCCGCCCATCTGCACCAGTTCGTCGCTGTACTCCTGGTCCCGCGCCGCACCGGCGTCCCGGATCGCCTGCCGCGTCGCCGCCGCGTCGCCCAGCCCCGCCGCCGCCCCGGCCAGACGCAGGTAAAGCCACGCGCCTGGCCGCCCCTCGCACGCAAAACGCAGCCCGTCGAGAGCGAGCTCACGAGCCTCATCGAACCGGCCACGCCAGCACATCAGCGAAGACATCACGGTACGCAGCTGCCCCCGCAGCGGCTCGTGCGCGATCGGGTCGGCGTAGGCCCACCCGGACCGGACCAGCTCCTCGGCCGCGTCGGGGTAGCCCAGCCGGTCTGCGGTGTTTCCCATCAGGCCGCCGAGGCAGCCCATCACGAAATACAGGCTGGCCTGGTCGGGCGGCGGCAGCCGCCGGGTCAGCAGCCGGGCGGTCCGGTCGCGGACCCGCCGCAGGTCCGCGAACACCGCGGCCGGCTGGCCGGTGTCGCTCAGCCGGGCCAGCCGCCGCACGTCGGCGCGGAGCTGCTCCAGCGTGGTGCCGCCGGCCCGGTGCTGCTCGGCCTGCTCGGCCAGGTCGGTGCCGTCGTGCGCGGCCATCACCACGTCCCGGCCGACCGCGACGTCGTCCGGGTCATCCCCGTCCGGCCGGGGTTCGGCCTCGAGTCCGGGCGTCTTCGGCTGCGGCAGCGGCGCGGTGCCGAACTGCCCGGCCCGGATCCCGAACGCCGTGCAATAGTATATTCGATAACGCTCGGTTAGCTGGTGACGGCCGGATTCCCAGCGCCGGATGTATGTCTCCAGGTGTTCGATGCCCGGCAACGTGGTGTCACCGGCCGCCTCGGCGGCCTGGGTGAGACGGCGCGCCATCTCCCGCCGTGCCCAGCTGCGGGCCTCCCGCTGCTGGCGCAGCCACCAGCCGATCCCAGTTAACATCGCGCGGTTCCCTTCCCGCTCTGGCTCATCAAGATTTTAAGGATAGATTATCTGAACGGCGGTGGCTCGACGCATCAGATATCGTAAGTCCCCACCACACCAACGAAGGCAGGCGATGAACGATACCGGCACCGGCGGCTACAGCCCCACCATCCGCAAGCGCACCCTGGCCCGCAAGCTGGTCAAGCTCCGCCAGGACCGCAAGCTGACCACCACCGCCGTGCAGCGCCGCCTGGGCTGGTCGGCCACCAAGCTCAACTGGATCGAGAAGGCCAGGTGGATCGAGCCGGTCACCGACCAGGTCACCGACCTGTGCGAGCTCTACGGGGTGGAAGGTGCCGAACGCGACGCGCTGATCACCCTGGCCCGCCAGGGCCGCGACCGTGGCTGGTGGGGCAAGTACAGCGACGTGTTCTCCAGTGAACTGCCCGGTGTCGAAGCCGGCGCCTCCCAGATCCGCACCTTCGAGACCGGCTTCATCCCCGGCCTGCTCCAGGTCCCCGGCTACATCGAACTGATCACCCGCGCCGCCGGCATCGATGACCCGGCCGAGATCGCGCGCCACACCGATGCCCGCCTCCGCCGCCAGGACATCCTCACCCGCGAGCATCGTCCCTGCCGCCTGCACGCCATCATCGACGAGAACGCCGTGGCCCGCATCACCGACCCCGGCATCCGCCGTGACCAGCTCGGCCATCTGCTGAAGGCCGTCGGCAGGCCCAACGTGGACGTACAGATCCTTCCGTTCAGCGCCGGCGTCTACCCGGCCGCAGGCGAGGTCTTCATATACCTCTCCTATCCAGGCCCTGACGAACGCGACATCGTCTACCTCGAAACCGCCATCGACGACCGGATGCTGGAGGAATACGACGAGTTGGAGCGATATAGGCTCAAATTCGACAAACTACGCGCGGTCGCCCTCACCCCCAAGGACACTCGCGCGTACCTCAAACAGCAGATCGGATAGACCACAGCATGGACCTTTCCGGAGCCGTCTGGCGCAAGAGCAGTTACTCCTCCGGCGGTGGTAACGCATGCGTGGAAGTGGCGCCAGCATCAAACTCCATCGCCATCCGCGACAGCAAGGACCCCGACGGCGGCATCCTGGTCGTCGATCCCGGCGCGTTCCGCGACCTGACCGCCCGCATCAAGCAGCGCGGCTAGGACTCACCACAACCGGGCCGGGCCCGTCGGTTGACCCTTCGCAGTTGCACATGCTAATTTTCCTTAGCAGATGCAAGTGAAGCTATGCGGAGGGATGGACCCTTGGAACCGATGGAACGGCGACCGGATGCGATTTCACGGCGCACTGCGCTGCTGACCGGCATCGCGCTGCCAGCGGGCCTGCTGGCCGCCAAGGCGACGCCGGCGGCCGCGCTCCAGCCGGCGGCCGCGCTCCAGCCGGCGACCGCGCTCCGGTCGGCGTCGTCGCCCCGGCTCACGCTGCCCGCGCCGACCGGCCACTGCCGTACCGGCACCGTGTCGTTGCACCTGGTGGACCCGTCCCGGCCCGATCCGTGGGTGCCGTCGGATCGGGTCCGGGAGCTCATGATCCAGCTGTGGTACCCGGCCCACATGGTCGACGGCCACCCCCGTGCGCCGTACCTGACGGCCCCCACGGCCCGCGCCTATGAGAAGGCGAACGGCCTCCCCGTCCTGAACTGGCCCGTCACGGCCGCGTATGCCGGCGCTCCGGTGCACCAGCGCCGGGGCGGCTGGCCCGTGGTGGTCTATTCCCACAGCCTGGGCGGCGAGCGGTTCGAGACCACCTCCCTGGTCGAGGACCTGGCCAGCCACGGCTATGTCGTGGTCACGATCGACCACGTGCACGACGCCGGCGTCGTCGTGCTCCCCGACGGACGCGTGGAGACCGCGGCCGTCCCCCAGCTCCCCAGCGAGAGCGGTAGTCCGCTGACCACCAAGGCGATCGAGTCCCGGGTCGCCGACGTGCGCTTCGTCCTGGATCAGCTCGCCGTTCTCAACCGCGGGGGCAATCCCGACCACGAGCACCGGCCGCTGCCGCACGGCCTGCGCGGCTCGCTCGACCTCGGCCGCACCGGAATGTTCGGCCAGTCCGACGGTGGCTCCACCACCGGCCACGCCCTGC
>JAFARZ010000105.1 GCA_019245115.1 Streptosporangiaceae bacterium | reverse complement strand
ATGGGGCCTGGGACGCGTCGCCGCCCTCGAACACCCCAGACTGTGGGGCGGCCTGATCGACCTACCCGCCACCATCGACCAGCGCACCGCCTCCCAGGTCGCCGCCATCCTGACCCCAGGACAGCCGGAAGACCAGGTCGCCATCCGCCCCACGGGCGTGCTGGCACGCCGGATGCGGCATGCGCCGCCCACTCCGGCGTTCCCGGCCGGATGGAAGCCCGCCGGCACGACGTTGGTCACCGGCGGCACCGGCGGCATCGGCGGCCACCTGGCCCGCTGGCTGGCCGCGGCCGGCGCACCCCACCTCCTGCTCACCAGCCGACGCGGACCTGATGCCCCCGGCGCCAGCGAGCTCGAAGAAGAACTCCGGCACCTCGGCAGCAACGTCACCATCACCGCCTGCGACGCCGCCGACCGCACCCAGCTCGTGCAGGCCCTCGCCAGCATCCCCCCAGACCAGCCCCTGACCACCATCATCCACGCGGCCGGAGTACCCAACTACATCCCCATCGCCGACCTCACCCTGGGCGAACTCGACCGCGTCCTCCGCCCCAAGTCGCACGCCGCTGCCCACCTGCACGACCTGGCCCAGCACCACCCGGTCACCACCTTCCTGATGTTCTCCTCCGGCGCCGCCACCTGGGGCAGCGGCCAGCAAGCCGCCTACGCCGCCGCCAACCACTACCTCGACGCCCTCGCCCACCACCGGCACAACCGCCGTCAGCCAGCCACCTCCCTCGCCTGGGGTCCCTGGAGCGAAGCCGGAGTAGCGGCCGACCAGGCCACCTTGGCCTTCTTCTCGCGCTTCGGCCTGCACTCCCTCCATCCGGACCTGGCCACCAAGGCCCTGCACCACGCCATCACCGCCAACACCACCACCCTCACCATCGCCAACATCGACTGGACGCGATTCACCCCCACCTTCACCACCGGGCGTCCCGCGCCCCTCCTTGCCGACCTCCCGGAAAACCGCCAGCCCGCCACCGCGAGCGGAGCCGGGACGAGCGCCGCCGCCACACCCCTCGGGCAGCAGCTCGAGGGAGCGCCGCCGTCCCGGAGGCACCAGATCCTGCTCAACCACGTGCGTACGGAGGCGGCCGCTACGCTCGGGCACTCCGGGACGGACGCGATCCCGGCGCACAAGCCGTTCCGTGAACTCGGTTTCGACTCGCTCACCGCCGTCCAGCTGCGCAACCAGCTGAATCAGACGACCGGGCTCGAACTGCCCGTCACGATGATCTTCGACCACCCGACGCCGCAGGAACTCACCGCGTACATCGAGGGCGAACTGCTGGGCGAGCGGCCGCCGGCGCCTGCCGCCGCCGTGGTACGTGCCGCCGGGCCTGGCGGAACCGAGGACGAGCCGATCGCGATCGTCGGAATGGCATGCCGCTACCCGGGCGGGGTGCGGTCCGCCGACGACCTCTGGGACCTGGTCGCCGGGGGCCGGGACGCGATCGGAGGATTCCCCACCGACCGAGGCTGGGACCTGGACGCCCTGTTCCACCCCGACCCGGATCACCCGGGCACCAGCTACGTACGCGAAGGCGGATTCGTCTACGACGCAGCCGAATTCGACGCCTCGTTCTTCGGCATCAGCCCGCGCGAAGCCGTCGCCATGGACCCCCAGCAGCGGTTCCTTCTCGAGATCGCATGGGACACCATCGAGCATGCCGGAATTAACCGCGAGACCCTCGACGGCAGTGACACCGGCGTGTTCACGGGGCTGACCATCTTCGATTACCTGACGCTCGTCGGCATGCGGATCGACGATGCCCAGGGCTACATAGGCACCGGCAACCTGGGCTGCGTGGCGTCCGGCCGCATCTCCTACATCCTGGGCCTGGTAGGTCCGGCCGTGACGGTGGACACCGGGTGCTCAGCCTCCCTGGTGGCGATGCACCTGGCCTGCCAGGCACTACGGGACGGCGACTGCTCGCTCGCGCTGGCCGGAGGCGCGACCGTGATGGCCACGCCGGTCTCGTTCGTGGAGTTCTCGCGGCAGCGCGGGATGGCTCTGGACGGCAGGTGCAAG
>JAFARZ010000259.1 GCA_019245115.1 Streptosporangiaceae bacterium | reverse complement strand
GAGTTGCGCCGTCTCGCGGTGGGCAAGCTGCCGGACTACATGATCCCGTCGGCGTTCGTCACCCTGGACGCGCTGCCGCTGACACCGAACGGCAAGCTCGATCACAATGCCCTTCCCGACCCCGACCCCTCGCGGGTCCCGGCCGGGCGGCCGCCACGTAATCACCGGGAAGCGGTGCTGTGCCGGCTGTATGGGGAGCTGCTCGGCGTAGAGCAGGTCGGGATCGATGACAACTTCTTCGCGCTTGGCGGGCATTCGCTGCTGGCCACCCGGCTGACCAGCCGGATCCGGACCGAGCTGGGTGCCGAGCTGACCGTCCGCGCGGTGTTCCAGGCCCCCACCGTCGCTGACCTGTGCGCACAGCTCGCCACCGCCCGCCCCGCCCGTCCCGCGCTGCGCCCCGCGAGCCGTCCGGCGATGATTCCGCTGTCATACGCGCAGCGACGGCTGTGGTTCCTGAACAGGCTGGAAGGCCCCAGCGCGACCTACAACATCACCGGGGCGCTGCGGCTGCGGGGGCCACTGGACCGCCAGGCGATGGCAGCCGCCATCAACGACGTCATAGCCCGGCATGAACCGCTGCGCACGGTGTTCCTTGACCTCGCGGGGGAGCCTTACCAGCAGGTACTGGACATCGAGGAAGCACGTCTGGATCTGGAGGTCACCGACCCCGGGCCCGGCGAGCTGGCGGCAGCTCTGTATCAGGGCGCGAACCATGTCTTCGATCTGGCCGCGCTGCGGCCACCGTTCTGGGCGACGCTGTTCGTGGCCGGCCCGGATGAGCACGTGCTGATGCTGGTAGGCCATCACATCTGCGGGGACGGCTGGTCATCAGCCCCGCTGCTGCGTGATATCGGGCGCGCCTACCAGGCGCGGTCCCGGGGGCGGGTGCCGGACTGGGAGCCGCTGCCTGTGCAGTACGTGGACTACACATTGTGGCAGGCCGAGCTGCTCGGCGACGCCGATGATCCGGGCAGCGTGCTGGCGGGCCAGCTGGCGTTCTGGGCCAAGGAGCTGGCGGGCGCGCCGCAGTGCCTCCCGCTGCCGGCGGACCGGCCCCGCCCGGCGTTCGCCACCTACCGAGGTGACGCGGTGCCGCTGGCCGTGGATGCCGAGCTGCACGCCAGGCTCGCCGACCTGGCGCGGAAGACCGGGGCGACGCTGTTCATGGTGCTGCACGCCGCACTGGCGGTGCTGCTGAGCAGGTGGGGCGCCGGGCTGGACATCCCGGTCGGGTCGCCGCTGGCCGGGCGCACCGATGAGGCCCTGGACGACCTGGTCGGGTTCTTCGTGAACACGGTGGTCCTGCGCACGGATCTTTCCGGGGACCCGAGCTTCCGGCAGCTACTGGGCCGGGTGCGCGAGCGGGCGCTGGCGGTGCTGGAGAACCAGGACGCCCCGTTCGAGCTGGTCGTCGAGCATCTGAACCCGGAGCGGTCACCGTCACGCAACCCGCTCTTCCAGGTCATGCTGACCCTCCAGAACAACGCGCCAGTACCTACAGATATGTTGCCCGGGCTGTCCGCGGAGATGGAGGCGACGTATACCGCGGCCGCCAAGGTTGACCTTGCCCTCACGCTGAGCGAAGGTTTCGGTCCCGATGGCCGGCCGGCCGGGCTGGATGGCGACCTCGCGTACGCCTTGGATTTGTTTGACCGGGCGACTGCTGAGGCGCTGTCGGATGGGCTGGTGCGGGTGCTGGGTGCGGTGGCGGGGGCGCCGGATGTGCCGGTCAGCCGGGTGGCGGTGCTGGCGGGCGGGGAGCGGGAGGCGCTGCTGGAACTCGGCCGCGGATTGCCGGCGGTTTCCGGCGCGGCGCTGGTGCCAGACCTGTTCACCGGCACGGCGGCGGCGGAGCCGGGCCTGACGGCGCTGGTGTGCGGCGGTACCCGGGTCTCGTTCGGGGAGCTGGCCGGGCGCGTGAACCGGGTGGCGCGGTGGCTGATCGGGGCCGGGGCGGGGCCGGGTGATCCGGTGGTGGTGGCGTTGCCGCGGTCGGCGGACTCGATAGTGGCGTTGCTGGGGGTGCTGGCGGCCGGGGCGATGTATGTGCCGGTTGATCTGTCGTATCCGGCTGACCGGGTCCGGTTCATGCTGGCCGA
>JAFARZ010000251.1 GCA_019245115.1 Streptosporangiaceae bacterium | reverse complement strand
ACCGGCACAGCTTGTCCCTGGTCCACTCGCCGATCGCGACGCCGGTCAGGTACCTGATGTTGTTGTTGTCGAAGACCAGCAGCGCGCCGAGACCCGCCGCCTCCATCGCTTGCCTCGCCCGGTCCAGGCGGTACTGGCGCAGCCGGGTGAAGTCGACCCGCTCCTCGAAGTCGACGTTCATCCGGCCCGGCGCCGGGGCGAGGGGAAGGGCGGGACCGGTCATCGGAGGCTCCTTAACGTTCTTGCGTCACGTTCTTACGTCGTGATCGCGGCGCTGGTCCGCCACCCTCATCCAACGTTGTGTGCAGTGGGGCTGTCAAGCCATGGGGCCGGTAGTGTGCAGTGTACATTTACACTATGACGGCTGACTTCGATCCGGGCACCGGGCTCGGTCCCCGGCTGCGCCTGGTCCGGGGTTCGCGCCAGCTGTCGGTCCGGGAACTGGCCCGGCGGGTGGGATGTTCGGCCAGCCTGATCTCGCAGATCGAGCGCGGCGTCTCGGTGCCGTCGGTGGGCGTGCTGTACTCGCTGGCCACCGAGCTGGGCAGCTCACTGGATTACCTGCTGTTCGGGTCGGGTGCCGGGCGGCTGGCGGGCACGGCGGCGGAGTCCGGGCCCGGCCCGGGTCTGGCGTCGCCGCCGACGGCGATCGTGCAGCGAGGAGACACGCGCAAGATCATCGACCTGGCCAGCGGTGTGCGCTGGGAGCGGCTCACCCCGCAGTCCGAGGCGATGACCGACTTTCTCGAGGTGATCTACTCCCCCGGCGGCCACTCCACCGGCGAACGCCGGCCGCTGCGCCACGACGGGCGCGAGTACGGGCTGGTCATCAGCGGCACGCTGACGGCCAACGTCGGCTTCGAGAGCTACGAGCTTGGCCCGGGCGACTCGATCGCGTTCGACTCCGCCACGCCGCACGAATACCTCAACAAGACCGGCGATTACGTGCACGCGATCTGGGTTGTCGTCCATTCTGAGCCGGGTCGGGCCTGAGGCGTCCTTGAATCATCGTGGACAGTTACCCCCGTGAACCGATCCGGGGGTAACTGTCCACGATGTCGCGTTCAGGTGAGCGTCACGGGTAGCTGACCAGGTCTACTGGCTCTACCTTGCCCGGGTTGGTCGAGGTCACCGGGCCGCCCACGCCGTTGATGATGGAGTCGTCACCTCCCGGACCAGCGATCCATACGCCCAGGATGTCGTGGAACTGCACGCCCGGCGTCTTGGGCGCCTGGAACGCCTCGGCGTCGTGCAGCGTCGCACTGGTCTGGATGAAGACGACGTAGCTGCCCATCCCGTAGCCCTGGAAAGTCCTGACGTTGGGCGTGACGAGGAACGCCGGGTAACCGTTCTGGGTCGGGCTGGCCATCCAGGCCGACTGGCTGGGCGGGTCGTAGGGCAGTTCGTTCTGGAAGAAGATGTCGGTACCGCCCTGGCCGCTCCAGATCACCTCGTTCTTCTGATAGTGCTCGGTGAACAGGCCATACGCGGTCACGTTGTTTCCGGTCACCGCGACGCCGGTATCGCCGGTGTTAACGGTCCAGCCCACCGCGTTGCCGTGGTCGGCGCGCCAGGCCCATACATCGTCGATGATCGAGTTCCCGGCGTTGTCAAGCAGGCTGACGGTGGCCGAGACGGGCGTGGTCGCTGCGCCGCCGATGCGGAAGAAGACGTCCTGGATGAGGTCGGGGTCGCTGGCGCTACTGGGCCCGGGGGTCCCGACCGAGAGCAGGACCGGCGACTTGACCGGGCCGGCGTCGACGATCAGGCCGGATAGTTTCACCCCGCTGTTCCGCACGACGACCATGGCGGCGTTGCCGTGCTGCGGGACCAGCGTGGACATGCCCAGGCCCAGGATTACGGTGTCCGGGTGCGGGGCCACGATGGGCTGGTCAAGGTCATAGACGCCAGGGCTGAGGATGAGATCCTTGCCCTGGGCCAGCGCGGCGGTGATGGTCGCGCCCGACATGCCCGGGCTGGCCACGAAGAACTTCGACAGCGGGATAGACGTGCCGGCCGCCGCGCCGCTGGCCCAGGACGGCCCAGAGGAATTCTGCCGGACCGCGGGGACGAACACGTTGTAATTCCCCTGCGAGTCGGTGTAGAGGAACGGCTGCTCCTCGGTCACCGGGCAGCTGGCCAGCGTGGTGTACTGGTTTCCCCCCATGACGAAATCCTGGGGCGGAGCGCCGTTGGTCCCGCAGAAGACCTGATTCCAAACCGAGTTGGTCCAGCCGTCCAGGTCGCTGTTCCTGGTCATGAACTGCTGCTGGGAACCGTTGATGACGGTCCCGCCGGTGAACTGGGAGTCGACGATGAAACCGCCGCTGGAGTAGCCCGGAGAGCTGCAGTAATCAAATAGGGTCACGTTCCCGTTGATGTGGACTCGGCGCATCGGCGAGGCCTGCGACACCGCCCAGAACTCCGCGTTCGCGTGGCAGCCGGTCCCGCCGGTCACGTTGATCGTGAGGTTCGATACCGAGCGCCAGAAGTTGACGAGCGCGGTGCAGCTGCCGCCGGAGCACTGGTTGACGGAGTCGATCGCGCCGTTGATGACGACACCGCTGGGATTCAGCCCGAGGCCCGCGACGCTGGTGTAATAGCCGACCGTGAAGACGAGCGGGTTCGCGGTTGAACCGTAGGTGCCGGGCTCGAAGAAGACCGCGTAGCGCTGGGTCCCGAACTGGTTGGACACCTGCTGGCTGGCGATGCTGTTGAGGTCGGCCTGGATGGTCGCCTGGCTCATGGTGTCGTTGAAGACGCAGACGTCGGGGCCGAAGGCGGCCACGTTCGCGCCCGGGCAGATCGACGAGTCCGCCGCGGCCACCTGAGCGGGCGCCGCCGCGAACCCGGCCCCGGCGACCAGGGCGGCCACGACCATGACCGGGCGCAGCCGACGGCCGGTAAAACCTCTGGTGAACCTGTTCATTAGCGTTTACCTTCGCTCCTCAGCCTTATTAAGGGCCTCCCCCAAGGTGTTGTGGATTGCGCACGAAAGGTCAGCATGAGTGCCGGCCGGGCGCATCGTGGGAAAACAGTATTCGCGGAGTTCGTTAATTTAACTGCTTTCCCAGCTGTATCAGGGCAACGACGTCGGCTCTTAACCTAGCGGCGACGCTGTTAACGCGCCGTAAACATCATTGCCCGGCCATCAAAAAACCGTTAACGAAGTAAAGTCGACAATCTTGCATAGTTTACAGGAAAGGCGCCGCACCGCCTTGGCTCAGGGATAAGCCCGATTCCGGATTGCCCGGTTGAGGGGTACAGAGCGGAACTTGATGCGGGCTCGGCCGGGAGCGGGCCCTGGGCGGAAGGGCACCCGGCCCCCGGAGCGTACTGGAACCCCACATTCACGGCGCCCTGACGACCTGGATCCCCAGTTTCATAGCGTTGGGATGCGCCGCGTCACCCGTTTCCGTGGTGCGTGTGGGATGAATGCGCCCATTGGGTGTGGCGGGGTCGGTATCGGAGGGCGCTGGGCACGAGTGACGGCCGTCTGCTCACCGGCGGCGAGGTCAGGCGGCGGCGTTGGGAGTCGGCGGGGAGGCGTCTTGCTGGGCGGACGCGACGGTGTGGCCGGCGCGGGCGGTGACCTGGTCGACCCAGTGGCCGATGCGGTCCACGAGCTCTTGGCCGCAGGCGGATTCGGCGTGGCCCATGCCCGGTATCAGCCAGAGTTCCTTGGGCTCGCCGGCCGCCATGTAGAGCTGGCGCGCGTGCTCGGGCGGGAAATAGTGGTCCTTCTCGCCGTGCACGATCAGCAGCGGCACCGGCGAGATCTGCGCCGCCGCCTCGGCCGGGGGCACCGGGACCAGCTTCCAGCCCTCCGGGCTGATCCGGGTCTTCAGCCACCGGCGGGTGACGAACCGGCCGAGCCGGTGCTCGACCGCGAAATGGACCCGGCGCATGGGTTCGGTGCCGCGGTAGTACCAGCGCCCGGGGCCGCTGACCGACACCACCGCGTCGAGGCCGCCGACCAGTCCCGCCTGGCGCAGGACGATGGACGCGCCCATGGAGAAGCCGACCGCGGCCACCCGCGTGTAGCCGAGCTCGCGCGCCCAGCGGACCACCACGTCGAGGTCCCTGATCTCGCGGTCACCCAGCGTGGACAGGCCGCCGGAGCGCCCGTGACCCCGGAAGTCGAAGGTGAGCACGCCGGCCATCTGGTGGAACCGGTTGGCGATGCGCCAGACGTTGGGCCGCTGCCAGGACAGCGTGAAGCCGTGCGCGACCACGATCGCGAGGTCTCCCGTCCCCGGCAGGTGGATGGCGTCTATGGGCACGCCGTCCTCCGTGACCAGGGTCGTTGCCGTGACAACAGGCTTGGTCATGCTTCCGCTCCGAGGGTCAAGTTCAGCAGGCTTCCCAAGCAGTAACGACGGCGAGAACGGTATCAATCCGGGCGCGGGCGAAATGGGGGACTGACGGGCCAGATGGGGGGCAGGCTGGGGAGGATGGCTGGGGACTAGCCGACCGGGGCGCCGATGGGGAAAGCTTCGGGATAACCGAGAACGCTTACGAGAGGGAGCATCATGTCCGTGCTGCAGGCCCTGACCGACGCCATCCGGGATAGCTCCGTCGAGGTGATCGATCTCACCGCGCCGCTGAGCGCGGAAACGCCGATCATCCAGCTGCCCGAGCCGTTCGGCAACACCGCGCGCTTCGGGCTGACCGAGATCAGCCATTACGACGAGCGCGGACCCGCCTGGTACTGGAACGACATCGTGACCGGCGAGCACACTGGCACCCACTTCGACGCCCCGGTGCACTGGGTGACTGGCAAGGACGGCGAGGACGTGGCACGGGTCCCGGTCACCCGGCTGATCGCCCCGGCGGTGGTGCTCGACTTCAGCGCCGAGGCGGCCGCGGACCCGGACTTCCTACTGGAGATCGAGCACGTCAAGCAGTGGGAAGCCGAGCACGGGCCGCTGCCCGAGGGCTGGCTGCTCTACCGGACCGGCTGGGACGCAAGGTCCAGCGATCAGGCCGCGTTCCTCAACGCCAACGAGACGGGCCCGCACACCCCCGGGATCAGCGTGTCCTGCGCGATATGGCTGGCCGAGCAGTCGCCGGTGATCGGGCTCGGCACCGAGACGGTCGGCACCGACGCGGGTGCCGCGCACTCCTTCGACCCGCCGTTCCCGTGCCACTCCTCGCTGCTCGGCGCGGGCAAGTACGGCCTCACGCAGCTGCAGAACCTGGCCCGGCTGCCGGTCACCGGCGCGGTAGTGATCGCGGGACCGCTGCCCATCGTCAGCGGTTCGGGGTCTCCGTGCCGCGCGCTGGCGCTGGTCGAGCGTTCCTGAGCATGCGGGTCGCGGAGGCCGTCGGCCGCGGGCTGGCCGGGCTCGGGGTCAACACCGTGTTCGGCGTGGTCGGCAGCGGTAACTTCCACGTCACGAACGGGCTGGTGGCCGGCGGGGCGAGGTACGTGGCCGCGCGGCACGAGGGCGGCGCCACGGTCATGGCTGACGCCTGGGCCAGGACCACCGGGTCCCCCGGAGTGGTCACGGTGCACCAGGGGCCCGGGCTGACCAACGCGATGACCGGCATCGCCGAGGCCGCCAAGAGCCGGACCCCGCTGCTGGTGCTGGCGGCCGAGGCCCCGGAGATCCGGTCCAACTTCCACGTCGACGTGGCCGGGCTGGCCGCCGCCGTCGGCGCGGTGTCGATGAGGCTCTACACCCCCGCCTCGGCGCTGGCCGACGCGCACCGCGCCTACTGCACCGCGCTCGGCCGCCGGACAGTGGTCCTGGCCCTGCCGCTGGACGTCCAGGGCGGCCAGTGCGAGCCGGGCCCGGTCCCCGCGCTGCGGCGGATGTTCCCGCCTGCCCCGGCCGCCGAGGCGGTCACCGCGCTGACCGACGTGCTGCGCCAGGCCAGGCGGCCGGTGTTCATCGCGGGCCGGGGCGCCCGGGGCAAGGCCGCCGAGCTCAAGCGGCTGGCGGACGCGTGCGGAGCGCTGCTGGCCACCTCCGCGGTGGCCAAGGGCCTGTTCCACGGCAGCCCCTGGAACCTGGACGTGAGCGGCGGGTTCGCCTCGCCGCTGGCGGCCGAGCTGATCGGCGGCGCCGACGTGATCGTGGGCTGGGGCTGCTCGCTGAACATGTGGACGACGCGGCACGGCAAGCTGATCTCGCCGCAGGTCACGCTGGTCCAGGTGGACGACGACGCGACCGCGATCGGCGCGCACCGGCCGGTGCACCTCGGCGTGCCCGGCGACGTGGCGCAGACCGCGCAGGCCGTGGCCGACGCGCTCGCCGAAGAACGCAGGCACGGTGACCGGGGCGGGGCAACCGGGCTCGTTGGGGAAAAAATGACCGGGTACCGCTCGCCGGAGCTGCGGGAGCGGATCGCGGGCCGGGTCCGCTGGCGGGACGTGGCATACAAGGACGAGAGCGACGGCGAGCGGATCGACCCGCGCACCCTGTCGATCGCGCTGGACGACCTGCTGCCCGCCGAGCGGACCGTGGCGGTGGACTCGGGAAACTTCATGGGCTACCCGAGCATGTACCTGTCGGTGCCGGACGAGGCGGGTTTCTGCTTCACCCAGGCGTTCCAGTCGATCGGGCTCGGCCTGGCCACGGCCATCGGCGCCGCGGTCGCCCGGCCCGACCGGCTGACGGTGGCCGCGCTCGGCGACGGCGGCGCGCTGATGAGCGTGAGCGAGCTGGAAACCGTCGCACGGCTTGGGCTGCCGATGGTAGTGGTCGTCTACGACGACGAGGCCTACGGCGCGGAGGTGCACCACTTCGGGCCGGACGGCGACCCGTTGGACACCGTGCGGTTCCCGCCCGCCGACATCGCCGCCATCGGCCACGGGTTCGGTTTCGAGGGGATCACCGTGCGCGATCCGGCGGACCTGGCCGCGGTACGCGGCTGGCTGGACGGCCCGCGCGAGCGGCCGCTGCTCATCGACGCCAAGGTCACCTCGGCGCACGGCTCCTGGTGGCTGGAGGAGGCCTTCCGCGGGCACTGAGCCCCCGGGAGGTACGGGGGGGCGGGCAGCCCCCCCGTACGGGGGGTCACCGGGGGGGTCGGCCCCCGGGGGGCTAACACAGCGTCGTCGGCCGCGGACTTGGACGCCTTCTCCGGGACCTTGCCGTCGGGCAGGGGCTTCGGCGGGACCTCGTCGGCGATCGAGGAGGCACGCACGCTGACCAGCTCGTCGGACGGGTACGCCTCCTCGCCGTGCACCGCGACGTCGCCGATCTCCAGCACGTCGTCGGGCATCCGGAGCTTCATCCGGAACACGTGCTTGATGACCATGAGGATCCCGAACGTCACCACCGCGTCCCAGACGATGATGGTGAGCGCGGCTTCGGCCTGGATGAGCAACTGATGCGGGTGCCCGTAGAAGGCGCCGGTCCCGCTGACCGACGGGTTCTTGCCGAGCCCGATGTACTCGATCACCTTCGGGTCGGCGAGCAAGCCGACCAGCAGGCCGCCGGACAGCCCGGCGATGCCGTGGGTGTACACCACGCCGAGCGCGTCGTCGACCTTGTTGAACGGCCAGACGTACTTCGGCAGGTAGTACCAGGCCACCCAGACGATCGCCGAGCAGGCCAGGCCGATCACGATCGCGCCTAGGTCGTTCACGTAGCCGGCCGCCGGGGTGATGCCGACCAGGCCGCAGATCATGCCGTTGACGCCGCCGAGGAAGGTGGGCTTGCGCTCGGCGCTGAGCGCCATGTCCATGATGATCCAGGTCATCATGGCCACGGCGGTG
>JAFARZ010000185.1 GCA_019245115.1 Streptosporangiaceae bacterium | reverse complement strand
TGCGCATCCATGAGGTGCCGGTCGACTGGGTGGACGACCTGGACTCGCGAGTGGACATCGCGGCCACCGCACTGGCGGACCTGCGGGGTATCGTCCGGCTGGGCACCGGCCTGGCCCGCGGCACGATCAAGGTGCCATCACTGCGGGCGCCGTCCCTGACGGGCGGCCAGCCGGTCAGTGGCGGCCGGATGCCGGCGCAGATCATCAGGTTCGCGGGGATCGGGATACTGTCCACGATCGCCTACGTGGTGCTCTACCTGCTGCTTCGTGGCATGCTTCCGGACCAGGCGGCCAACGCGATGAGCCTTCTGGTCACCGCGATCGGTAACACCGCGGCGAACCGGCGGATGACGTTCGGCATCAGCGGCCGGTCGCACGCCGCCAGGCATCAGGCGAAGGGGCTTATCGCCTTCGTAGCCGGGCTAGTGCTCACTTCCGGCGCGCTGTTCGGCCTGCATGCGCTGTCCGCCCATCCGGGCCGTTTCATCGAGGTGACGGTGCTGATCGGAGCAAACCTGCTTGCCACCGTCGTCAGGTTCATTCTGTTCCGCACCTGGGTGTTCGGCGCGCCCAGGCCGGATCCGGTGGTCGCGCCGATCAGGACGTTGCGTCCGAACACACTGACCGCTAAGTCGAAGGAGATAGCATGATTTTTCCTCCGCGCTCTGTTTCCTCTCCGCGCCAAGGCCTCGCTGCGCTCGGCCGGCTTGGGGCCACGGCGGAAATTGCCGCCCCGAAGGGACGGCAACCGCTCTTTTATCCTCCGCGCCAAGGCCTCGCTGCGCTCGGCCGGCTTGGGGCCACGGCGGGAATTGCCGCCCCGGAGGGACGGCAACCGCCGCGGCGCTCGCTGCCGCTCGCTCATCCGGCCTCCCTCGTCTCCTCGCCTAGCAGGCCACGCGGGCGGAGGATCATGATCGCGATCAGGTAGCCGAATACCACGGCCTCGGTCCATTGCGGACCCATGCGCGAATCAGCCAGCGACTGGATGACGCCGATGATGAGCCCGCCGAGCACCGCGCCGCGGACGTTGCCGATGCCGCCCATCACCGCGGCCGTGAAGGCGATCAGGCCGGCCTTGAAGCCCTGGAAGTACCAGACGTTGGTCTCGTAGAGCGCGTAGACAAGGCCCGCCGCGCCGGCCAGCATGCCGCCGAGCAGGAAGGTCAGCGAGATGGTGGCGTTGACGTTGATGCCCATCAGCCGGGCGGCCTCGGGGTCCTGGGCGGTGGCCCGCATCGCCCGGCCGGCCCGCGTGCCGCTGATGAACCAGCTCAGCGCGAACACGAGCGGGATCATCACCGCGAACGCGAGGATGTATCCGCGCTGGATGGGCACGCCGGCCACGGTGAACAACGGCTGCTGCACGTTGATCAGGTCGGGCACGCTCTGCGGCGAGCCGCCGCGCCAGAGCAGGCCCACGTTCTGCAGGATGAACGAGAAACCCACCGCCGTGATCAGCGGCGCCAGCTTGGGCGCGTTGCGCAGCGGCCGGTAGGCGACCCGCTCGATCAGGACATTCAGGGAGCCCGTCACGATCATGGTGATGATCAACGTGATGATCAGCCCGACGATCAGCCAGGCGCCACCGGTGCTGCTTCCCAGCCCGAACACGCTGTACAGGCCCACGGCGGTGAAGGACCCGAGCATGAACACGTCGCCGTGCGCGAAGTTGATCAGCTCGATGATCCCGTAGACCAGCGTGTACCCGATCGCGATCAGCGCCCAGATCGCCCCGTTGGACAGGCCTACGGCGAAGTTGAAGCCCAGCGTGGAGAGATCATGATGGATCACCGGATGGCCTGCCACGGTTCCGGCCTGATAGCCATACGTCAGGTCGTGGACCGCGTAGTAGACGGGCAGCGCGGCGAGCGCCGCGATCAGGCCCCAGCGGCCGGCGTACCGGCGGATCGTCGCGAGCACGCGCACGCCCGGCACCGGCGGAGCAGGCGGCAGGCTCGGAGAAATTGTTCTGGTTTCCATGGCTCCGTACGGAGTATCGACACGCCTGAGGCGGGTGGTGGGAGGCGGGTCGCCTCCCACCACTCATTCTTGCCTCAGCTGACCGTCTTCGTGGGCGTGACCGTCTTATAGAAGACGGGTTCCCCGTTGGATCCGACCTTGTACAGGCCGTAAGACTTCAGGGTGGTGTCTCCATTGGAGTTGAACCCGTAGGTGCCGAGTACCGACTGACGGGCGGTCGTGCTGAACAGGGCCTTGAGCACGTTGGACTTGCTGCCGCCCTGAGCGCCCAGGGCCTTGATGGTGTCGAGCCCGAGCTTCATCACCTCGTAGCCGTAGATCGCGTACGGGTCCGGATTGGCCACGCCGTACTTGGCCTGGTACGAGGCGAGGAAGGCCTTACCGCCCGGGTACGCCGCGAGGTCCTGCGTGGCCACCGTGCACTCGGTCAGCGGGTACAGCGAGGCCGGGATACCGCCCTTGGTCGCGTTGGTGAAGGAGTCGGTGCACACTCCGTCGCCGCCGAACACCTTGGCGGTGGGGATCGCCGAGTGGACGTCCTTGGCGATCTGTACCGCGCCGTTGGAGACGATGCCGGCGAAGAAGAAGCAGTCGGCTCCCTGATCCTTGATCGTCGACGCGAACGACCGGAAGTTGGGCGCGGTCGGGTCGATCCCGGTGTTGCTCACGATCGAGACGCCGTAGAAGCCCTTCTCCAGCTCGAGCAGGGTGGCCAGGCCGGCCCCGTAGGCCTCCTTGTCGTTGGCCACGGCCACCTTGGTGCAGCCCGCGTCCTTCATCGCCATCAGGTCGGCGGCGCCCTGGATCGAGTCGATCGGCACGATCCGCAGGTAGGTGCGTGAGCCGGTCGGGTAGTACTTCTGCGGCTCTCCGGGCGCGCTGCCGGGCAGGCTGGTGGTCAGGCCGACGTACGTGTTCGCGGGGCTGACCTGCGGGATCCCGGCCTCGTTGAGGATCGGTATCGATACTTCGCTGGCGCCTGAGTTGAACTCGCCGATGTAGTAGACAGCCTTCGGATCCGAGGCGACCTTCCGTGCGTTCGCCGCCGTCTGGCCCGGATCCCACTTGCCGGCCGCCGCGGTCGAGTCGTCAAGGGACTGGTAGTTCACCGTCCACTGACCGGCCTTGTTGCCGGCCTCACTGAGCGCGAGCTTGATCCCGTTGACCATCGGTCCGGTCTGCGCGCTCGAGGCGCCCTGCAGCGGGAGGCTCGAGTAGATGTCGACCGTGCCGCCGCTGGATGAGCCGCCGCTGGACGAGCTTCCGCCGCCGGCCGAATTGCTGCTACTGCTACTGCACCCGGCAGCCAGCATGGCGGTCGCGGCAACCGCCGCGACCGCGATGATCCGTCTCATTTGTGGTCATTCCTCTCGTCGTCGAGTAATCCGGCTGCGCGGCGCCCTGATCAGCCGTTTCGCGGCGAGCTCGCTCAGATCCGGCCGTCCTGGCAGTGGAGCATTGGAGCAGGATGTCATGGCCCTGGTCTCGCGAACGCTAACCGCAGGTAACGAACCAATCAAGCGTCGGTACAGACGTCGCTAAAATGACACGAAAGGGAACAGAGTGGTACTTGTGCATCAGTCAGCCGCCACCGTTATGTCCTCTTCGCCCCACTTGGCCATCCACGCCTGGTTCTGCACGGAGATGACCTGCTCACACTCCGCGATAAGCTCGGCGTCGGACAACGGGCGACCGTCCGCCGCGGTGCGCCGGTCAAGCAGGCGGCGCAGCTCACTAGCTGTGCGACTGTACTCGATCCACAGAAACTCGTACCGCTCAGCGGCGAGATAGGCGGCCACCGCTCCGCCCGCGGTCGTCACCACCGCGGCCCAGGCGGCGACGCTCGGCCAGACGGCCGCCGTTGCCGCCAGCCCCGCCGCGACCAGGGCCAGGGTCACCTGAACCACCTTCAGCAGCCGCAGCCGCTTGAGCATGAAACGCGCTTTAGGCTCGTAAAAACCTTCGAGCTGGGAGTCGCGCACTCGCACGTCCAGGTAGCTGCGGGTGTCATGTACCGCCGGCAACGGGCGCTCCCTGGCGCGGATTCCCGCCGTGTAGCGCCGCAGGCCTCCGGCCTCGCGCTCCAGCCGCTGCACCTCAGCTTCCAGCCGGCGTTCCCGATCAGCGTTGCTGTAACCGCCCGACGCGCTCAGGAACAGGAACACCTCGGATTTCAGCGCCTCCGACACCGACCGCGCTCGCGTCCACCGGCGCACCTGTTCCGCACTGGCCCGGCCGCTCAGCAGGCCAGTCCCGGCCAGGGCCAGCGCCGCCGCCACCGCGAGAGCCGTCGAGGCCGGCAGGCTGACCGGCTTCACCTGGCTGCCCGCCAGCGCGAGCGCCGCCGCCACCACGGTCAGCGCCAGCCGCAGGCTCCGCAGCCGGGTCGGGCCCGCCTTCAGCTTGTCCGCTGTCTGAGACCACACACTCTGCTGCTGCCAAGCCCACTCCACGGCCGGGATAACTGGTGCCGCCACAAGGCCTTAGCGTAATGAAGCACCACCGCCGTTTGTTATATCAAGGTCTTTTACAACGAACGGCGGTGGTACTTCCGCACAAACGTCAGGGGCTCCGGCAGGAGATACTGGCCGGGATGACCGGAACGAACGTCCTGGGAGGCAGAGATGGGTACCGGCCAAGTCGACGCGCTGGTGATCTTCGGTGCTACCGGTGATCTGGCGAAGCTGGAAACGTTCCCCGCGCTGGTCGGCCTGGTTGAGCGCGGCGTGCTCGACGTGCCCGTGGTAGGGGTGGCGAAGAGCGGCTGGGGGCTCGACCAGTTCCGTGACTACGCGGTCGCCTCGCTGCGGCTGAACAAGATGGACCCGGCCAGTCCGGCCGCGACCAAGTTGCTGGGACTGCTGCGGTACGTGGACGGGGACCTCGATGACCCCGCCACCTACGCGGCGATGTCGGACCAGGTCGGCGACGGCAAGCGCGTGCTGTTCTACCTCGAGGTGCCGCCGCCGTTGTTCGGGCGGATCGCCGAGGGCATCTCCAAGGCTGGACGCGCTGACGGCAGCCGGGTCATGGTGGAGAAGCCTTTCGGCTCCGACCTGGCCAGCGCCCGCCAGCTCAACGCGACCATGCACACCTACTTCCCGGAGGACGCCATCTACCGGGTGGACCACTGGCTGGGCCTGGAGCCGGTGGACAGCCTGATGTTCGTACGGTTCGCTAACTCGATCATCGAGCCGTTGCTGAACCGCCGGTACGTGCGGAGCATCCAGATCACGATGGCGGAGGCGTTCGACGTCGCCGACCGGGGCAGCTTCTACGACAAGACCGGCGCGATCCGGGATGTCGTGCAGAACCACATGCTCCAGGTCCTCGCCACCGTGCTGGCCGAGCCGCCGGACGGCACCGGCCTGGAGTCCTGGCGGGCCGCCAAATCGCAGCTGATCGGCGCGCTGGAGCCGTTGACGCCCGAGCGCACCGTCAAGGGACAGTACACGGGCTACCACGAGGTCGCGGGCGTGGACCCGAAGTCCGTGACCGAGACCTACGTCGCCATCAGGCTAGCGGCCGACTCCTGGCGCTGGGCCGGCGTGCCCATCCTGATCCGGGCGGGGAAATGCCTGCCGGTGACCGCGACCGAGGTCAGCATCGCGTTCCAGCGGCCGCCGCATGACGCGTTCGGGCTCGGCGACCAGGCCACCGGGAACAGCCTGCGGTTCCGGATCAACCCGGAAAACCGGGTCAGCCTGCTCCTGGCCGGCAAGAAGCCCGGCGCGGGCTGGCAGCCGGAACCGCAGGAGCTCCGCTTCGCCGAACACGCCGGCGCCGACATGCGCCCCTACGACCGGCTCATCGGAGCCGCGCTGAACGGGGAACGCTGGCTGTTCGCCGCGCAGGACACTGTCGAGGCCGCCTGGCAGGTGGTGGACCCGGTGCTCGGAGACGTGGTGCCCGTGCATCCGTACGCCAAGGGAAGCTGGGGTCCCGACCAGGCCGCCGGCCTGCTGCCCGCGGGCGAGACGTGGCACAACCCGGACCGCTGACGTTTTTAGCTTTAGCCCTCTCCTCGATGTACCGCAGTACGCGTCCAGGCCGGCCCGAACGGGGTCGGCCTGGACGCGATGAACGTGCTTCTTGTGCTTTACGTGCGGGCGGAGTGATCAGCGGAGATCGAACCGGTCGAGGTCCATGACCTTGGCCCACGCCGCGACGAAGTCGTTCACGAACTTCTCCTTCGCGTCGTCGCTCGCGTAGACCTCGGCGAGCGCCCGCAGCTCCGAGTTCGACCCGAAGATAAGGTCGGCCCGGCTGGCGATCCACTTGACCGCGCCCGTGGTGTCGCGGCCCTCGAAGAAGGTCGCGTCCTCCGACGTCGGCTCCCACGTCGTGCCCATGTCGAGCAGGTTGACGAAGAAGTCGTTGGTCAGCGTGCCGGGGGTCGCGGTAAACACGCCGAACTTCGACCCGTCGTAGTTCGTGCCCAGCACGCGGAGGCCGCCGACGAGCACGGTCATCTCCGGAGCGCTCAGCGTGAGCAGGTTCGCCTTGTCGATCAGCAGGTACTCCGCGGTCAGCCGGCTGCCCTTGCCGAGGTAGTTGCGGAACCCGTCGGCGGCGGGCTCCATCACGGAGAACGACTCCACGTCGGTCTGCTCCTGCGACGCGTCACCGCGGCCCGGTGTAAAGGGGACCTCGACGTCGACGCCCGCTGCCTTGGCGGCCTGCTCGACGGCCGCGCCGCCGGCCAGCACGATCAGGTCGGCCAGCGAGACCCGCTTGCCGCCTCCAGTTGAACTAGCACCGTTGAACGACTGCTGGATGCCCTCCAGCGTGCGCAGCACCCGCGCGAGCTGAGCAGGGTTGTTGACCTCCCACCCGCTCTGCGGCTCGAGGCGGATGCGCGCGCCGTTGGCGCCGCCCCGCTTGTCGCTGCCGCGGAACGACGAGGCCGCCGCCCACGCGGTGGACACGAGTTCGGGCACTGTCAGGCCAGCGGCGAGGACCTGCGCCTTTAGCGTCGCGATGTCGGCGGCGTCGATGTTCGACTTCGTCTCCGCCGGAACCGGGTCCTGCCAGATAAGCGTCTCGGCCGGCACCTCCGGGCCGAGATAGCGCGCGACCGGGCCCATGTCGCGGTGGGTCAGCTTGAACCACGCCCGTGCGAACGCGTCCGCGAACTCGGCTGGGTTCTCCATGAAGCGCCGCGAGATCGGCCCGTAGATGGGGTCGAAGCGGAGCGACAGGTCGGTCGTCAGCATCATCGGAGCGCGGCGCTTGGACGGATCGTGCGGGTCCGGCACAGTGCCCTCCCCGGCGCCGTCCTTCGGCCGCCACTGGTGCGCGCCGGCCGGGCTGGCCGTCAGCTCCCACTCGTAGCCGAACAGCGTCTCGAAGAAGCTGTTGTCCCACTGCGTCGGGGTATGGGTCCAGATGACCTCGATGCCGCTGGTGGTCGTGTCGTCACCCTTGCCGGTGCCGAAGGTGTTCTTCCAGCCCAGGCCCATCTGCTCGATCGGGGCGGCCTCGGGGTTGGGGCCGACCGCGTCCGCGGGGCCGGCGCCGTGGGTCTTGCCGAACGTGTGACCGCCGGCGATCAGGGCGACCGTCTCCTCGTCGTTCATCGCCATCCGGCGGAACGTCTCGCGGATGTCGTGGGCCGCGGCGAGCGGGTCCGGGTTGCCGTTCGGGCCCTCCGGGTTGACGTAGATGAGACCCATCTGCACCGCGCCGAAGGGGTCCTCCAGCTGCCGGTTGCCGCTGTAGCGCTCGTCACCGAGCCAGGTGCGCTCCGGACCCCAGTACACGTCGTCTTCGGACTCCCAGGTGTCCACGCGGCCGCCGCCGAAGCCGAACGTCTTGAAGCCCATCGTCTCCAGGGCGACGTTGCCGGTTAGGACCATGAGGTCGGCCCACGAGATCTTCTGGCCGTACTTCTTCTTGACCGGCCACAGCAGCCGGCGCGCCTTGTCCAGGCTGACGTTGTCCGGCCAGCTGTTGATCGGGGCGAAGCGCTGCTGGCCGGACCCGGCTCCGCCGCGGCCGTCGCTGATCCGGTAGGTGCCGGCGCTGTGCCACGCCATCCGGATCATCAGCGGGCCGTAGTTGCCGAAGTCAGCCGGCCACCAGTCTTGCGATGCCGTCAGGAGCTCGGCGATATCCCGCTTGACCGCGGCGAGGTCCAGGGTCTTGAAGGCCTCGGCGTAGTTGAACTCCTCGCCGAGCGGATTGGCGACGGCGGGGTTCTTGGCGAGGATCTTCAGGTTGAGCCGGTTCGGCCACCACTGGCTGTTCCCGCCACCCTGCGTGGGGTGCGGGGCGCGCTCGTGCACGACCGGGCAGCGGCCATCCGGCGCGTCGATTGCGTCATTGTTCTCAGACAAGGGAATCCTCTCCAGGACTAGGTGCTCAAGAACTGCTGGCTGTGGAACATTCGGGGCACAGGCCCCAGTAGATGACCTCGGCCTCGTCGATGGAGAAGCCGTGGTCGTCGGAAGCGGTCAGGCACGGCGCCTCGCCGACCGCGCAGTCGACGTCGGCGACGGCACCGCACGACCGGCACACGATGTGGTGGTGATTGTCCGCGACGCGTCGCTCGAACCGGGGCGGCCCGCCAGCCGGCTCTATGCGGCGGAGAAGTCCCGCCGCGGTAAGCGCGTGCAGGGCGTCATACACGGCTTGAAGAGAGACATGGCCGATACGGTCGCGCACCCCGGAGGCGATCGTCTCCACGCCGAGGTGGTCACCATCCCGGATCGTCTCGAGCAGGGCGACGCGAGCGGCCGTCACCCGCAGGCCCGCCCCGCGCAACTGCTCGGCTACGGCTGGAGGAGTCTGGGATGCGGTCATAGAGTCAAACCTAACCTCGTTAATGCGAACTTTCCAAGAAAACGAATAGTACAAGTCTTGCGCCGCCCACGCCAACGTTAGCCCCTGTCGTGACGGTGCCGCTCGCCCCTCGCTACAGACCGCCTAGTGACCCGCTACAGACCGCCTAGGCCCGCAACGGACGCCGTCACAGGCCCCTCTACAGGCCCCTCTACAGGCTCCGTTACAGGCCCCTCTACAGGCTCCGCACGTTCCGGCTATGTGCGCAGCCGACTCGTAGATCTCATATGCCTCACATGACTCTCCAGTCTCACTAGCATTTGATGACCATAATCTCACCGGTAACACCAACGCGGGATGCAACGATCAACGCGGACGGCTGCCTGCCGTTTGTAAGCGCTCCGGAATAACGCGCGTTTGCGACATGTCGGCTATGGCGTTTTCCCTAGAACGCCGCGCCAGTCTGGTGAACTTACGCATATCACCGCATAGCGGGTACGTAGCCCACCCACATTACGGAAAATAGGAGCCCCCTGGGAAAAAGGCGCCGAAAACCGGCGCCCAATCCTCCACGAAGCCCTTTTCTTCCACGCGATGCCGTTCACGTAACGGTCATATCCCCGCAAACCGGCAGCCGTTCACGCCACGCCGCAATTCCGCCCAGCGCGCGGCCTCACCGGGCACAGCGGTACACGCACCCCACCGGTCACAGCGGTACACGCTCTACCCCGGCACAGGCTCCACCAGGCACAGCGGTACATGCTCCACCAGGTACAGCGGCACACGTAGCCGTAACGTACGGACGTGCGCCCGACATATCGGATATGTCGGCGGGCGAGGGGCGGTTCCAGGCGGGGGCGGGCGCGGACAGGTGTGAGCGCGAGCAGATGCGGACAGGGCCGGGGGTACGGGGGTGGGGGTGGGACGCGGGGGGCGGACGGGGTGGGTGGGGGTGAGGCAGCGGGGAAAGCAGGAAAAAAGTTGAGGGAAATGTACTGGCGGGGGGTGGGTCCGGCTCTCTAGCAGTAGGAGCGGGAGGTAGTCGTGACCGTAGTCGAGGCATTGCCCAGGACGCGCACAGAACCGATATTGCTCGGCGGCCGGTACCGGCTCACCGAGCGGCTCGGCCGGACCGGCGGGATCCCGGTGTGGCTGGCCACCGACGAGATCCTGCGCCGGCCGGTCACCGCATACCTGCTGCCCGCGTGGGTTCCCGTCGGCCCCGGTGTCGCCGCCGCGGTTCAGGCTGGCGCCCAGGTGAACGACCCGCGGATCGCCACGGTCTTCGACGCCGACTACAGCGCGGACCGCCCGTACATCGTGTCGGAGCGGGCATCCGATCCTGACCTGGAACAACTGTTGCGCACCGGCCTGCCGAGTCCCGCTCTTGCCGCCCTCATCGTCGCCGACGCCGCGGCCGCGATAGCCGCGGCGCATGGCGCGGGACGGCCGCACCTGTGCCTGGGACCGCGCTCCCTGCACTGGGGTCCCAGCGGCATAAAGGTCGCGGGCCTCGGCATCGACGCCGCGCTGCGCGGAGCGGCCGCGAGGAACCCGGCCGTCGCCGACACTACCGATCTGGCCCGGATACTGTACGCCCTCCTGACCGGGTACTGGCCCGCCGCCAGCCCGGGCAACGAAGACACGGCGCTGCCCATCGCGACACCGTCCCAGGCCGGCTTCTCCGAACCCCGGCAGATACGACCGGGAGTGCCCAGCCTCCTCAACGCGATCACCTGCCACGCGCTGCACGGGCAGCCGGGCTGGGGGCGGCCGTCGATCTTCACGCCCGCGGATCTGGCCGCCACCCTCCGCTCGGCCCAGCGTTCGATGCTGGAGTACGCGGTCTATTGACGCGGCGCTGGATGCGTAGGAACCTCAGGACAAGAAACTTTCCTGATTGTTTCCGTTGAACCCGCAGGGCGGATGTGTTTGATGATGGCCGTTCCAGAGCGCTTCCCCCATCTCCGGAAACTGTGCACCGCCCTCGCGGCACTCGCGCTCGCCTGCGCTGGCGTATTCGCGCTGCCCGGCAGCTCGCAGGCCGCCGGGTCGCTGCCCTGCGACATCTACGGCACGAACGGCACGGCGTGCGTGGCCGCGTTCAGCACGGTCCGCGCGCTGTACTCCTCCTACGACGGGCCGCTCTACCAGGTCCGCCGGGTATCGGACGGCGGCACCACCGACGTCGGCCTGCTCGCGACGGGCGGTTACGCCAACGCCACCACGCAGGATGTCTTCTGCGCCCACACCACGTGCGTCATCACCAGGCTCTATGACCAGTCACCCGAACACAACGACCTGACCATCGAAGGACCGGGCGGCGCCGCCGGGCAGGATTCCGGCGCCAACGCGGCCGCGCTGCCCATCATGGCCGGCGGTCACAAGGTATACGGCCTCTACATCGCGGGGCAGACCGGCTACCGGGACAACAGCACGCGTGGGGTGGCGGTCAACGGCCAGGCCGAAGGCATGTACATGGTGGCCAGCGGCACCCATGTCAACTCCGGCTGCTGCTTCGACTTCGGGAACGCCGAGACCAACACCGACGACAACGGCAACGGCAACGGGCATATGGATGCCGTCAACCTCGGCACGGAGTGCTTCTTCCCGCCGTGCACGGGAAGCGGCCCCTGGGTCGAAGCCGACATGGAGAACGGCCTGTTCTCCGGCGGCAACGGGCCCAACACCGCCAACGCCGGCGACAAGGACAACTTCGTCACCGCGCTGCTGAAGAATGACGGGCAGACCACGTACGCGCTCAAGGGCGGCGATGCCACCTCGGGCGGGCTGACGACCTGGTGGAACGGAGCCCTGCCGAACACAGGGGGCTACACGCCGATGCATCAGGAGGGCGCGATCGTGCTGGGCACCGGCGGGGACAACAGCAACGCCTCGGTCGGTTCCTTCTTCGAAGGCGTGATGACGAGCGGCTACCCGGCCGATGCCGCCGACAACGCCGTCCAGGCCAGCATCGTCTCGGCCGGCTACACCGGCGCCTCCAACGGCGGGACGCCGCCCGCGGGCACGATAACCGGCTCCACCGGAAAGTGCCTCGACGTGATCGGCGACGACACCGGCACCGACTACGCGACGGTGGACCTCTGGACCTGCCAGTCGTATGCCATCGATCAGCACTGGACCCATAACTCCGACGATTCACTCAGCACGCTCGGCCGCTGCCTTGACATCGACGGCGACGGGACCGCGGTGGGCACCAAGGTCGAACTGTGGGACTGCAACGGCGTCGGCGGCCAGAAATGGGTCCAGCAGGCCAACGGCTCCCTGCTCAATCCCCAGTCCGGGCTGTGCCTCGACGACCCCAGCGACAACACCACCGACGGCACGCAGCTACAGATCTACACCTGCAACGGCACCCCGGCGCAGGACTGGTCGGTCAACGGCGGCGGCATGATCGATGGGCCGGGCGGCCAGTGCGTTGACGTGGCGGGGGATGACACCGGGGGCGACTACACCTTCGTACAGCTGTGGGGCTGCCAGTCCTATGCCATTGACCAGCATTGGTACCACAACTCCAACGGCTCGCTCAGCACGCTCGGCCGCTGC
>JAFARZ010000130.1 GCA_019245115.1 Streptosporangiaceae bacterium | reverse complement strand
CGCGGGTGAGCATCTGCCCAAGAACGTCTGGGAACAGTTCCGCGAGGCGACCGGCATCAAGATCATCGACGGCATCGGCTCGACCGAGATGCTGCACGTTTTCATCGCGTCAGCCGACGAGGACATCCGCCCGGGCTCGACCGGCCGCATCGTCCCCGGCTACTACGCGCTGGTCCTCGACGACGAAGGCAACCCGGTGCCGGACGGGCAGCCGGGACGGCTCGCGGTCACGGGGCCCACCGGATGCCGGTACCTGTCCGACCCACGCCAGCAGAACTACGTGCAGCACGGCTGGAACATCACCGGCGACACCTACGTCAAGGACGGTGACGACTACTACTGGTACCAGGCCCGCAGCGACGACATGATCATCTCCGCCGGGTACAACATCGCCGGCCCGGAGGTGGAGGAAGCGCTGCTCGGCCACCCGGACGTCGCCGAAGCCGCCGTGGTGGGCGTGCCCGACCCCGACCGCGGCATGGTCGTCGAGGCGTTCGTCGTGCTGCGCGACGGCGTGCCGGGCGACGCCGCGAAGGTCGCCGAACTACAGGACTTCGCCAAGAAGTCCATCGCGCCGTACAAATACCCGCGGATCATCGAGTTCACCGACGCGCTGCCGAAGACGATCAGCGGCAAGACCCAGCGCTACCGCCTCCGCGAGCGCGCCGCGTCAGCCAGTTAGGATGACCCAGGTCCGGCCGTCGATGAGCTCGCGCACCGCGTCGAGGTGACCGGCATGGCACGCGGTCTCGGTGATCACGTGCAGGACGGTATCCCGCAGCGGGCGGGGCGGGAGGCCGGGAAAGATCTCCTCGGGCCACCAGGCCGGTCTCGCGTCCGGCGGCGTGGCCGCGATGATCGCGCTGGCGAGTTCGGTCTCCTGCCGGTACAGGCCGAACACGGCCTCGGCCGGCATGCCGGGCGGGACCTGCCACGCGCCGGCGCCCTTTTCCAGGTCGACCCGCTCGCCGGCGGCGACGGCGCGGAACCAGAATCGTTCGACATCGAGGGCGAGATGCCGGACCAAGCCCAGGCACGTCCATCCCGAGGGCAGGACCGGCCGTCGCAGGGCATCTTCGGAAAGGCCTTCGAGTATTCCCAGCACGTGACCGCGCTGGTTGTCCAGGCTTGAGAGAAGCGCCCTGCTTTCCGCATCCGATTCCGCCTGTCCCATGGCGCCACGGTACCGAGCGCGCGATTCCTTTTCATGCCGTTGGCGGTCTTGATTCTCGAGAGAGCTCGCAGGCTCGAGGAAGGGGTTCTGATAATGCCGAGCAAGCAGTCCGAGGCGGTCCGGAGGCGCTGGGAGGCGAGCCGCCTGGCCATGGAACAGCCCGGGATCGACCCGCCGGACGACGAGTCGTGGGGGGATCTGACGGCCGAGCCGCGCCAGGTCGACTACCTGGAGATCGAGGCGGGCAGACGGCCGGGCATGTGGGCGGTGCCCAAGGGCGCCAGCGCGGACCGGGTGCTGCTGTGCATGCACGGCGGAGGGTTCGTCGGCGGGTCGATCTACACGCACCGCAAGATGTTCGGCCACCTGGCCAAGGCGGCGGGCACGCGGGCGCTGCTGGTGAGTTATCCGCTGCTGCCCGAGGGCGCGTATCCGGTTCCGGCGGGCGAGGTGATGACCGCTTACCGCTGGCTGCTGGATCAGGGGATCACGGCCGGCCATATCGCGTTCGCCGGCGATTCGGTCGGCGGCTGGCTCGCGCTGACCGTTCAGCTACGCGCCCGCGAGCAGGGGCCTGCCGCTGCCGGCCGCGACGATGCTGATCTCGCCATGGACCGACCTGGCTGTCAGCGGAGAATCGTATGAGACCAACCGGGACAAGGACCCGTTCTTCCAGCGGGAGGTTGTGCTCGGGCTCGCCCATGGCTTCCTGGGCGGGCGCGTCGACCTGCACGACCCGCTGGCCAGCCCGCTGTATGCCGACCTGAGCGGCCTCGGCCCGCTCTACATTCAGGCGGGTGAGGATGAGACGCTGCTCGACGACTCCCGGCGGCTGGATGAGTACGCCAGGAAAGCCGGCGTCGACGCGCGGCTCGACGTCTTCCCCGGCATGCTGCACACGTTCCAGATGGCGGCCGGCCGGGCACCGGAGGCCGACGACGCGATCCGCAGGATGGCCAGCTGGGTACGCCCGAAGCTTGGCCTGTGAGCCGGGCCTGTGAGCCGGGGAGACCACGGACATGGTGATGACAGGACAGTCCGGCGAGTTCGCCGAGCTGACCGAGCCGTTCCGGCGTGAGCTGCTGGCGCACTGCTACCGGCTGCTCGGCTCAGCCGACGAGGCCGAGGACCTCGTGCAGGAGACCTACCTGCGGGCATGGCGGTCCTACGGCACATTCGAGGGCCGGTCGTCGCTGCGCGCCTGGCTCTACCGCATCGCAACCAACGCCTGCCTGACCGCGCTTGAACAGCGCGGCAGGCGGGCGCTGCCCTCCGGCCTGGGCAGCCCGGCCGGCGACCCGGACTCCCCGCCCGTCCCGGCCGGATCCGGCGTGGCCTGGCTCGAGCCGATCCCGGACGCGCTGGTAATCTCGGCGTCGGCGTCGGCGTCAGCCTCGGCTGACCCCGCGGCGATCGTCGCCGCGCGCGAGAGCCTGCGGCTGGCGCTCATCGCCAGCCTGCAGTACCTGCTCCCCCGGCAGCGAGCCGTGCTCGTGCTCCGTGAGGTGCTCGGCTTCCCGGCCGCGGAGGTCGCGACCATGCTGGGCACCTCCCCCGTGGCGGTCAAGAGCACGCTGCAACGAGCCCGCGCCCGGCTGGAGGAGGTGGCGCCGGCGCCGGACCGCGTCATCGAGCCCACCGAGCCGCGCGCCCGGGAGCTGCTGGCCCAGTACATAGCCGGATTCGAGAACTCCGACATCGCGTCGCTGGAGAAGGCGCTCCGCACCGATGCCGCGATAGAGATGATCGGCAGTCGCACCTGGTTCTCGGGTCGCGCGACCTGCCTTCGTTACCTGGCTCACGTGATCGGGTCTCCCGGGGACTGGCTGATGACCCCCGTCATCGCCAACGGCCAGCCCGCCGGGGCCGCGTACTACCGCGAAGGTGACGGAGCGCATCATGCCTACGGGATCGGGATGCTCACCGTCACCTCCAGTGGCATCGCCCGCATCACCGTGTTCGGCGGCGGCTCCGGCCTGGTGGCCAAGTTCGGCCTCCCACCGGTCAGGTAGGGGACCTCGGTATTATCCGGCTTTACCGTACGCCCGTTTCATCCCATTTGGCGGTATAACGCCACCGTGCTCGCGCGGTTGTTTCGGGCTTCGCGGTGGTTTTTGTGCACCCGGTAGCCAAAAATAACCGCGAAGCCGAAAGTCACCACGATAACTGCCCGGAATGCCCGTTCCCGCGCTCCCGCAGCGCCGTTACCGGCCGTTCCCACAGCGCCGTTACCGCGGCACCATTACCGGCCCGACCGCGGCGCCATCGGGTATCCGAGCAGGTAGCGGGCGACGGCTTCGGGCTGGGACAGCGCGATGAGATGGCCGCCGGGCAGCACGTCGGCCTCCACCCCGAGGCGCTCGCGCGCCACCCGCTGCTGGAAATCCGCCGGGAAGAGCCGGTCGTCCGCTCCGGCCAGCACCCTGACGGGGACGGGCGGCCACGCGCTGAAGTCGCAGACTGACTCGAACGCCACTTCCGCCTCCGGCCGCTGATGTGGTTCGCCGGTGGCGGCGACGTCGGCCGGGACGTCGTGCAGGAAGTAGGTGTCCAGGTCGAGTTCGGTGCCGTAGCCACCTCGCTCGGCCGCCGCCTCCCGGGCCTTGGCCGCACCGGTATTGTCCCCCCAGGCATTCGGCGTCTCGCCGGGAACCGGGATCATCGCGTTCACGAACACGATTTCCGAGACCGATGCCGCCGCGGCGGCCAGCGGGGCGGTGAACCCGCCCATTGACTGCGCGACCAGCACCACGTCGCGGCGGTCGCCAGCGGCATCCGGTACCGCCGCGTCCGCTATCGCGGCGTCCGCTATCGCGGCGCTGATCAGGCGGGCGTACTCGGGCAGCCCGGCATGCGGGTCCGGACCGGGCAGGTCGACGGCGATCGCCTCGTGTCCGGCCTCGCGCAGCAGCGGAACCACCCGGTACCAGTACCAGGCCGCGCCGCCCGCGCCCGGGATCAGGACGAAGGTCCGCGGCTGTCCTGGTGCCTGCTCGCCGAACTCGGTCACGTTAGTAGCCTTTCTGTCGGGTTCTCCGGTTAAGACGACGGTTCCGGCCGCGACTCATCGCCTGCAATCCGGTTGGCCCAGCGGTGCGCCGCCGGTACCGTCAGCGGAGTGGTTCCCGAGGCTGTGCTGGCCGCCTTCGGCGCATCCGGTTCCGTCCCCGTTCCGCTGACTGGCGGGCAGGGCACCGCGTGGCGTGCCGGGGAAATCGTGCTCAAGCCGGCCGGGTCGCGACACGCGGCACGATGGACCGCCGAGCTGTACAGCACGCTGTCCGGCCCGGGCTTCCGCGTCCCCCGGCCCGTGCGCGCCGACGGAGATTGGGTGGCCGAAGGATGGGTGGCCTGGCAGTGGCTGCCCGGTGCCCCGGCGGACTGGTCGGGCGTCTCGCCCCGCTGGGGACAGCTGCTCACGGTGAGCCGGGCATTCCACGCCGCCCTGGCCGGTATTCCGGCACCCTCCTGGCTGGGCCGGAACGGCACCCAGTGGACGGTTGGTGACCAGGTCGCATGGGGTGAGCGCGACCCTGCACCTTTCCTCGAGTCGGCCGGCGAGCGGCTGGGCGGGCAGATACGGAGCCTGCTGTCCGTGCTGCGGCCGATGGACCTTCCGTCCCAGCTCATGCACGGTGACCTCGGGGGAAACGTGCTGTTCGCCGACGGTGAGCCGCCGGCCGTCATCGACTTCTCGCCGTACTGGCGACCCCCTGGGCTGGCGATCGCGGTCGCGGCGGTCGACGCCCTGCAGTGGAGCGGGGCAGATCCGGCGATCCTGGGCCAGCTCACCGGGGAACCGGAACTGGACCAGTTGCTGGGCCGCGCGCTCGTATACCGGCACGTCACCGAGATCATCGCCCGTTCCGGCGGGACCGGCCTGGACGCGGTCGCCCGGACCGGCCAGCCGGTGACCGACCTGGTCCTCGCCCGGATTCACGGACACCCGTGATCGGGTGGCGCTCGTAACATCTCAACCGGGTCGGGTAGCGGGAGGGCCGCGACGTCGGCTGGGGCGGGCGGGGCCGCGACGCCGTTCGGGGCGTTCAGCTGGGCGGTGGCCAGGATGCTCGCGTGGTGGAGCATGACGCCTTCGCGTAGTGCCCACGGGGAGATTTCGACGTGCGGGAGGTCGAGGACGGTCATCGCGGCGTCGGCCACGATGGCGCCGGCGAGCATCTGGCGGGAGCGGCGGTACGAGATGCCTTTCAGCTTGGCGCGCTTGGCGTCGGTGCGAGAAGCAAGCTTCGGGAGCCGGGCGCGCAAGGCGGCGGCGTCGAGCCGGGCCGGGACACGCTCGGTTCCGGCCATTTTCGGTGCTCCGGTGAGCCTGGCGAGCCTGGTGAAGGTCCTTGACGTTGCCACCGCGGTCATGTCCTCCACGGTGGGGAAGCCGCCGGCCTCCTCGGCCAGGACCGATACCACGTGCTGGCGCAGGGCTCGTAGTTCGGCCTTGCGGGGTGGGTCGCTGGGCAGGAAATCGCCGGCCAGGCGCGCGGCGCCGAGCGGGAGTGAGACGGCGTGGCTGGGTAGCTCGCCGCCTCCGTAGGCGATTTCAAGTGATCCGCCGCCGATGTCGAGCAGCAGCAACGGCCCGGCCGACCATCCGTGCCAGCGTCGTACCGCCAGGAACTCGAACCGTGCCTCGGCATCGCCGGGCAGGATGTCCAGCCGCACCCCGGAGACCCGCTCCACCTGCTTGGTGACCTCGTCCTGGTTGGCCGCGTCGCGGATCGCCGAGGTCGCGTAGGCGATCAGCCCGGCCACTCCGTGTGCGTCGGCGACCTGGGCGGCCGCGACGGCCGCGGCCGCCAGCCGGCGTACCGCGGCCTGGCTGATGTTGCCCTGGCTGTCGGTGGCTTGGGCGAGCCTGGTCCGCCACTTCGCTGAATGCACCTCGGCAGGCGGCTGGCCGGGCACGACATCAGCGACCAGCAGATGTGCGGAGTTCGACCCGGCGTCCAGCACAGCGAGCCGGACCGGGTGGCCATTTCCGTTCATCTTCACAGCTCAGGATGGTCGATTACGCAGAACTCATTGCCGTCCGGGTCACGCATCACGACAAAGTCCGCACCATCCGGGTACGGCCACTCATCCACGCGATCGTCCAGCATCATGAACGCCGGATCCCACACCTCCTCGCGCCGCACATAACCAAGGGCGGCAGTCCAGAAGTCCACCGCCCGGTGCATGTCCTGCACGTTGATGACGACAGTGGCGAGGTGCAGGTCACCTACTGTTTTGTGTGTATCCGCCATGCCGGCGAGCTACCCAGCGGCTGGAACCCTACTCCCCGCATGAAGTGCGCAGCGCCCGCCGCGGTGGGTATCAGGGACTCGGGCTGGGCAGCTTGCAGGCGATCTTGGCGTCCACGCCGAGGTAGTTGAGCGGGCCCGCGGCGAGCGTCACTCCGATCGTGGCGCCCTGGCTGCAGCCGAGGTTGGCCGAGGAGCTGAAGTAACCGCGCTGGCCGGCCGCGGCTGCGCCGATGGCGAGCCACAAGAGCACGAGCAGTGTCCCTCTTCGCATCCGCCCTCCGCCGGAACCCGCAACTCGCAATTCGCACAATCCGCGTCGTTGCCGCGATTGTAGCGTGACGCCCCGAATTTCCCGTTATGCCGCGCCACCACCACCGCCCATTCAAACCTTTCCCGGAGGGTCAGCTCCGGTCCAGGAAGGCGCGGACCGCCGCCTTGTACGGCTCCCGGTCGTAGCTGGCGACGTAGGCGCCCGCCATGCGCACGGGGTCCCCGAAGAAGTAGTACTCGTACAGGGCCTGCCGCCCGGAGAACGCGGAAACGCAGGTGTCCCACACCAGCCGGAACAGCTTCACCCGGTCAGCTCCGCCCAGAGTCGCCGACTGAAGGTAGGAGGCTATGTCGGGCCCGGCCGGCCCGGTGACATCGGCCTGCGTCGGCAGCGCCATCAGCCCGGAGGCGCCCAGTTTGCGCAGGATCTCGGGGAACCGCTGGTACAGCCTCGGATACAGGTTGCGGGCCGCGTTCAGCGGCGGCCACGCCGGGGTGAGGACCCCGTACCCGTTCGGCGCCGCGTCGGCGAGCGCCGCACGGCCGAACGCGCGCAGCGTCTCCAGCGTCATGATGACCTCAGCGACGTCCTGCTGCACATGCTGGAACTGCTCGATGCCGATCGCCTCGGTGAGCAGCGACACCAGGCCGAGGAGGTACTCGGTCTTGGCCGTGGTGCGGGCCAGCACCTGGTGGGTCATGTGCACGACCGCGGACGTCTGCGTGTAGAAGCCGTTGCACAGTTCCGGGTCGCCCAGCACGAAGCACCGTTCGTACGGGACGTGCACGTCGTCGAAAATGACCACGGCATCCGGTTCCTCGAACCGGGAACCCAAAGGGTGCGAGCGGCCGTAGTCCATCGGCTCGCGGGCGATGTAGCGCAGCCCGGGCGCGTCGCCGGGCACGGCGCAGGCGAACGAGTACTGCTTGTCTTCCGCAGAGTTGCGCAGCACGGTGGAGGGGAACACCAGCAGCTCGTCGGCGAACGGCCCGATGGTGGCGAGCAACCGTGCGCCCCGGATGACGATGCCGTTGTCGTCCTCGCGGAGGATGTGGGCCATCAGGGCCCCGCCCGCCTGCTGGCTCGCGGTGACCGCCCGGTTCGCCTGCGGCGGGACCAGGGTGTGCGTGCACAGCAGGTCCTGCTCGCGGACCCGCTCGTAGTAGCGCCGGGTGTTCTCGCCGAAGCCGGGCCCGGCCTGCGCGAACCAGCTCTCGGCGGCGGCCAGCGCCATCAGGGCGCTGTTCAGGTAGTCGCCGGTGCGGCCGAGCATGCCAAGGCTGCGGTCGGCCCACAGTTTGAACGCCGCGGACCGCTTGGCCAGGTCCTCGGGGGTACGCGGCACCAGGAAGCTGGTGGCGACGGGATCTCCCGAGGTGGGCGACGGGTAGGTCAGCACGTCGCGGTAGGCGGGATCGTGCTGCATGTCGAACAACTCGGCGTAACTCCGCACGACGTTGCGGAACGCGGGATGCTCGGCGACGCCGCCGATCAGCGTTTCCCCCATGATGTCCACGTGAACGCGAGCAGCGGACAGCCGCTCCAGGAACTCCGCGCCAGTGCGTGCGGCCATACTGGGACGCTACCGTCTGCGTATGGCCGTTCGTCAATGGCTTGCACAATCGCTGGCCCGATTGCGACCGCTCAGGCCGGCGGCCGAACCGCTCAGGCCGGCAGCCGAACCGCACAGGCCGGCGGCCGAACCGCGCAGGTCAGCGGCCGAGTTGTGCACCTACCTGCTGGAGCCGAAGAACTGGCTGGCGGTGACCCTGCTCGCCCTCGGGTGGCGTGCCAGCCCCGCCGACCGCGCCGAAGGCATCGGCTGGGGCCTGCTGGCCGCGCTGTTCGCCGCGGTGATCCCGACGCTGTTCATCGCCTACGGCGTCCAGCACGGCCGCTGGGCGGACCGGAACGTGGGCGCCAGGAAGGCGCGCCTGGTGGTCCTGGCCTTCATCACCGCGTCGGTGGCGGTCGGCTGGGGCCTGCTGGTCGTACTGCGAGCGCCGCGGGTGCTGGCCGGCTACCTCGCCTTCATGCTCGGCAGCGTGGCGCTGCTCGCGCTGGTGACCACGGTCTGGAAGATCTCCATCCACTGCGCGGTGGCGGCCGGCTCGGTCACCGTGCTCGCATACGCATTCGGCCCGCCGGTCCTGGCCGGATTCGCGCTGGTCGGCGCCGTGGGCTGGTCCCGGATGGCGATGAACGATCACACGACCGGCCAGGTGGTGGCCGGCGCCGCTCTTGGCGCCCTCGTCGCCGCCATCGCCTACAAGACCACCGGCGGCTTCGTCCGGGCCTAGTCCTGTTTACGGGCGATGGCCTCGCCCAGTTCCTGCTTGGTCATCTTGGACCGGCCGCGCACGCCGAGTGAACGAGCGCGGTCCATCAGCTCCTTCTTCGAGCTTCCCTTCACGTCCACACCACCGGCCGACCTGCCCTTGTTCTCGCGCGCCCTGGGATTGGCGGCCCGCTCGTCGGACGGACCCTTGTGTCCCTTTTCTTCCCAGTGGTCGCCGACCTTCTGGTGGGTGTGCTTGAGCGCAGAGTAAGCGACCCGGTGCGCCCGCTCGCCTTCGCCGTAGGTCTCCACCGCGCTGTCGTGCGCCTTGGCGTACGTCCGCTGCGCCTTGGCCGGCGAGCGCTGTATGGTGCCGGGCAGCTCTTCCTTGCGCGGCTTGCCGCCCTTTGTGGTCTTAGGCATGATTCTCCCTCCGATCGTTCTACCCGGACGTCAGGCAGCCTCGTCCGGTGCGCTGGTCAGGTAGGTAGCGCTGAAGTCTTCGTCCCCGTGCTCCACCGCACCCTCGCTCAGCCGCTCCGCGACCGTCTCGATCAGCGGCAGGTCCAGGCCATGCTGATGCGCGGCCTCATCGATCAGGCTGGCGTCCTTGGCGGCCAGCTGGAGCCGGAACGACGGCGGCTTGAACTCGCGTGCCGAAATCGCCGCGTACTTCATCCGCAGGTAGGGCAGGTCCAGCGTGCCGCCCTCGAGCGCCTGGAAGAGCAGGTCCGGGTTGATGCCGAGCCCTTCGGCGAGCGCTATGGTCTCCGCGCCGGCCTCCACCACCGACAGCACCCAGCTGTTCGTGACGATCTTGAGCCGGGTTCCCGCCCCGGCCTCGCCCACCCAGATCGTCTTCTGGGCGACGGCGTCGAAAACCGGCTGAACCCGCGGCCTGGCCTCCTCCGGCCCGGATCCGAGCACCACGAGCTTGCCCTGCTCCGCGGGCTCCCGGGTGCCGAGGACCGGCGCGTCCACGAAGCCGGTGCCGCTGGAGTTGGCCAGCTTGACGCACCGCTGCGTGCCGCTCTCCCCGATCGTGGACATCTGGAGCCAGAGCGGGTGCTGTTCCGGGTGGCCGGTCAGCGCGGGAATGGCCTGCTCAGCGGCGGACTCTACCGCGTCCGTGTCGGCCAGCATGGTCAGCAGGATGGTCGCACCGCGCGCGGCGTCGGCGGGCGTGTCCGCGATGTGAACATCGCCGTGCTCGGCCAGTGGCTCGGCCTTGGCCCGGGTCCTGTTCCAGGCCCGGATGCTGAGCCCGGCACGGGCCATGTTCCGCGCCATCGCGAAACCCATGGTGCCGCCCGCGCCGAGCACGGCGACGGTTTCCCCCGGAAAAGCCAGGGGGTCCGGGGGACCGGCGTCCCCCGGATAAGACTGTGGCATGCTCATTCAGGCTGGTTACCCATGGCTATCCGCGCTACACCTGGGTAGAGCGATCCTCGTGACCACCTTGACTGAGCTGACTGAGCTGAGTGAGAGCGCCGCCACCTGCACCCGGTGCGACCTGTACAAGCGCGCGACGCAGACGGTTTTCGGCGAAGGAGGCGCTGGCGCGGCGCTGGTGTTCGTAGGCGAGCAGCCCGGCGATCAGGAGGACAAGCAGGGCCATCCGTTCGTCGGCCCGGCGGGCCGCGTGCTCGACCGGGCGCTCGCCGACAGCGGGATAGTCCGGTCTGACGCCTACGTGACGAACGCGGTGAAGCACTTCAAGTGGACCGAGCGCGGCAAACGCCGCATCCATGAGCGGCCCGGCAGCACGGAGATCAGGGCGTGCCGGCCATGGCTGGAGGACGAGCTCCGCCTCGTCCGGCCCCGCCTGATCGTGCTGCTCGGTGCGGTGGCCGGGGAATCGGTGTTCGGCTCCTCGTTCCGCGTCGGAACCTACCGGGGCAAGATCACCGATGCGTCGGTCGGCTCCTGGCAGGGACCCGCGGTCGGCACCATCCACCCGTCCGCCGTACTGCGCGGACCCGACCCGGAGGCACGCGATCAGGCCTACGCCGGGCTGGTCGCCGACCTCAAGGTGGCCAGGGAGGCGGCGGGCCTGTGACCGATCGCATCGACGGCTTCGCGCCCATCGAATCCTACGGCGTCATCGGTGACGGGGAATCGGCGGCCCTGGTCGCGGATGACGGCGCGATCGACTGGTGGGCGGCGCCGGACATGGACTCCACTCCGGTGTTCGCGGCGATACTCGACCCCGGCGAAGGCGGGCATTTCCGCCTCGAGCCCACTGTCCCCTACCGGGTCTCCCGCCGGTACCTTCCGGGCACCAATGTGCTCGAGACGACGTTCACCACCGCGGACGGGACCGTGCGGGTGATCGACTCGATCAACAAGGCCCACAGCGGACTGCTGCCGTGGACCGAGCTGGCCCGTGACATACAGCCGGTCAGCGGCGCCGTGGCGATGCGCTGGGAAGTCCGTGCGGGCACGATGTTTCATCAGGGCCGGCCGTGGGCCAGGCTGAGCGAAGTGCCGATGGTGCACGCCGGTGCCCTGCTGATGGCAATTTTGAACGAACGTACTGGCGAACCTCGTCTGGGACTCGGCTCCTTCAGCGGGGAATTCGTCGCACGGGAGGGGCACGACGCGCTGCTCGCGCTGATCACGACGGAGGGTGCGCCGATCGTGATGCCGACCGCGACCGACGTGCGGCGACGCCGGGACGCCACGGTGACGGCCTGGGAAACCTGGTCGTCCATCGTCCCGTACGAGGGGGCCGACCGCGAGCTCGTGCTGCGCAGCGCGCTGGCGCTGAAGCTGCTCACCTATACGCCGACCGGCGCGATGGCGGCCGCCGCCACCTCCTCGCTGCCCGAGCAGATCGGCGGCGACCGGAATTACGACTACCGGTACTGCTGGATCCGCGACACATCGTTCGTGCTGGACAGTTTTATCCAGCTCGGCCTGCGCCAGGAAGTGCAGGGCACCCTGTCCTGGATGCTCAGCAGTATCAGCACGACGGCGCCGGTCATCCACCCGTTTTACGGGCTGCACGGGAACGTGCCTGATGCCGAGTCGGAGGAGACCGTGCTGCGGCTGCGCGGCTACCGGGATTCCTCCCCCTGCCGGGGCGGGAACCAGGCGGTGGATCAGCCGCAGTGGGGGAACTACGGCGACCTGCTGGAGTGCGTCTGGCTCGCGGTCGACCGGGCGGGCGCGCACCTGGACCCGGACAGCGCGGACTTGCTCGCGTCGCTGGGGAACCGGGTGTGCGACATCTGGACCGAGCCGGATTGCGGGATCTGGGAGCTGGACGAACGGCGGCACAACACGTTCTCCAAAGTGGGCTGCTGGGTGGCGCTGGACCGGCTGGAGCGGCTGGCCTCGTGCGGCCAGGTGTCCGACCGCGACCTGGACCGCTGGCAGGCGGAGAAGGCGGCCATCCGCTCGTGGATCAACCAGCACTGCTGGTCGGAGGTCAAACGGTCGTACGCCGCCTATGCGGGTGGCGACGATCTCGACGCCGCGGTGCTGCTGCTGGCTCGTACCGGCTTCCTGCCCGGCGAGGACCAGCGGTTCCGTTCCACGATCGACGCCGTCAGGGCCGAGCTGTCCGACGGGCCATGGCTCTACCGGATGACCGGCTCTCGTTCGTTTGAAGGGGCGTTCGTGGCGTGTTCGTTCTGGCTGGTCGACGCGCTGGTCCGCAGCGGGCAGTCCGGCGAGGCGCGGAAGCTGTGGGAGGAGGTAACCGCCCACGCCAGCGACCTGGGGCTGTTCGCCGAGGAGATCGACCCGGAGTCGGGCGCCTTCCTCGGCAACATCCCGCAGGGCCTGTCCCACCTGGCCCTGATCAACGCCGCCGTCCTGCTCAACGGCGCCGACGGTAGCGATGGGCGGCCATAGGAAGCAGCACCACGGTGATGGCCAGCGGCCATGGTATATACTGATGATAGCTATCAGTTGAGGGAGGCGTCATGGCGGACACGGCGATCGCAAGGCTTTTCACCCATGGCCGGAGCCAGGCTGTACGACTGCCTAAAGAGTTCCGACTGCCTGGCGACCGGGTGCGCGTCCGGCACATGGGCGACGGTGTGCTGCTGGAGCCGATCGCGTCCGACATCGACGCGTGGTTCGCCGAACTGGACCGTTTCGCGGACGTGCCGCTATTTGATGACGGCAGGAACCAGCCGCCCACGCCTGCCGATGAGGACATCTTCGGGTGAACTACCTCCTCGACACCAACGCTGTGGTCGCGCTGCTGCGGAACAAGCCCGCCGGAGCGCGGGAACGGTACCGGGAGGCGGAAGCGGCCGGTGATTATCTCGCACTATCGTCGGTCGTCTTGTTCGAGCTGTGGTACGGAGTGGCGAAGAGTAGCCAGGTGCCAGAGAATACCGAGCGCCTACGTGTCTTGCTTTCCGGTGATCTGGACCTGCTGGACTTTGATGACGAGGATGCCAGGATCGCAGGGCAGGTGCGCGCGGCCTTGGAGAAGGGCGGGACTCCTATCGGCGCTTATGACGTGCTGATCGCAGGCCAGGCACTCCGGCGCGGACTGACAGTGGTCACGGCGAACACGTCCGAGTTCAGCCGAGTCGTAGGCCTCAGCTGGGAGGACTGGACACGTTAATCCCGCCAGGCGACGCAAACGGGCTGCCTGCCTGGTCGCGGCATCGCTGAGGCCGAGCAGGCGTGCCGTGTCCCGCTGCGGGCGGCACTCGGCGAGCCACGAGAACGTGCCAGCCACCCTTTCCTCGGTGGCGGCCAGGCTGCGCGCAAGGCCGCGGCTGTCCTCGATCACCCGTCGTACCTCGGACATGATCGGCGATTCCGCGATGGCTGATGGCCTGACCGGCGGAGGCGGCTCCAGCTCCACGCCGAGCACTTGCAGCGCCCGGCGGACCGCGGGCCTAATCGAGCGCAGGATCACGCGACTGTCCGTCTCCGCGGCCCGTCTCGCACTGGCCAGGGCACGGATGCCCGCGCAGTCGACGAACCGCAGCCCGGACAGGTCCACGACGATGCGCCCGGCGGGCAGCTTACGTATCGCCGTGATCTGCCGCATGAATTCACTGACCGTGAAGCAATCCAGGTCGCCGGTCGCCGTCAGCACGCGGATCGGGCCGCGCTCCTCCACCCCAATCCTCAGGTAATCGGGTACGGCGGCGGCCCGCCTCTTGCTGTTATCATCGGCCATTGATCAGGACGTCTCCTTCTGCAGCCAGGCGTAGACGAACTGCAGCATGTCCGCGCCGGCCAGCGCGGCGAGCGTGCCGATCGCCAGGCGCGTGGTCCTGGGCAGGTAGATCAGTCCGGCGGTCAGCGCGGTGGCGACCCACACGCCGGTGCAGAACGGGCAGGTGATGAGCTCGCCCACCGCCTTCTGCGCGCCGCCGCCGCGGACCTCCTCCTTCAGCTCGGACGGGCCGGACGTCCCTTGGTACTCGGTGAAGGGAGCCCGCAGCGGGCTGGTCACCGGGTCCTTGGCCAGCAGCCGGCTCAGCTTGTGCGTGGCCGCCGCGGACAGCGCCACATCCTTCAGGTCCAGGCCCTCCGGGACATCCCGTCCGGTCGCCCGCGCCAGCGCGGCGATCCCGCCGACCATCGCGGCGTAGACGGCCATGGTGCCGACGTAGCCGCCCAGCGGCCGGTCCTCGCCGCCGGCGTATTCATGCCTGGAGGACCGGGCCAGATCGGTGACCTTGGCCTTGACGTCATCGAGGAGGGTCATGAGACTTGGCTACCCAACGTGGGCAGCCAAAACCTCCTGCTTCGTTCAGCCGAGGCTGAACGCCAGGACGGCGCCCAGGCAGGCCAGGCCGAAGACGAGCCAGGTCACGTAGTCGTTGACGATGCCGCTTTGGAACCGCATGATCGGCGCGGTCAGTCCGGCGCCGGGCTCGTAGCCCCGCCGCAGCAGCGGCAGGCGCCGCCAGTACAGCGCCAGGTAGGCCAGGAGCAGCGCGCCCGCGGTGGAGCCGACCCCGGTCAGCACGTCGGCCAGCGTGACGCCGGTCGGCTCCGCCGGCGCGAGCGCGGCGGGATGCGTGACGTGCGCGCCGGACAGGGCCGTGGCGATGTAGGCGCCCTGGTCCTCGAACCGGATGGCTGCTTTCTGCACCACCGGGCCGAGCTGGCCGATCAGGCCGATGATGACCGCCCCGCACACCAGGACCAGGGGCGGGACGATCATGGTGCGCGGGGTCCGCTGTTTGGCCTCGTCGGTCTCGCTGGTCTCCTCGTCGGCCTGCTGAGCCATCTGCTCGCCCTCGCCGGGGGGATCGCCCAGGCCGTAGAACACCCCGCCAGCCACCCGCAGCACCGCCCCGCCGGCCAGGATGGTGCAGATCATCAGGATCGCGATGATCCAGCCGACCCCGTGCGCGTCGCCGCTGGCCTCGACCCAGCCTTTGCCGAGGAAGGTAGCGAACGGCGGCAGATCGGCCAGTCCGAGCCCGGCCAGCGTGAACACCACGCCGGTGATCTTCAGGTGCCGGCCCCGCCCGTGCAACCGGGTCTCGTTGATCGAGCCCAGCCGGTGCAGCACGATGCCGGTGCACAGGAACAGCGCGGCCTTCACCAGGGCGTGACCGATCACGTACACCGCGGCCCCGGCCAGCCCGAGCGGGGTGAGCAGCGAGATCCCGGTCAGGAACATGCCCGCGTGGCTGATCGTGGAGAACGCCAGCAGCCGCTTTATATGCCGCTCGCGGAAGCAGAACAGGGCCCCGGTCACGGCGGTGAGAATGCCCAGCGCGAGGAACATGTGCGAGATGACCCCCCGGTGACCCAGGGCATCGCCGAACATCGACCAGTAGACCCGGGCGATGCCGTACAGCCCGAGTTCCACCATCACGCCGGAGAACAGTACGCAGACCGGGGTCGGCGCCACCGCGTGCGCGTCCGCCAGCCAGAAGTGGAAGGGGACGATCGCGCTCTTGATCAGCAGCCCCGCGATGATGAGCAGGAAGGCGACGATCATTACCCGGGACGCGGAATGGTGGTGGGCCGCCCAGTCCGCGATCTGCGCCATGTTCAGTGCGCCGGTGCGGCCATAGATCAGCCCGATGCCGCACAGCGACAGGTACGCGCCCACGCTGTTGGTGATGGCGAAATTGAGCGCGCCCTGGATCGGGCCGCGCTCCTCCGGCCGGTAGGCGGTCAGCGCGTACGCCGACACGCCCATCAGCTCGAACCACACGAACAGGTCGAAGATGTCCCCGGTGAGGCAGAAGCCGACCATGCCCGCGAGGAACGTCAGCATCAGCGCGTGGTAGTAGGTGCCGACCCGCTGGAAGTACTCCCAGGAGAACGTCATGGCCGCGGTGACCAGCACCGCGGCCAGGCAGGCCAGGCCCGCGTTCACCGCCCCGGCCTGGAAGTCGATGCCGATGGCCACACCGTGCGACGGTGTGAAGCCGGCGAACCAGTAGACCTCGTCCCCGCCCGCGGTCCTGATCGTGACGACGAGCAGCATGACCGACACGGCTGCCGCCGCGGCGATCGCGATGGCGTCCAGTATCTTGCGATGCCTGCGGAACAGCGGGGTGGCCGCGGAGACGCCGGCGGCCGTCAGCAGCGGCACCGCCACGACTAGCGCGAGAAGCTGGTCCACGGTGCGGTCAGCCCTTGAGCTCGGCCAGCTCGTGCGGGTCGAGCGTGCCGAACCGCTTGTGCGCCTGGATGGCGAAGGACAGCAGCAGGGCGGTCACCGCCGCCTCCACCACGACGTCGGTGAGGGCGAGCGCCTGGACCACCGGATCCACGGCCGGGGTGTGGTTGGGCACGTCGAAGTAGTACGGCGCCACCGCGCCGGTCACGTACCCGACGCCGAGCAGCAGCACATAGGTCGATGACTGCACGACGATCAGGCAGATGATCTGGTGCACCAGGTGCCGGCTGGTGACCATGCCGTACAGGCCGACGAGGAGAATCCAGGCCACCACGATGAACGGGAACACGGTCATTCCGAATCCTCCTGCCGGATGAGCAGGGTCTGCTCGAGCATCTCGCCGACGATCAGGATGAACGCCGCGGCCACCTCCAGCCCGACGAAGAAGCTGATCAGGGCGATCGTCCCCGACGAGCTCACCGCACCCGGAATCGACCCGAGCCCCAGGTAATCGGTCAGGTAAGGCAGGCTCATCGCCACCGCGGCGACACCGACGGCGGCGAAGCCTCCCGCGCCCACCGCCTCCACCACCTCGGTCAGGTCCACCGGGCTGAACCGTTTGAAGACCAGGAATTCACCGGCCAGGTAGACGAGGATGAAGGCCGTGGCGAGGACCACCCCGCCCTGGAACCCCCCCGACGGGTTGGTCTGGGCGTGCGAGGCGAGCCACCAGCCCGCCACCATCACCGGGCCGGCGAAGACCAGGGCGGTCATCCGGACCGCGCTGCTGGTCGGCGGCACGTCGCGATCGGCGGCCTCGTCGACGGCCGAACGCTCCCGTTCGTGGCGCAGGTGCCGCAACACGGTGGACACCCCGGCCGCGGCCGTGAACAGGATGAACTCCTCTCCCACGGTGTCGAAACCGCGGTAGGCGAAGTTGACCGCCGAGACCACGCCGGTGGCGTTGGTCTGCGCCACCGCGATCCGCAGGATCGAAGGCCCGTAAGGACCCGGGTAGTTCCCGAACCCCGGCAGGCCGAGCAGGCCCCACAGCACGAAGGCGACCAGTCCGGCCGCCCCGGCCAGGAACATCCAGCGGCGCTGAACCTCCGTCATTCTTCGCGCTTCCTCGTTTTCGCCAGCGCCAGCAGCAAGATGACGGGAAGCGCCACCGCGCCCACGGTGAGCTCGGACAGTGTGACGTCGGGCGCCTGGAAGGTCAGGAACAGCAGTGCCAGCATCAATCCGTAGACGCTGAGCGCGATCACCTGCCGCACGTGCTTGCGGATGAGCACGACCGCGGTCGCCCCGGCCGCCACCAGGATCAGCACGGTCACCTGGAGCGCTTCCATGAAGCCGATGGGAACCGTGTACGGGGTGTGCACCGCGGCGATCATTGTTCTTTCTCCTCCGCCGGCCGCTTCGCGGGTGCGCGACCCGGACGCCAGTCGCCCTTCTCCCGGACCCGGATCGCCCGCATGGTGGCGTGTGAGAGGTACGGTCCGGCGATGGCCAGGAAGAACAGGGCCAGGAAGCTCTGGCCGGTGTTCTCGTAGACACCCATCTGGACCATGATCGCGAGCGCCACCAGCAGCGGCGCGATCAGCGCGGCCGGGGTCACGAAGTGGAGCTTGGCGTAGGCGTCCGGCATCATGAGAATGCCGATGGCGCAGCCGATCACGATCAGCACCGCCAGCCCGAGCAGGATGTCGGAGAAGATGTCTTTGATGATCACAGCCATCGCTCCATGGCGCGGATGTACACCAGCCCGCTGCCGAACATGAGCAACGCCAGCAGGACCGGCAGCTCGAACAGGCTGGACCGCTGGAAGGCCTGCGCGAGCAGCGCCAGCACCAGGACGACCACGGTGCTGATGAACTCATAAGCGACAACCGCCGAGCCCGTGTCTCCCCGGCACAGCACGATCCCGGCCGGGATCGTGGCCACCAGCATCGCGATGGCCGCCGCGACGAACCCCATGGTCATGATCAGTCGCCCTTCGCTACTAGCTCATGCACCACCATCAGGTTGGTGTCCTTGTCGATGCCGAGCGCGAACGCGTTCGGCGCGACGCTGCGACCGCCGATCAGCAGCACCCGGCGGGTGACTCCCTCCGGTGTGTCGTCCCCGAACTCGACCGGCAGCTCAGCGAACCGGCTGGGCGGGTCCTCGCCCCGCGCCAGTTTCCGCCACAGCGCGCCGAAGATCGTCACCGTGTCCGCGACCACCTTCCCCGGCAGGCTCAGCGCGCGGGCCACCCACTCGAACCGCATCCGGAACCTGGTCGCCGCCTGATAGCTCACCTGCTCGGCGAGCAACGCGCCGAGGATGGCCGCGCCGGCGCCGGCCAGCAGTTCATCGGGCAGCGTGGAGTCATTAAGCATTACCCAGAACGACATCAATAGCACCCACCAGCAGAGCCACGTTCCCACCCGGCGGGCGACGGGCACCTGGAATTTGCGCTGCCTCGGCTCTCCAGCTAGCGGTTCCACGGGTCCCGACTTCCCCGCCGCCACGTCGGCAAACGCCGCCGGCGTTCACATGCGTGTCATCGGCTCGCGCGGGTAGCAAACTTGGCGTGCCAGCGCTGACGCCGCACAGCGCGTTCACCACGTGGCAATTCCTGCCCCTGGTGACCGCGCTGCTCATCCTGTCCGCGGCGGGCTACCTGTACGGTGTCCGGGCGGTCCAGCGTCGCCATCCGGCGCGGCCGTGGCCGGCCGCCCGGACAGCGGCGTTCCTGGCCGGCCTGGCGGTCATCGCGGTGGCCACCCAGAGCAGCGTCGGCGCCTACGACGATGTGCTGTTCAGCGTCCACATGATCCAGCACCTGCTGCTGATCATGGTCGCTCCTCCGCTGCTGGTGTTCGGCCGGCCGGTCACGCTGGCGCTGCACGCGGCCCGGAACCCGGTGCATACCTGGATCAAGCGCGCCATAAGGTCACGCATCGCCACCGCGCTCACCTGGCCGCCGTTCGCGGTCACGCTGTACGCCGTGGTGGTGACGGTGACGCACCTGACGCCGTTGCGGGAACTGGTGCTGGAAAACCCGGCGCTGCACGCCGCCGAACATGCCCTGTACCTGGTGACCGGCTATCTGTACTTCCTCCCGGTCATCGGCGCCGAGCCGCTGCGCTGGCGCCCCTCACTGCTGGGCAGATACCTCCTGCTGCTCGTGGCCATGGTCCCGGACACGGCGGTGGGGGTGATACTGATGTCGTTCGTGCAAAGTGACCTGCATGAAGGCGGCCTCATCATGCTCGCCGGCAGCGACCTGATTATGACGGCGCTGGCCATGGCACTAGCGGCGAGCCTGGTCTGGTCATCCGAGATAGGGGCCCAGCAAGGTCAGGTCGGCGGGTGAAAGCCGGTCGCGCGCGGTCTTGGCCTGGTGCCAGTACGGGTAGATCAGCGGCGGCGCGCTCGCCTTGTCGAGCTGGGCCCGCTCGTCAGCGGTGAGCGTGAGGGCGGCGGCCGCCAGGTTGTCGGCGAGTTGCTCGCTGGTACGCGCGCCGATGACCAGCGAGGTGACCGCGGGCTTGCCGAGGGTGTAGGCCAGCGCCACCTGGGCGGCCGACACGCCGCGCTGCGCGCCGATGCCGACCAGGACGTCGACGATGTCGTACAGCTTGCCGCGATCGTAGACCGGCGGCTCGTTCCAGTCGGTGAGCTGCCGCGACCCGCCCGCCGGCTGCTGGTCGCGACGGTATTTGCCGGTCAGCAGCCCGCCCGCCAGCGGGCTCCACACCAGGACACCGAGGCCCTGATCGACCGCCAGCGGGATGAGCTCATATTCCGCCTCGCGGGCCTGGAGCGAGTAGTAGATCTGCTGGCTGGCGAACCGGGGCAGGTGCAGCCGGTCGGCGGTGCCGAGCGCCTTCATCAGCTGCCACGACGCGTAGTTGGAGGCGCCGGCGTACCGTACCTTGCCCGAGCGGACCAGCAGGTCAAGCGCCTGAAGCGTCTCCTCGACCGGGGTCTGGCCGTCCCACTCGTGTAGCTGGTACAGGTCGATATGGTCGGTGCCCAGCCGGCGCAGGCTGGCCTCGCAGCCGGAGACGATGTGGTGGTGCGACAGCCCGGCGTCGTTCGGCCCGGCGCCCATCGGCATCCGGACCTTGGTCGCCACCAGCACCCGGTCCCGGCGGCCCTGTAGCACCTGCCCCAGGATTTCCTCGGACTGGCCGTTCGAGTAGACGTCGGCGGTGTCGATGAGGTTGATCCCGGCATCCAGGCACATGTCGACCTGGCGTCGTGCCTCGGCTACGTCGGTCGTTCCCACGTTGGCGAAGGGACCGCTCCCGCCGAACGTCATGGTCCCCATGGTCAGCACGGAAATTCGCAGGCCGGACCGGCCCAGTTGACGGTACTCCATACATCGGACCTTACCGCCGCCCGCTCCCCCGCCCCGGGCCCGCCCCCAAACCCCCGACCACCACCCCGGTACACCCGCCCCCGACCGCCCCCCGGGACGAATCGTGAAATGTCGGGCGAGGGTTTGCCGGTCCGAGGCTGGGCGGGTCGGATGAATGTGGCAGCCACCCGCATAGGACCGGGTGAATGTGACAATCTACCGGTTGGCCCGGACGCTTGGCCGCCAATTGTGAGCGTTCACATACGATGCGAGTTTCAGCATGTCGGGAGCGGCCGCCGGTTTTGACGGATATGACCGTTATATGGACCGGCGGTTGCGGTGGATACGCGGAAGAAAAGGGCCTCGCGGAAGAAAGGGCGCCGGTTTTCGGCGCCTTTTCTTCCAGAAGACTCCGATCTTCCACACTGTGGCCGACCAGTGTCCGCTATGCGAGGTATGAGATGACCCCGATTTGGTCGCGTTGAGAAATCGGCTTCCAATATGGAGTGAATGTGCCATTGCGTACACCCCGCTGTAGTCAATGGCACATTCACTACAAGAACGTGGTCCGCGACCGCGGGCCCTGCGGTGCGGCCTATGGGGCGAGAGGCGAGAGGTGAGGGCGAGGGCGGGACGCGAGGCGCGAGGGCGAGAGGCGAGAGGCGCGAGGCGAGGGCGAGACGCGAGACGCGAGAGACGAGAGCGAGACGTGAGGCGCGCGAAGGGGCGAGAGACGAGGAGCGAGAGACGAGGGCGAGGGGGTTGGCGCGGGGTACGGGTGACCTGCGCCTGGGGGCGTCAATCCATACAGTACTGTATGGATTATGAGTGACTTTCAGACCATTCGTTACCAGCGCCAAGCAGATATCGGCACGCTGACGTTGGCGCGGCCGGACAAACGCAACGCGCAGAACCCGCTGATGTGGCGGGAGCTGACCCGGCTCGGCACCGAGCTGCTGCCTGACGACACCCTTCGGTGCCTGGTGGTTACCGGGGAGGGGCCGGCCTTCTCGGCCGGAATCGACCTGGTCGAGGGCATGGGCGGGATACTGGCCGGCCTGGCCGGCCAACCCGACGATGAGCAGGCCCTGGCCGACGGCATGGCCGCGGCCGGGACGTTCAGCTGGATCCCGAAGCTCGGCTGCGCCAGCGTGGCGGCGGTGCGCGGCCACGCCTATGGCGCCGGGCTCCAGCTCGCGCTGGCCTGCGACTTCCGCGTCTTCGCCGAAGGCACCAAGGTGGGCCTGCTGGAAACCCGCTACGGGATACTGCCCGACATGGGCGCCACCGTCCGGCTGCCCCGGATCGTGGGGGAAAGCCGCGCGCGGGAGCTGATCCTGCTGGGCGAGATCATCGACGCCGAGCACGCGCTGCGGATCGGCCTGGCCAACCGGGTGGTCGCCGACGGTGACCTTGACGCCGCGGCGGCCGGACTCGCCGGGCGCCTGGCCGCTCAGCCGCCGCTGGCGGTACGGGGCGCCAGACGGGCCATCGACGCGGCGTGGCACCGCGACGCCGACGAGAGCTTCCGGGTGGCGCTCGAGGAGCAGATACGCTGCGTCAGATCGGACGATTTCAAAGAGGCGCTCCAGGCCATGACCGAGGGCCGCGAGCCCCGCTGGCAGGGGCGCTGAGCGCCGCGCGGTGGCTCCTCCGACCCGCACGCCACGGAGCAAATGGATCGAGCACGGGCTGCGGGCCCTCGCCGCCGGCGGGCCGGACGCCGTGCGGATCGAGCCACTGGCCCAGTCGCTCGGCGTGACCAGGGGCGGCTTCTACTGGCACTTCGCCGATCGCAAGGCGCTGCTGGACGCCATGCTCGACACCTGGGAGCGGGCGACGACCGAGGAGGTGACGGAGCGGCTGGAACGGGAGGGCGGCGATGCCGCGGCCAAGCTCCGGCGGCTGCTCGCGCTCACCTCGCCCGGCGTGGTGAAGACCGACCTGGCCATCCGGGACTGGGCGCGGCACGACCCGGCGGTCGCCGAGCGGCTCCGCCGCGTCGACAACCGCCGGATGGGCTACCTCCGGTCGCTATTCGGTTCGTTCTGCTCCGATGCCAAGGATGTAGAAGCCCGGAGCCTGCTGGCCTATTCGCTGCTGATCGGCAACCACTTCATCGCCGCCGACCACGCCCCCCACGACCGCGCAGGCATCCTCGACCGAGCGCTGCGCCAGCTAGGAACCTGAGGGTCCAGCTAGGAACCTGAGGACTGGCCCTCGGCCAGCCGTTGACGCTGGGGGATCACCGTGTACTTCGGGTCGGCTGCCGACGCCAGCCCGGCGTGGAAGATGCCCCACCGGGTCGCGACTGAGGCGGCGAGCATCGCGGTGCCGGACACCGCGGCAGCAACCCGGCTGCGCTGGCTGAATGCCGCCCCGGCCACGCCAACGGCGGCCAGTGCCTTGCCGGTCTTGACGTACATACCGCCATGGCCCTCGGAGTATGGCTCGGCCACCATACCCATGCGGTGTTCCATCTGCTCCAGAGCGGCGGACTCCATCCCCGCGCCCAGTAGCGCCAGGTTGCGCGCGGGCGCGGACTCACCCGGCCGGGCACCAGGCAGCAACCCGGCCAGCAACCCAAGGCCGCCGGCGGCCATCGCACCGGAACCGACAAAGACGAACGGCATCTCCTGGTAGCCGTCGTGCCAGGCCGGGACGGCGGTGTCGCTGATCAGCGCCGCCGTGTACGACGCCACGGCCGGCCCGAGCAACGCCGCTCCGGCCGTGGCCGCCGCGCCGATCTTCGGCATGCGTCCGGTCAGCGCGCAGAATGCCGCCGCTCCGGCGGCCGGCACGTAGCCGGACAGGATCCACGAGCCGACGCTCATCGGCGATGTCACCTTGAACACCCGGAGCATGTTGAGGAACCGGGCCGGCCGGCCCAGGTCGTGGACCAGCGCCACCATCGACAACGCGCCGGCCGCCACCGCACCGGTCTTGGCGACCCGGCTCAGCACCGGGCGGCCGGTCATATCGGATCCCGCCGCGAGCAGCGACGAGCCGCCGGCCAGCCCGCCAAGGAACAGATAGCCGGGAATATCAGGTGCTTCCCAGACCGGCTGGTTGATGATCGGCTTGCCGTAGTACGAGGTGAACTCGGCCGCCGGGACCATCGGTTGTTCGGGGCGAACGCGGCGAGCGAAGCGAGCGCCGCGGCGGTCGACGTCCCGAAGGGGCGTCGGTTCCCGCCGTGGCCCCCGCGCCGACGAGCGCAGCGAGAATTTGGCGCGGAAGGAAATATCGCTCATCGCCGGCTCCCTAGAGCTTTGGGGCCGGGATTCTGAACAGGAGAGTCAAGTTTTCAAGTCGCAGGCTTGAGTCGTGCCCGGGTGATGTAGTCGTCGACATGATGATCGATCGCGGCGAGTGCCTGGCGTAGTCCGGGCGGGGCTTGCGGTTGGTCGGCGGCGGCCAGGGGTCTGAGCAGGCGGTTGTAGAGCTTGGTGTAGAAGATCGCGATGCGCTGGCCGTCGGGGGTCAAGACGTAGGTGTGGGTGTGCTCGATCCGGCTGATCAGCCCGTTGAGGCGCAGGCGTCGCAGGTCGTAGGTCATCTGGCTGGCACTGTAGTCTGCTTCGAGCAGCCGGGCGGTCAAGGCACGCAGGCTCTTGTTGGTCAGGCCGCAGGCGCCGGACAGCGTCAGGGACAAGGCGCCGGCCAGGGCCATCACCCGGGGCTCGCCGAACCGCAGGGCCGGGGCCCGCCTGCCATCCTCGGTGAGGGTGGGCTGTGCGACCCGCTCAATGGCTGGGCTCGCAAGGACGCAGTCCTGGCCGGCACGCATAGTCTGCAGCATCCGCCGGTTGACGTCACGGGCCTTGGCGGTCAGTTCGTCGAAGTGCTCGATGCGTCGCAGGACCCCGATGTCGTAGGTGTCGTTGATGACGGTCTCGATCCGTAGCGCCCGGCCGTCTTTGAGGTAGGTCTTGATGCGGGAGTGCCGGTAGAAGGCGTTTATCACGACGCCGTCGTTGTCGCGGTCGACGGCGGTGCGGAAGACGCCCTTGGTGGTCGAGCGGATCTGCCGGTTGAAGATGATCTCCATGTTGTCCGGGCGGCCGATGTCGAGATTGTCCGCGGCCAGGGCCTCGAAGAATGCCCGGGAGTGGCGGGGCGCGGTGAATGTGATGGTCTTGGCGACCTCGACCTGGCGAATGGAGATGTCCCACCAGTAACCGGCCTGACGGTCGGCGCTGGTGAACGGGAGCGGCAGCCGGGCCCACCAGCGTTCGGCGAACACCCGGATCTGGCCCGGGCCGAGCCGGTCGCAGATCTCCTGCAGGGCGGCCGGATTGTCGCAGGACGCGAACCCGTTGGACAGCTCCTTGAAGGCCAGGCCTGCCCGGGCCGCCTGGCGCTTGGCCCACTCGTGGCCGTTGACCCAGATCTTGCCCGGATAGGGGAAATACGCGCAGATCTTGATGAACGCGGGGCCGAAACCTTCGTCCCAGACGTAGAAGTAGTAGCAGGTCACCCGGCGCTCGGTCCGGTTATAGGAGAACCACACCGCTCCGGTGGGGGTCTGGGACTTGGTTCCGGTGAACACCCGCTGGTACTCCTGCGCCACCCCGATCGCGACCACCTGGGACCGCCCCGTGGCCGCGGCCTCGCGCATCAGCGGCATGACCCGGTCGATCTTCCGCTCCGGCCACGGGGACTCGGCCAGTACCCCGGGCCGGCCTTTATCCCGCTTACCGGCAAAGCTCAGCACCGGGATGTCATTGGCCTGAGCGAAAGAGACCACTGCCCGGCGGAATGCCAGCCCGCGCCGCTCCAGCAGCGCAGGCGAGGGGATCGGGTTCTTCTCATGAGCGGTCAGGAAGCTCACTACCTGACCGCCCACTATCAGGCTCGGAACCGACAAGGTCAGGTAGACCCGGTCCACGCAGTCGATCTCCAGCAGCTTGCGCCCGTCCAGCACGTCATTGACCGTAACCGCATTTTCCCGCACTAGACGTGACGCCATGACCACTCCTCGCAACCAGCTCCTGATTGCGAGGATGAACCCACCGGCACCTGCTCGCCCGCAGAACCGTCAAACTCGGCGGTCCGAGGCGGAGCCTCTCTGGTACCGCGGCCACGAACGAGGCGGCGGCGGTGACGGTCAGCGCGGCCGCCGCCGCGCCGACGTGCCGCCACATGGACGGCAGGTCCCGGGTGGTGACCACCGGGTCCGGCGGCAGGCCGTAGACCTCCGGCTCATCCAGCAGCAGGAAGAACGCGCCGTCGCCACCGACTCCATCGTCGGGATCCTCGCCGTAAAGGCGCGCGTCCGCCACGCCCGCCGAGTGCAGTTCGTCCACCCGTCGCGCGGCGCGCTGGCGCAGCTCCTCGACGGGCCCGAACTGGATGGAGTCGGTCGGGCAGGCCTTGGCGCAGGCCGGTTCCATGCCGTCGCTGATCCGGTCGTAGCACAGCGTGCACTTCCAGGCGCGGCCATCCCCTTCGCGCTGGTCGATCACTCCGTACGGGCAGGCCGGGATGCAGTAACCGCAGCCGTTGCAGATGTCCTCCTGCACCACCACGGTGCCGAACTCGGTGCGGAACAGCGACCCGGTCGGGCAGACATCCAGGCAGGCGGCATGCGTGCAGTGCTTGCACACATCCGATGCCATCAGCCAGCGGAGCTGGCCGTCCGCATCTGCCCGGCTGACCCGCTGCTCGATGAACGCGACGTGGCGCCAGGTGTCCGCGCCCAGGCCCACCGTGTTGTCGTAGGACATCCCGGTGAAGTTCAGGCCGTCCTCCGGAACGTGGTTCCACTCCTTGCACGCCACCTCACAGGCCTTGCAGCCGATGCACACCGAAGTGTCGGTGAAGAACCCCATCCTCGGCGGATGCTCGGTATAGCCGTCCACCGCCGCCGGGTCCGCGGCACCGGCCAGCGCGCCTTCGAACCGGCCGCGGCGGATCTCCGGCAGCCAAGTCACCGTGCTCATAAGTCCACCCCCGTACGTTCGTTGATATCGGCTCTTCGCTGGTAATCCCGCACCAGCGCCACACGGGCAGGTCCGGTCGGACGCCGGCCCGGCCTGATGTCGCAAGCGAACGCCTTGGTCTCCTGGATGTGGGAGTTCGGGTCCAGGCTCACCTCGACGAGATCGTTGGCGGGGTCGCCGGTGCTGAGACCGTTCGGGCCCCAGTGGTACGGGATCCCGACCTGATGGATCCGGCGTCCCTGCACGGTCAGCGGCGTCATCCGCGGCGTCACCAGCACCCTGGCCTCGATCGCGTTACGTGCGGTGACGATCGTCGCCCAGCCGAAATGATCCAGCCCGCGCTCGGCGGCCAGTTCCGGCGACACCTCGCAGAACATCTCCGGCTGGAGCTCCGACAGGTAGGGCAGCCAGCGGCTCATCCCGCCCGCCGTGTGGTGCTCGGTCAGCCGGTACGTGGTGGCGACGTACGGGAAGACGTCCGCTCCCGGCTCGCCGTCGCTGGGCTGGTACCGGTTGTCCGGGTGGGCGAACGGCCGTACCTGCCGGACAGGGTTACGCTGCTGGCCGTACAGCAGGTTCCGGAACGGCGAATCCTGCGGCTCGTAGTGCGTGGGCAGCGGCCCGTCGAGCAGGCCGGCCGGCACGTACAGCCAGGCCTTGCCGTCGGCCTGCATCACGAACGGATCGATCCCGGACAGCGCCGCCGGTCCAGTCGCGTCCTCCGAAGGCCGGTAGGCGGGGGATTTGTCCGCGGTGAAGTCCGGGACGTCATGCCCGGTCCATTTTCCGTTTTCCTCGTCCCACCAGACCAGCGCCTTGCGCTCGCTCCACGGCCTGCCCTCGGGATCGGCGGAGGCGCGGTTGTAGATGATCCGGCGGTTCGCCGGCCAGGCCCAGCCCCACTCGTTCGCCACCCAGTTCTGCTCCTTGCCCGGCTTGCGGCGGGCCGCCTGGTTGACGCCGCCGGCGTAGACGCCGCAGTAGATCCAGCAGCCGCAGACGGTGGAGCCGTCCTCGTTGAGCTGCTCGTAGGACGCCAGCGGGTCGCCGTTGGCGTCCCAGCCGTTGATCTCGGCCAGCACCGCCTCGGCGTCCGGCTCCGCCGTCTCGCCCTCGGTGGGATAGTCCCAGGTCAGGTTCAGGACCGGCGCGTCCATCTCGTCTGTCGACAGAGCCAGCTTCTCCCTTATGCGACGGCCCAGATGGTAGGTGAACCACAGCTCGCTGCGCGCGGCGCCGGCCGGCTCGACGGCCTGGTGGTGCCACTGGAGCATCCGCTGGGTGTTGGTGAAGCTGCCGCTCTTCTCGGTGTGGGCGGCGGCCGGCATGAAGAACACCTCGGTGCCGATGTCGGCGGTGCGCAGCTCGCCGGTCTCGATCTCCGGGCCGTCCTTCCAGAAGGTCGCGGACTCGATCAACGAGAAGTCGCGCACCACCAGCCAGTCCAGGCTGGCCAGGCCAAGCCGCTGCAGCTTGGCGTTGGCGGAGCCGACGGCCGGGTTCTCGCCCATCAGGAAATAGCCCTGGCAATCTCCGGCGAGCTGGGCCATCACGGTCTCGTAGGTGCTGTGGCTGCCGGTCAGCCTGGGCAGGTAGTCGAAGCAGAAGTCGTTCTCGGGTACCGCGGCCGGCCCCCACCACGCCTTGAGCAGGCTCACCAGGTAGGACCGCATGTCCGCCCAGTAGCCCTTGTCGGTGCCTTCGGCCGCTACGAAACTGTCAAGATTTTCGTTGGCGTGCGCGTGCGGCATCGGGATGTAGCCGGGCAGCAGGTTGAACAGCGTCGGGATGTCGGTCGACCCCTGAATCGACGCGTGCCCGCGCAAGGCCATGATCCCGCCGCCCGGGCGGCCGATGTTGCCCAGCAGCGACTGGAGGATGGCGGCCGTGCGGATGTACTGCACGCCGACCGTGTGCTGGGTCCAGCCGACGCTGTAGACGACGGCACTGGTCCGGTCACGCCCGGAGTTCCCGGTCAGCAGCTCGCACACCTTCGTGAACAGATCCGGCGGCACGCCGGTCACCTCGGCCACCATCTCCGGCGTGTACCGGGCATAATGCCGCTTCAGGATCTGGAACACGCATCGCGGATGCTCCAGGCTCGGGTCCGTTTGCGGCGTACCCACGTGCGCGCCGCCGGAGCCGTGCGCCTCGCCCCGGCCGGCCTCGCGCACCGTGGCCATGCCGGCCCGGTCTTCGTACAGCTCGTCGCGCTCGCCGGACGCGGCCTGCATCTCGGTGCCCTCGTACTGCCAGCTGCGGGTGTCATAGGTACGGTGCTCGGGATCGAAGCCCGAGAACAGGCCATCCAGATCCTCGGTGTCGGCGAAGTCCTCGTTGATGATCGTGGCGGCGTTGGTGAAATTGACCACGTACTCGCGGAAGTACTTATCGTTGGCCAGGACGTAGTTGATGATCCCGCCGAGGAAGGCGATGTCCGCTCCCGCCCGGATCGGCACGTGCAGGTCGGCGAGCGCGCTGGTCCGGGTGAACCGCGGATCGACGTGGATCACCGTGGCGCCGCGCGCCTTGGCCTCCATCACCCACTGGAACCCCACCGGGTGGCACTCGGCCATGTTCGAGCCCTCGATGAGGATGCAGTCGGCGTTCTGCAGGTCCTGCTGGAACGTGGTGGCGCCGCCGCGGCCGAACGAAGTCCCCAGACTGGGGACGGTGGCGGAATGTCAAATACGCGCCTGATTCTCGATCTGGATCGCGCCCAGCGCGGTGAACAGCTTCTTGATCAGGTAGTTCTCTTCGTTGTCCAGGGTCGCCCCGCCGAGGCTGGCGAAGCCAAGGGTGTGCCGGGTGCGCTTGCCGTCCGACTCCCACCGCCAGCCCTGGCGGCGCGCCTCGATGACCCGGTCAGCGATCATGTCCATCGCCTGGTCCAGGGCCAGTGGCTCCCAGTCCGTGCCGTGCGGACGGCGGTACAGCACCTCGTATTCGCGCGCGCTGCCCGTGGTGAGCTGGAGGCTGGCCGAGCCCTTCGGGCATAGCCGGCCGCGGCTGACCGGCGAATCCGGGTCTCCCTCGATCTGGGTTACCTTTTCTCTGTGGGGAGGCGTCCCCCCAGACCCCCCTCGTCCTCCGGACACGTAGACGTTCTGGCCGCAGCCGACCGCGCAGTACGGGCAGACCGACTTGACCACCTTGTCCGCGGTCCCGGTACGCGCGGCCAGGCGGGAGCTGGTGCGGCTCTTGGCCGCGGCCCCCCGGCCGAGCGGATCCATGCTCCGGAGCTGCCGGTACACCGGCCACGCATCTATCCAGGTACGCACACCCATAGGGTCTGCTCCTTTCCGGCAGGCCGGCGTCTATTCTTCGTCTTCTTCGCCCGCGGTCCGGGCCCGCATGGCGGCCCGCATCTGCCCGTCCGCCGCGACCCTGGCCGCGATCCACTTCCGTACCGATTCCTTGCTGGTCGGGTTGTGCGGCGGCGGGCTGCTCAGGTGCTGGCTGCTGGGCAGGAAGTAGGGACGCTGCCCGGCCTCCGCTTCGGGGACCGAATCACCGCCGTCCGCGGGTATGCCTGTCGCGATCATGTACGCCTGCCCGGCCGGGATGCCCAGCTCGCGGCCGACGGCCGCGTAGTCCATGCCCTCCCCGAGCAGCTTCCGGACCTGCTCCGTGGTAGGCACCCTCACCTCCGCGCGCGAAACCGAAACTATGTCGTGATGCGAGGATTGCGCCTACCCCTGGTCACACCCCTCAAACACAGGTTTCGGGTGAAGCGTTCCGGGCAGTCGCGCGAGCACGAATCGGAGGTGATCGATGCCTGGATACCGGGGCGAGCACCGGGCTAAACGGGCGCTTTACGCGACGGGGCGGAGCATCGACGACCGGTTCGGCGCGGCCAAGTGGGGCCGCAAAGCGCTGAGGAAGGCATTTCCGGATCACTGGTCGTTCTTTCTCGGCGAGATGGCGCTGTACTCCTTCATCATCCTGATCCTGACCGGCACCTTCCTGACCCTGTTCTTCAAGCCGAGCATGACCGAAGTCATCTATCACGGCTCCTACATAAAGCTCCACGGCGTCAGGATGAGCGAGGCGTACCAGTCCACGCTGCATATCAGCTTCGATATCCGCGGCGGCCTGCTGATGCGCCAGATCCACCACTGGGCCGCGCTGATGTTCGTGGCCTCCATCGCGCTTCACGCGCTGCGGATGTTCTTCACCGGCGCATTCCGTAAGCCACGCGAGCTCAACTGGGTGATCGGGACCACCATGTTCGCGCTGGCCGCGATCGAAGGGTTCGCCGGTTACTCCCTGCCCGACGATCTGCTGTCCGGCACCGGAGTCCGCATCGCGCAAGGCATCATGCTTTCCGTTCCCGTCGTCGGGACCTATATCTCGTTCTTTGTCTTCGGCGGCCAGTATCCCGGCGATCAGTTCATTCCGCGCCTGTACATCTTCCACGTGCTGCTCGTTCCGGGCATACTCATCGCGCTGGTCAGCGCCCATCTGATGATCTTGTGGCATCAGGGACACACGCAATGGCCGGGCAAGAAGCAACGCGACGACAAAGAGGTCGGCGATCCGACATACCCGATCTTCGTGGCCAAGACCAGCGCGCTGTTCTTCATCGTCGCCGGCACGCTGACCGTGCTCGCGTTCGCCGCCCAGATCAATCCGATCTGGCTGTACGGGCCCTACGATCCAGTCATCGTCTCGTCCAATTCCCAGCCGGACTGGTATTTCGGGTTCCTTGAAGGAACGCTGCGCATGATGCCCGGCGTGGTCAGCAACATAGGCGGCCACACGCTCGTATGGAACGTATTCCTGCCCGCCGCGTTCGTGCCCTTTGCGTTCTTCCTCATCATGGGCGTGTATCCGTTCGTCGAACAGTGGGCCACCGGCGACAAGAGAATTCACCTGGTGCTCGACCGCCCCCGCAACGCTCCGTCGCGCACCGGCCTGGGTGTCGCCATCATGGCCATGGGCGCCGACATCCAGATAGCCGGCGCCGACGACGTTATCGCGTACCACCTCAATTTCCCCATTGAGGACTTCGTCTGGGTGCTCCGGATTGGATTCTTCGTCTTCCCCGTGATCGGCTTCTTCGTGACCAGGCACATCTGCCTGGCATTGCAGCGCGCCGACCGGCGCAAGCTCCGCCGGGGAGAGACCTACGCAATCGCCGCGATGGACGGCGCCTATATACCGGTGGCCCGCCCGGTGTCGGACGAGGAGAAGGCGAGGATGGAAGCCAGGCAGCCGGCCGATCTCATCGCCCTGACGCCGCGCCACCTCGTTCCGGTACCCACCCCGCGCCGCGTCAGCGAGCAGGTCCGGGCCAGGCTCAACCACTTCTACACGCGGACGCGCCTGGAAACCCCCAGCGCGAACCCCGATGGCGATAGCTCCGATGCTGACCGGCCCGCCGCCAAGCAGAAATCAGACCAATAGCGCGAACGGCGGTGGTTCAACCCGCCGGCACCCTTTTAGTGTCCGCCGGTTTGCCGGGATATGGCACGTTATGCGTAAGGAGCTTGCGCGGGACGACACGGAAGAAAAGAGCCTCACGGAAGAAAGGGCGCTTCTTTCCGGCGCCTTTTCTTCCAGGAGGCCCCTATCCTCCATAAATGCCAGGTACATATACCGATATGTCCGGATACGTGCCCGGGTTATTCGTCGCTGGGACGGCGAGTTCAGGCGCCGCTGGGCAGGGGGTTATCCGGGACGGCGGGCGCTTATTTCCATCATCAGGGCGGCGCCCAGCGGGATCACGGCGAGTATCGGCAGCCACATGCCGAACGGGAGGCCGAGCCAGACCAGCATGACCGCGAGTGCGAACAGCACGACGGATGCGGGCCGGGCCGGGATGCGCAGGCCACGGGCCAGCGGGGTTCCCGACCGCCGCCGGGCCCACCAGACGCCCAGGGCGATGAGGATCACCAGCCCGGAGGCGGACCCGTACACCCAGACCTCGAACATGGTCGCGCCGTAGCCGGCCGCGATGAAACCGGCCAGCAGGGCCGCCATCACCGCGTTGAGCACGCCCCACAGGGCGACCACGAACGCCGCGGAAAAGCGTCGTTCCATCTGACTCACCTGCCTTCGGCAGCCTGCTGTGCGCGTACTTGCTCGCCACGTGCTTGCTCGCCACGCGCTCGCTCGCGGAGGTCGAACAAGGGCGCGTACCCGCGCACCTTCGGGACCGGGTAGGCCAGGTTGAAGTTGAACCTCGGCGGCGGCGAGGACGTGGCCCATTCCAGGGTCTGGCCCCGCCAGGGGTCAGGCGGGGCCAGCTTCTTGAACCGGGCCGAGACATAGATGTTCCAGAGCAGCACCAGCATGGCCAGGCCGATGATGCCCGCGCCGATGCTGGAGATCAGGCTCAGCGTGGTGAAGCCCGCCCCGGACGGGTAGGTCGCCATCCAGCGCGGCATTCCTCTCATGCCGAGGAAGAAGAACGGGATGAACGTGGTGTTGGTCCCGATGACGAGCAGGACCAAGTGCAGCTTGCCGAGCCCTTCGCGCAGCATGACGCCGGTGGCCTTGGGGAACCACAGGTAGAAGCCGGCCATGAAGCCGAAGAAACTACCCGCCAGCAGCGTGTAGTGGAAGTGGCCGAGGATGAAGTAACTGTTGTTGACCTGGTAGTCGATGGTCGGGTTGGCGACCAGGATGCCGGTCAGGCCGCCGATCAGGAACTGCGGGATGAACGCCAGCGCGAACAGCATCGACGTGGTGTACCGCAGCCGGCCGCCGAGGATCGTGCCGAGGAACCCGAAGTACTCCACGCCGGCCGGGATCGTCAGCATGATCGAGGTCAGCGAGAAGTAGTCGTTGACCTCCTGCCCGCTGGCGAACAGGTGATGGCCCCAGACCGCCATCGACCCGGTCGCGAACACCAGCAGCGACAGGACCGTGCCCTGGTAGCCGAAGAACCGGCGGCCGGAGAACGTCGACAGCGCTTCGGCGACGCAGCCGACGAACGGGAAGAACATGACATAGACCACCGGATGGCCGTAGAACCAGAACAGCTCCTGGTAGGCGAAGTTCCAGGCGTTGCTGGCGCCCAGCCCCGGGTCGAACCGCTGGATCACGATGATCAGCAGCGCCGCCAGCAGCGCGGGGAACGCGGCGACCACCATCAGGACCGTGACCAGCTGCGCCCAGGTGAACACCGGCATCCGCATCATGGTGACGCCAGGAGCGCGCAATCTGAGGATGGTCCACAGCGTGGTGACACCCTGGAGGATCATCCCGGTGGCGGCGAGGAAGAACCCGGCCACCCACAGCGGCTGCCCCGGCCCCGGCGTGTACATGCTGTTGCTCAGCGGCGTGTATCCCCACCAGCCCGACTGCGCGCCCTGCGGTGTCAGGAAACCCCAGATGAGCATGATCGCGCCGGCCACGTAGAACCAGTAGCCCAGCAGTGTGGTGCGAGGTGCGGCGATCCGCGGCGCGCCGATCTGCAGCGGCACCAGGTACACCCCGAGCCCCAGGGCGAGCGGCGTGATCGTGGTCGCGATCATGCCCGTGCCGTGCATGGTCATGAACTGCAGGTACGCCTGCGGGCTCAGGATGTCCTGATTTGGCTGGGCCAGCTGGGCCCGCATGGTCAGCGCGATCGCCCCGTTGAAGAAGAACAGGAGCAGCGCGGTGCCGATGGTCAGCAGGCCGATCCGCTTGTGGTCGATGGTGAGCAGCCAGCCGAGCAGTCCGTCCCGCCCCTCGTCCTCCGCCGGGGGCGGGTAGACCGCCGCCTTTACTTCGGCGGTCATCGCAGGTGGCCGCCGTTCGTCAGGAACTGGCTGAACTGAGCGGGCGAGACGACCTGGAGCCAGAAATCCATCTCGTAGTGGTAGACCCCGCACAACTGCGCGCACCGGCCGATCCACTTCCCGGTTCCCGGCATGGTGACGGTGAATTTGTTCACGTGCCCCGGATACGCATAGGTCTTGTACCTCAGATAAGGCACCCAGAACGCGTGCACCACATCCGACGAGGTGACCTGCAACTCCACCGGCTGCCCGGCCGGCAGCACCAGCACCGGCAACTGCGCTCCCCCGCACTGGCCGCTGACCGCCAGCGGCGTCCCCAGGTAACTGAACCGCCAGCACCACTGGTACCCGGTGACCTGTACCCGGTAGGTGACCGGCGGATCAGCCGACTCCTTGCCATTCGCCGCGAAGCTGGATATCACCAGGAACACCACCATGCCGGTCAGCGCGGCCACGTAGCCCAGCTCGAGCCGGTTGGACTCGGCCTTGTCAGACGCGGGCCGGCCGCGGCGCCGCCGCCACCAGCTCAGCGCGATCGCGACCAGCAGGGTGAAGCAGACCAGCCCGAACACCACCCACGCGATCGTCGTGTTCTGGCCGAACAGCCACGCGAACTGGTTGCGGAACGGCATGGCTTGCGGACTGCCCTTGGCCGGGCCAGGTAAACGCGGCTAGCGGCGGCGACGGCGGCGCAGCAGCACGAGCGCCGCGGCCAGGGCGAGCACCGCCGTTGGCACGCCGGCCAGGGCGACCCGGCCCGACGTCGTGTTCGTCATCGCCCGGGCCCGCCCGCTGGCCTGGTGCATGGTGTGGCGGGTGCTCTCGGCCGCCCGGCGCCTGGCGGCGGTGACCCGGTTGCGGACGATCTGCCCGGGTCTGGCCGCCCCGGCGAGCTTGTCGGTGAGCGCGCCCAGTGTCTCAGCGGCTTCGTGCGCCGTCTCGTTGGCCGCGTCGCGCAGGGCCTGTAGCTCGGCCTGCTCCTCGGCGGAGGCGCCGTGCTCGCCGATCATCGCCGCACCTTGCCCGCGATCTCGCCGACGTCCTCACGGATGGTGTCGGTCGTCATCCGCAGCGGGGGCACGCCGCGCTTGAACCGCTGCCGCCCCAGCATCGCCAGCACGCCAGCGATGACGACCAGCACCCCGCCGATGATGAGGGCCGCGGCCCAGACCGGCAGCACGACCGCGATGCCGGCGATGGCGGCGGCCGCCAGCACGAGCCATGCGGTATGGCCCGCCAGCGCGGCACCGCCGAACAGCCCGCCGCCCATCATGGCCTGCCGGGCATTGGCGAACATCTCCGCCCGGGCGAGGGCGATCTCCTCGCGCATCAGCCGGGAAACCTGCTCGCCTAGCTGCGTCGTCAGCTCACGCGCCGTCAGTTCCCGCGCCGAACGCTGGGTTTGTTCGCTCATCGTGTCCTCCATAAGCCGCATTCTCCCGTGCGACTACCGCGCGATCTTCGGCGCAAACGTTCACCTGCGGTTAGCGCGTGCCATCACGGGAAGCGGGGCCGCAAAGTGAAGGGAGACACCATGTCAGTTGACGGCGCCCGGAGGCCGATGCCGGGCGAAGCGGTTCGTATCATGCTGCGGCCGGTGGCGAGCAGCCTGCCGCTCGGCTTCTTCGCGTTCGGCGCCGGGACCATGCTGCTCACCGCGCTGGAGCTGCACTGGGCACCGTTGACTGACAGCAGGCAGCTGATGGTGATCGTGCTCGCGTTCGTGGTGCCGCTGGAGCTGCTCGCCGGCCTGTTCGCCTTCCTGGCCCGGGACCATGGCGCCGCCACCGGCCTGTGCATATTCGCCGCGGTGTGGGCCGCGACCGCGCTGACCGAGATCGGGGGACCGCCGGGGAGTCTCAGCCTGCCGCTCGCCATCTTCCTGCTGACCCTGGTGCCGATGATGCTCGCGATGTCCGTCGCGTCGATCCCGGGCAAGCCCGCCTTCGGCGTTCTCATGCTGTTCGCCGCGAGCCGGTTCGCGCTCACCGGTGTCTACCAGGCGACCGGCGTCAAGGCGACGGAGACGGCGGCAGGCTGGCTGGGCGTGCCGATCGGCGTCTTCGCGCTCTACGGCGGGCTCGCCCTGCTCCTGGAGGAGAGCTTCCGGCGTACCGTCCTGCCGCTCGGCCGCCGCGGGGTGGCCCGGACATCGCTGGAGGGCGAGTTCGGGCATCAGATTCTGGGCACCGAGCAGGAGCCGGGTATCCGCCGTCAGCTCTGATGCTCTGCTTGGGGCCCGCTGGGCCAGCATGAGGCTGGCCCAGCGGGTCTTTCCTGATCAGAGAGCGGAGTCGTCAGCGGGGAGTGAAGTCCTGGTTGGTAGCCGCGGCGTTCTTGCACGGCCACTGGTCGAGCTGCTGCCCGGTGTTGCTGCCTGCGCCCAGCACGTCCAGGCACAAGCCGCTGTTCTGATTCTGGAACTGGTAGGAGCCGTCAGACTGCTGCGCGGGGAGCCACAAGCTGTTCGAGGCTCCGTTCGGCGCCTGCTGGACGATATCAGCGGTGCCGGAGGCAGTGGAGCTGCCGGACACCGCCACGTCGTCGCCTGAGTTCTCGGCCTGAAGCTCACCGTAACCACCCGAGACGGGCACGAACTGGAACTGCTGGTTGGTCTGGCTGTTGCAGGTCCATTGGTCTATCGCCGCCCCGGCCGTGCTGGTATTCCCGAACACGTCGAGGCAGAGGCCGTCGTTGCCGATCACGAGCTGGTGGTTGCCGCTCGGGAAAGACCCGCCCGACTGGGCAGGCGTGAGGTAGATCCCGAACGCGTCGTGTGAGGACTGGAACGTGAACGGCACCGTGATGGAGCCGCCGGAGGTGCTCATGTTCTGGCTGAGGACCACCTGCCGCGAGCTGAGCGGCGACTGGTCCGGAATCCGGTACACGGTGACGTTGACATTGCCGTTGGCCGCCAGCCAGGGCACCGAAGACAGCCCGGTGAACGTCACAGACGCGGCGCCGGTGAAGCCGTTCTCGTCGCCGACGATGGCGACCGCCCGCCGGGCGGAACTGTCCTCGGCGGCGGAGATCGCCGTGGTGCCGACCTCGCCGGAGGTGGACACGAGGGAGCCGGTGAGATCGGCATACGTGCGGAACACCCACCAGTTGCCGGTTGCCTGCCAGGTGCCGCCGCTCTGGGTGAGGATCCCGGTCAGGTTGGGCGTGAGGCAGCAATTCCAGTTACCGCGCAGCGCGCTGGTGTACCCGGACTGGGCGAACCGCGCCAGGTACCAGGCCGACTGGCCGGCGGACTGCTGGTTCTGCGGCTGATACTCGTTGGCGGACAGCGGTATGGCCGAGATGCCGTTGGCGCTCAGATCACTGTCGATCGACTGCGCTACGGTGACCGGGTCGTCGCCGTCTCCTTCGTCGTGATTGGTGATCTCGTCGGGCAGCGTCCCGGCCGCTTTGGTGTGGGCGAGCCAGGTTTGCCACTCGCCGGAATTCTGCTGCGGGGTGGAAGCGACCGACGGTCCGACGATGAGCGCGCCCGGTGCGATGCGCCGGATCTCCTTGGCCGCGGTATCCCACATCTGGAAGTACTGAGTGCTGTCCACGCCTCGCGTCCAGAACAGGGAGATGTCCGGCTCGTTCCAGATGTCGTAGGCGAACTTGAGGCCGGAGGCCTGGAGCGCGCCGACGGTGGCATCGAGGAAGCTGACCCAGTTGGAGCAGTTCCCGTTGTCGCACGGGTACATCGTGTTGGATGGCTGCCCGCCGTCCGCGCCGTAAAGGTCGCTCAGGATCACCTGGTACTGCGCGTGGCTCAGGCGCCTGGCCTGCGCGATCACCGAGGTGACGTCCGCCTGGGTACCTGAGCCGAAGGTGTAGTTGTCCCCGATCCAGCCCCTTGAGGCGTGGCCGCCGCCGCGGAACGCGTTGATGCCGAGGGGGAGCAGGAACTGGTCCGCTGGCTGGGTGCCGTCCTGGCTCACGCCGTAGAGGAAACCTTCGCCGACGGCAGTCGCCGGCCTTGTCGTCGCGGCCAGGTTGACGGTCATGGATTCGGCCGCGACCGCGCTCTGGGCGGGCGCGAGTAGCGGGATCATCAGTGCTAGGCCGGCCGCCGCGGCGGCGGCGGCGAGACGGCCTTGTCTCGTTGCTCGGGTCATCGAATCCTCCTTTGGTTCGGCTGGTCCGGTGGTCTCTGCTGATTGGTTTCGGTGGTCTGCGGTCCGGTCGCCCGGCTGGTCCGGCGGTCTATGTGGTCTCTGCTGGCTGGGTTCGGCTGGCCCGTTGGCCCTTGATCCGTTGATTCGTTGGTCCTTGGTCCTTGTCCGGCGGTCTATGTGACCGGTCACAAATCTGTTCTGAGTAGAGCATCGGCTGAATGTGACCGGTCACAATTGGGTAGTTGGCGAGCGCTGCTGGGCGGTTCTAGGGAGCGCAGTTATTGTGAGCGCTAACAAAGGGCCGGTCAAGGGGCGGCGGGCCTCCGGCGCCGACCCGGATCCGGCGGATTCCTGGCAGGCTCGCGTTTACCCAGGCAAAGGGGCTGCGAGTGCGGGAGCAAGGGTAGGCGACGTCGCTTCGGGCCGGGCGCAAGTTTCGCCGGCCAAGGCGAGCTGTCCCATGCGGAGCTTGAAACGCTAGGGTCTGTCAGCCACAGGAGACGCGTAGGCGGCCTGGGAATCGCAGTCTCGGCTTCGCGCCGCCGCCGGATTTCCCTGAATATCCATTGATTAGCGAACTCGATGCTGGTTAATACGGAACATCGGTGCTACTTGGAAATTACGTGTACGAATACGGCCGTCAGACTTCCGCGTAGCACAGAATTTCCGCACTAATAGCGGGAAGGGCAAGGGGCCTAGGCTGACCGCGCCCGAGCCACGGGACATAGGGGGTACGGACGCGCGGGGGCTTGGGCGCGAACACGAAGCGCGAACACGAAGCGCGAACACGAAGCGCGAACGCGGACACGGACACGACGCACGGACACGAAGGAATCACGGACACGAGCCACGGACGACGGACGCACAGGGGCCACGGGTGCGGGGCGCTGGCATAACCGGTCGCGTCCTGGACCGAATCCCTGAGGCGGGACGGGCGGGCCATCACGCGATGCTGATGGGGCGATCGTTTCAGTTGTGGTGCTACATGGTCGCGCCATGTTTCCACTTACTTCTCGCGGGTAGCGGCGCGCCCATGCTTACGGTACTGGTGGTCCGGCTCGACAGTGCGGGCGATGTGCTGCTCGCCGGGCCGGCGATCCGGGCCGTCGCCGGGCCGGCGATCCCGGGCCACGCGGCGACGCGGCGCGTGGTGCTGCTGGCGGGACCCCGGGGTGAACAGGCGGCTCGCCTGCTGCCGGGCGTCGACCAGATCCTCACCTGGCACTGCCCCTGGGTGGATCCGGAGCCTGACCCGGTACACCAGGACGAAGTACTACGCATAACGGACCGGCTGCGTGCGCTGGATGCCGGACAGGCGATCATCCTCACCTCCTTCCATCAAGATCCCCTGCCGACAGCGCTGCTGTTGCGGATGGCCGGCATCTCGCACATCACGGCCGCTTGCGAGGACTACCCCGGCTCGCTGCTCGACGTCCGGCACCACCTGCCCGAGACCGGGTTGCACGAGGTGGAACGGATGCTTTCGGTCGCCGCCGCGGCCGGGTTCCCGGCCCCGGAGGACACCCGGCTGCGGCTGACCACTCCCCTGCCCGATACAACCGATACAACCACAACCGGAAACCCCAGGGTGGCGAGCCTGCCCGAGACAGGCTACGTCGTGGTGCATCCCGGCGCCTCGGTACCGGCGCGCGCGCCAGTACCGGAGGCATGTGCGGACTACGTAAAGGCGCTGGCCGGCGAAGGCTGGCCGGTCGTCGTCACCGGATCGCCCGCCGAACGCGAGCTGACCAGGCAAGTCGCCGGGGAACACGGCATTGACCTGGGCGGCCGGACCGACCTTGCCACACTGGCCGCCGTGCTGTCCGGCGCCGCTGTGGTGGTGACCGGCAACACCGGCCCGGCTCATCTGGCCGCCGCGGTGGACACCCCGGTGGTCTCGTTGTTCGCGCCGACGGTGCCGCTCGAGCGCTGGCGCCCATGGGGAGTGCCGCATGTCGTCCTCGGCGCACAGGACGCGCCCTGCGCCGGCACGCGGGCGCGTATTTGTCCCGTCGAAGGCCATCCGTGCCTTGCGACGGTCAGCTCATGCCAGATAACTGGGGCGGTCCGGAGCCTGGCCGCCTCCACTGCCCGCAGTGAAGCACGCGATGAAAAAGGGAAGTGGGGGTTCGCGTATGAGGATCGCGATCGTCTCCGAGCACGCCAGCCCGCTTGCGGTGCTGGGCGGCGCTGACGCGGGCGGACAGAACGTCCACGTCGCGGCGCTGGCGGCCGGTCTCGCCGCCTGCGGCGCGACGGTGGTGGTACACACCCGCCGGGACAACCCGGACACGCCGCGCCGGGTGCAGCTAACTCCCGGCGTAGTGGTGGACCACGTCACGGCCGGGCCGCCGGAGCCGATACCGAAGGACATGCTCCTGCCGTACATGGACGAATTCGCCGCGGATCTCCACCGGGAATGGTCGGCTACGCGTCCGCATGTCGTCCACTCGCACTTCTGGATGTCGGGGTACGCGGCGGTGCGGGCCGCGAAGCCGCTGGGGCTTCCGGTGCTGCACACCTTCCACGCGCTCGGCGTGGTGAAACGACGCGAGCAGGGCAGTGCCGACACCTCACCGCCGGAGCGGATCGGGATCGAGACCGACCTGCTGTCTGACACGGACCGTATCCTCGCCACCTGCCCGGACGAGGTGTTCGAGCTGCTGCGGATGGGCGCCGACCGGCACCGCCTGGAGGTCATCCCCTGCGGGGTGGACGTACAGCACTACCGGCCGGACGGCGCGGTGGCGGCACGAACGGCCAGGCCGCGCTTCCTGTACGTGGGCCGGATCGTGCCGCGCAAGGGGATCGGCAACGCGATCACCGCGCTGGCCGAGGTCCCCGAGGCCGAGCTGGTGATCGCCGGCGGCCCGGATCCCGCCGACCTGCGGCTGGATCCCGAGGTCGGCCGGCTGAAAGCACTCGCGTCCGCGCTCGGCGTCGGTGACCGGGTGCGGTTCCTGGGCCGGGTGGCAAAATCCGGCCTGCCGTCGCTGTACCGCTCGGCGGACGCGGCGGTGTGCGTGCCCTGGTACGAACCGTTCGGCATCGCGCCGGTCGAGGCCATGGCATGTGGTGTCCCGGTAGTGGCGACCGCGGTCGGCGGGCTGGCGGACACGGTGGTTGACGGCGTCACCGGGATCCATATCCCGCCGCGGCGCCCGGACATGGTGGCTGCCGCGCTGCGCACTCTCCTGGCCGACCCGGAGCTACGGCGTTCGCTGGGCGCCGCGGGACGGAAGCGAGCCACGGCCCGCTACGCCATGGACCGAGTGGTCGGCAACACGATGCGCGCCTACGCCCGCTGCGCAGACTCCCTGCGCGCCGCCCCGGGACTGCGCGCATGAGCCGGGCGCGCCAGCATATCGGGGCGCTGGTCGGAGCCCTGACCGTCATGGACACGCGGCGTCTGGACACGTGGGGGCAGCGGCTGGCGGTGATCCTGTGCCGCGGTGGCCGGCTGCTGGCGGCGGGCAACGGCGGCTCGGCGGCGCAGGCACAGCATCTGACCGCCGAATTCACCGGAAGGTTCGCCAGCGATCGCGACCCGTACTCGGCCATCGCGCTGCATGCCGAGACCTCGGCGGTGACCGCTATCGCCAACGACTACGGGTACGAGGAGGTGTTCGCCCGGCAGGTGGCCGCCCACGGCCGGCCCGGCGACGTGCTGATCGCGCTGTCCACGTCGGGACGGAGCCCGAACCTGCTGCGCGCCGCCGGAGAGGGGCGGCGGCAAGGCCTGACCACCTGGGCGCTCACCGGCCCGGCGCCGAATCCGCTGGCTGACGCGTGCGATGAGGCGGTCTGCGTGCATGTCCCGGACGCGCTGGCGCCGACGGCGACTGTGCAGGAGGCGCACGAGGTTGCCCTGCATCTGATCTGCCTGGCCTTCGATTCGGAACTTTCAGCCGGTGCCGGTGCCGGCGCCGGCGCAGCGGCGGTTGCCCACGGAGAGGAGATGGCGCAGTGACAGAGGTAATCGCACCGGACGGCGGTGTGCGGAGCCCGGGTACGGTGCTGGTCACCGGCGGCGCGTCCGGCCTCGGGTTCGCCGTCGCCACCGCGGTGCGCAAGGCCGGCGGCACCCCCGTGGTGCTCGACCTGGCCGAGGCGCCGGGGTTTGACACCGAGCTCGCCGACCTGGCCGACGCACGGGCCGCCGAGGCGGCGGTGAGCAGGATCGCCGGCCGGCACGGCGGCCTGGACGCGGTGTTCACCGCGGCCGGAATCGACCATCCCGCGCCGCTGGCCGGACTGCCGGGGGCCGACTGGGACCGCGTCGTCCAGGTCAACCTGCTGGGCACCGCGGCAGTGGTACGAGCCGCGCTGCCCTACCTGACAAGATCCCAGGGCATCGTGGTGACGTGCGCGTCCACCCTGGGCCTGCGGGCGGTGCCGGACGCGACCGCGTACTGCGCGTCCAAGTGGGGCGTGGTCGGCTTCACCCGGGCGCTCGCCGCCGAGCTCAAGGGCACGGTGCGGGTGACGATGGTGGTGCCGGGCGGTATGCACACCGCGTTCTTCGACGGCCGCGACGAGAAGTACAAGCCCCCGGCCGACGCGAAGCTCAACACGCCGGAAGACGTCGCGCAGGCGGTGCTGTTCGCCATGCGCCAGCCGCCCGGCTGTGAGATCAAGGAGATGGTGATCACCTCCTCCGAGGAAGGCAGCTGGCCCTAAATGAGCTCAGTTCTGGGAGTCAACGCGGTCTTTCACGATCCCGCGGCCGCCCTGGTCGTCGACGGCGAGACCGTCGCGGCCGCCGAGGAGGAACGCTTCACCCGGCGCAAGCACGGTAAGTCGCCGGTCCCGTTCGCGACCTGGGAGCTGCCGGAGAACGCGGCGCGCTGGTGTCTGCGCCGAGCGGGCCTGTCCCCCGCTGACCTGGACGCGGTGGCCTATTCCTATGACCCCGCGCTGGCCCCGCCGCCCGGCCCGGACATCACCGAAGATGACTGGGAAGGCCTGCGCACGATCTACGCACAGCGCGCGCCGCTGTTTCTGCGCACCGCGCTGCCCGGCCTGGATCCAGCGATCACCCGGTTCGTGCCGCACCACCTGGCGCACGCCGCGTCGACCGCGCTGGCCGCCCCGTTCCCCGACTCGGCGGTGCTGGTATGCGACGGCCGCGGTGAGGCCCGCTCTCACTGGGCCGGCCGGTCAAGAGCGGGCGAGCTGACCGAACTGGCCGCCCAGGCGCTGCCGCACTCCCTCGGGCTCCTCTACGAGGAGGCGACCGAGCATCTCGGCTTCCGGCGGTCCAGCGACGAATACAAGGTGATGGCGCTGGCGGCGTACGGCGAGCCCGCCATGATCGCCGAGTTCCGGCGCCTGGTGTACGCGACCGGCGACGGCGGCTTCCGCGTCGAACCGGTGGACTGGAGCAGTTTCGTCAAGCGGGTGGAGGCCGGCGAGCAGTGGTCCGCCGAGCACGCCAACCTGGCCGCGAGCGTCCAGCTCCGGCTGGAGGAGGTGCTGCTCGAGCTGACCGGCTGGCTGCACGACCAGACCGGCGAGCACGCCCTCACCATGGCCGGCGGCGTCGCACTGAACTGCGTCGCGAACTCGCGGATCCTGCGGGAGGGCCCGTTCGGCCAGGTGTGGGTGCAGCCTGCGGCGGGTGACGCGGGGACCGCGCTCGGCGCGGCGCTCGCGGTCGCGCATGACCTCGGCGACCGGGTCGCGCCCATGCCTTCGGCCGCGCTCGGCCGTGAGTGGACCGACGACGAGATCGAAGCCTGGCTGGTCAGCGCCGGGGTGGCGTACGAGCGGCCCGCCGACATCGCGGCGGCCGTCGCCAGCCTGCTGGCGGCGGACGACGTGGTGGCCTGGTTCCAGGGCCGGTCGGAATACGGGCCGCGCGCGCTCGGCCACCGCTCGCTGCTGGCCCACCCCGGCTACGTCGCCAACCTGGACCGGCTGAACGCCATCAAGGGCCGGGAGCAGTTCCGGCCGATCGCACCCATGGTGCTGGCCGACCGGGCGGCGGGCATATTTTCCGGTGGTCCGCTGCCGTCGCCGTACATGCTGTTCACCCACAACGTGCGTGCGGTGTGGCGGGACCGGCTGCCGGCCGTCACGCACGTGGACGGCAGCGCCCGCGTGCAGACCGTCGACGCGGCCGACGAGCCGCTGGTGGCCCGCATGCTCATCAGATTCGAGCAGTTCACCGGCCTGCCCGCGGTGGTGAACACCAGCCTCAACACGGCCGGCCGGCCGATGGTGGACGACCCGCGGGACGCGCTGGAGTGCTTCGGGTCGGCCCCGGTCGGCGCGCTGGCGCTCGGCCCGTTCCTGATCCGCCGATGAGGATCCTGCTGTGGCACGTCCACGGCTCGTGGACTACGGCGTTCGTACAGGGCGGCCATGACTATCTCATCCCGGTACTCCCCGGCCGCCCGCCGGACGGCCGCGGCCGCCCGTCCCGTCCCGGCACCTTCGACTGGCCGCCGAATGCCACTGAGATCGCACCCGCCGGCCTCCGATCTGCCGGCATCGACGTGGTAATAACCCAGCGTACGAACGAACTGGGGCTCATCACCCAGTGGACCGGCTTGCGGCCCGGCGTGGACGTCCCCGTGGTGTACCTGGAACACAACGCCCCGCAGGGCCGGATCGCGGATATGCGGCACCCGGCGGCCGGCGTGCCCGGTGTGGTGATCGTGCACGTCACCCACTTCAACGAGCTGTTCTGGGATTGCGGGCCGACCAGGACCGTGGTGATCGAGCACGGTATCCCGGATCCGGGCTACCGGTACACCGGTGAGTTGCCGACCGCGGCCGTGGTGGTGAACGAGCCGGTCCGCCGCGGCCGGGTCACCGGCACCGACCTGCTCCCCGGGTTCCGGCGGTATCTGGAGGTCGACCTGTTCGGCCTGGGCAGCGAGCCGGCCGGCGGCACCGATCTCCCGCACAAGGCGCTGCTCGATGAACTCCCCCGGCGCCGCCTGTACCTGCATCCCGTCCGGTGGACCTCACTCGGCCTGTCGCTGATCGAGGCCATGCAGCTCGGCATGCCGGTCGTCGCCCTGGCCGCGACCGAGGTGCCCGAGGCCATCCCGCTGGGCTCGGGCGTCGTTTCCACCGACGTGACACGGCTGGCCCGTGCCGCCCGGCGGATGATCGGCGACCCGGGGCTGGCCCGGCAGATGGGCCAGGCGGCGCGGGAGCACGCGCTGGCCAGGTACGGGCTGGCCAGGTTCCTGGCCGACTGGGACTGCCTGCTCGCCGAGGTGGTGTGCGGTTGAGGATCGTCTTGCTACGGGCCCTGGGGCTGGGCGATTTCCTGACCGGGGTGCCCGCGCTGCGCGCGGTCCGGACGGCGTTTCCGGACGCCGGTATCACGCTGGCGGCTCCGGCCGTCCTCGAGCCGCTCGCCGGACTGTGCGGAGCGGTCGACGAAGTCGCCGATACCGCGCCGCTGCGGCCGCTGGCGTCGCGCCTGCACCACGCCGACCTGGCCGTCAACCTGCACGGCCGCGGCCAGCAGAGCACCCTGCTGCTCGCCGCCACGCGGCCGCGCCGATTGCTCGCCTTTGCCCACGAGGGTCTCGAGATCACTCGCGGCCTGCCGGGCTGGCGGCCCGCCGAACACGAGGTGGCCCGGTGGTGCCGGCTGCTCACCGAGGGCGGTATCCCCGCCGATCCGGACCCCGCCATGCTGAAGCTCGACCCGCCGGCAAGCGGGACTCCGTGGCCCGGCGCGGTGGTCATTCACGCCGGTGCCAGCGCGGCCGCTCGCAGGTGGCCGCCGGACCGATGGGCCGAGGTCGCCACAGCCCTCACCGGCCGCCGGATCGTCCTGACCGGAACCGCTGACGAGGGGCCGCTGGCTTCCTTCATCGCCGGCCGGGCCGGCCTGCCGCCGGCCAGCGTGCTGGCCGGCCAGCTGGACCTGACCGCGCTGGCCGCGCTCACCGCCCACGCCGCCCTGGTGCTGAGCGGGGACACCGGCATAGCCCACCTGGCCGCCGCGTTCGGGGCCCCGGCGGTCACATTGGCCGGGCCGGTACCGCCCGCGCTGTGGGGTCCGCCACCCCGGCCTGCGCACCGGGTGCTATGGGCCGGAGAACCCGGCCGGTCCGGCGATGCGCACGCGTCGGCGCCGGATCCGCGGCTGCTGGCGATCAGCCCGGCGGACGTCATCGCCGCCGCGGAAACAGTGCTAAGCCTCACTAAGGACGGGTGAGCTAGTGGCAGGAGACCTTGGGATTCGCCCCGACGTAGTTGAGCGGTCCGGCGATGATCGTCACGAAGATCGTGCCCGCGCCGGAACAGCTTGGCGCCCTCTCGCCGAAATAGCCACGCTGCGCGGCCGCGATAAGGCCGATGATGAGCCAGATCAGCAGGACAACAGTTCCTGCCTTCATGATGCCCTCCGGTTCGCTTATGGGTCCGGGCGTCGTCGTCGCTGCGCGGACTGCCTCTACGGCCTTACAGCTACCGTCAGCGCGCGTTCTCAAACTGCCGCGCGGTGTATGGTGACGGTTGATGTCGACGGAGCCGTCGCCGGTGCCTGACGCCATGACGACCTTGACCTTCACCACTGACCTGTCAGCGGTGCGCGCGATGGTGGCCAGCCACGCCCGGCAAGCGGGGCTCAGCGCGGCGCGCGTCATCGATCTGGTGCTGGCGGTCAGCGAGGTCGCGGCCAACACATTCCGCCATGCCCGGTCGGCCGGCACGCTGGACATCTGGCACGACGCCGACGAGATCGTCTGCCAGATCACCGACGACGGGTTCATCAGCGATCCGCTGGTCGGTACCCGCCGGCCCGCCGTTGACGCCATGGGCGGACACGGCTTGTGGCTGGTCAACCAGGTGTGTGATCGAGTTGATCTGCGCTCCGACCAGACCGGCACCACGATCCGTCTGCATATGTTCCTGAGGACTTCCTGAGTGGCCGCCTTCCGTCCCCTCCGGGGCGCCGATCGCCTATCCCGCCAGCCTGCCGGGTGTGGTACAACAAGGGCGTGGATCTGCTGACGCTTACTGTGACGGCCCGGGAATCCGCCGGGCAGCCATACACGTTGGTGATCATCTCCGGCGAGGCGGATGTCACGAATCGGGAAGATCTCCGCACGGTCCTGGACGAGGAAGTGGCCCAGCGGCCCAGCACCATGATCCTCGACCTGGCCGGACTGCGGTTCATGGATTCATCCGCGCTGCACGTGATCCTCCAGGCCAACCGGGCACTGGACCGGCAGGGTGGCATGATGGCCCTGGTCGCCCCCCAGGAGGCGGTGGCCAAGATGCTCCGCCTCACGACGGCCGACCGCCTGGTCCCGGTTTTCGGCACGGTCGAGGATGCCGCGGCCGGCTGACAAGACATCAAGTAAGCGGTTTCCGCGAGGGGTTTAAAAGTACTCGGCAAGTGGCATACTCTGTCATGTAGTGGTGCCTACGACGCAGGCACGCTGTATGCGACACGGTGTGGTCGCGGAGCGTGCGGTTGGGCATCACCTTTTCCGTGCCTCCTGGCGACACACAGTGACGGAAAGATTCGCCACAGGAGGCTTCCCCCATGAAGATCGCCATGGTTGCGCAGCATGCCACTCTGCTTCGTCCGCGTAACGGCGCCGGCCCGCGCCCCGAAGACACCGGGATGCGCGAGCTGACCCGTGTTCTCGCCCACCTAGGGCATCAAGTGACCGTATATACGCAAAAGCACCAGCCCGACGAGCCGGATCACGCCGAGATCGACGGCGTGCGGATCGAGCAGATCCCGGCCGGCCCGGTCGGTAAACCGGGTGACGCGGACCTCCTCGCGCACATCCCCGCGTTCAGTGAGCCGCTCCGCGCCCGCTGGCTCCGTTCGCGGCCCGATGTCGTGCACGCCGTCAACTGGACCAGCGGCCTGGCCGCCCTGGCCGCGGCCCGTGGCCTGGGCATACCGGTAGTCCAGTCGTTCAGCTCGCTCGGTGTCGCGGAACGCCGCGACCATGCGAACGCGAAGGCCGCCACTCCCCCGCCAGCCAGGCTCCGCCTGGAGCCGGCCATCGGCCGCTCCGCCGACGCGGTCGTCGCGGCCAGTTCGGCGGTGGTGTCCGACCTGACCCGGCTCGGTGTCCCGCGCACGTCGGTCCGCTGCGTCCCGTGGGGCGTTGACACCATCGCGTTCGCTCCGGACGGGCCGGCTGCCGAGCGCAACGGCCGGCCGCGGCTGCTGACGGCCGCCGACCTGAAGGAACGGGAGGCGCTCGAAACCCTGCTCCGCGCCATGGCCAAGGTGCCGGGCGCTGAGCTGCTCGTGGTCGGCGGTCCGGTCCGGGATCAGCTCGCCCGCGACCCTGCGTACCAGGGCCTGGCCTCGATGACCGGCGCGCTGGGCCTGTCCGACCGGGTGCTCTTCACCGGCCAGGTTGACCGGCAGGAGATGCCGGCCTTGCTGCGTTCCGCGGACCTGGTGCTGAGCACCTGCTCGTATGAGCCGTCCGGCGTTACCTCCCTGGAGGCCATGGCGTGCGGAAAGCCGGTGGTGGCGCCGCCGACCGGCGGCCACATGGACGCCGTGGTGGACGGCACGACCGGTATCCTCATCCCGCCGGGACGGCCTGGCCTGCTCGCCCAGCGGATCCGCCACCTGCTCGCGCACCCCATGCTCATGGAGGCGTACGGGGTCGCCGGGGCGGATCGCGCCAAGTCGCGCTACGGCTGGGACCGCATCGCGGCGGAGACGACCGCCGTCTACGACCAGATGCTGAAGGCCGCCTGATCCTGGTGCCGGCTAGCTCCGGGACCAGTCCCACACAGCTGGTCCCGGAGCTCAGTTCTGGCGGTGCAGTGTCAGCACGGCGACGTCGTCGCGAGCCGGCGCGTTGCCCACCAGGGAGCGCATGATACCGGCGCATGCTTCCTCGGCCACCGGCACGGACCCCGCGGTGCCGGTGGCCGAGGTCGTCATCACCCCGGCGATCGCGGCGCACAGCCGGGCGATGCCCTGATCCAGCGGCTGATCCCGCCTTTCCACCAGGCCGTCGGTGTAAAAGCACAGCAACCCCCCCGGCCGGATATCGACCGCGGTGGCTGTGCGCGGCGGGTCGTCGGCCACGCCGATCGGCAGGTCCACGTCGATATCCGCGGGCGCGGGCTGCTCGCCCGGCACCGCGATGACCGGCGACAGGTGCCCGGCCGAGGAAACCCGCATCCGTCCGGACTCCGGCTGGTAGACGCCGTACAGCACGGTGGCCATCGCATCAGGCTCGAAATACTGGATCTTCCGGTCCAGCCTGCGCAGCGCGTCGCCGGGGTCACTGGTTTCCAGCACGTACGCGCGCAGCGCGCTCCGCATCCGGCCCATGATCACGGCGGCTGGCAGGCCGGACCCGGCCACATCACCGATCACGATGCCGAGTTCTCCGGTGGGCAGTGCGAACACGTCGTACCAGTCCCCGCCGACATTGCCGGAACCGGTGACGTAGCGCGCCGCCAGATCCGCTCCGGGGACCTCGGGGAGCCTGGCCGGCAGGAGGCTGCGGTGCAGCGCCGCCGCGGCCATCCGGTCGTCCTGGGCCATCATCGAGTGCACGGCCAGCGCGGCCCGCTCGGCGGCGAGCTGGAGCAGTTCGACATCGTCCGGGCCGAACTGCCGGCCGGTCACCGATCCGACGTGGAGTACACCGATCACCTCACCCCCGGCCAGCAGCGGTACTCCGAGCATGGACCTGAGCCGCCGGTCGACCAGCAGCGGGTTACGCACCGTGGAGTGGTCGACCCGGTCCAGTATCAGCGGACGGCGGGTCGCGGCGATGTGGCCGGCGAAACCCGTCCCCACCGGCACCCGGACCCCTTGCAGGACCTCCTCCTCGATGCCCTGCGCCGCCGTCGCCGCCAGCACCCCGGCCGCCCGGTCCAGCAGCAGCACGGTGGCGGTGTCCGCACCCAGCACGTTCTTCACCCGCTCGAGCAGTTCCGCCAGCATGGCCGGTTCATCCAGGCGGGACAGGGCCGCGTCGGTCACCGCCTCGATGTCGCGCAGCCGATCGGCCAGCGCGGCCTGGTCAGGCGGCATGGCCTGGCCATCCGGCGGCTGAACGGGCTGACTAGTCATTCGCCGTAGACTACTCCCCGGTATGGGCAGAACGCGCACAACACGTCAAGTACCTGGCCACGCCGTCTGCAAACGTATGCCGTGCCGCCCGCTCGAAACGCACCTGTCCCGCGCGTTTGGCAGCGCCTTGTCTGGACAGGTGGGCAGCTAACCGAAACGGAGGCACTGATGGCACGGATCGCATCTGAGTCCCTGATCGAGCGGCTGGCCGACTGGGGCGTCGACACCGTGTTCGGCCTGCCAGGAGACGGCATCAACGGGATCATGGAAGGCCTGCGGCGGCACCAGGACAGAGTCCGCTTCTTCCTGGTCCACCACGAGGAAGCGGCCGCGTTCATGGCGACCGGCTACGCCAAGGCCACCGGCCGGATCGGGGTCTGCCTGGCCACCTCCGGTCCCGGCGGTATCCACCTGCTCAACGGCCTGTACGACGCCAAGCTGGACCATGCCCCGGTGCTGGCCATCACCGGCATGCAGGAGACATCCCTGCTCGGTACCGCTTACCAGCAGGAAGTCGACCTCACCAAGCTGTACGCGGACGTAGCCGAATACGACCAGATGATCTACAACCCGGTGCAGATCCAGGCCGTTGTCGACAACGCGGTCCGCACCGCGTACGCGAGGCGGGGCGTGGCACATATCACCGTGCCCAACGACATCCAGGTCGCCGACGCGGACGCCGACCCGTGGCAGCATGTGGCGCCCGCCGCCGCCCCCAAGACCGCCGCTATCCGCCTCGACGCGCCGGGCATGCCGAGCGAAACTGAACTGCAACGGCTTGCCGACTTCCTGGAGGACGGCAAGAAGATCGCCATCCTGGCCGGGGCCGGCGCGCTGCACGCCCGCGAGGAACTGCTGGCGCTGGCCGAGACCCTGGGCGCGCCGATCGTGAAGACGCTGCCCGGCAAGGCCACCGTCCCCGACGACTCTCCCTATACGACCGGCGGCATCGGCCTGCTCGGCACCAAGCCGTCCGAAGAGCTGATGGAAGAGGTCGACACGCTGCTGCTGGTCGGCACCAACTTCCCGTACACCAAGCACCTCCCGCAGAAGGCCCGGGCCGCGCAGATCGAGGCGGATCCGGCCCGGGCGGGAGCGAGGATCCCCACCGAAGTCCCGGTGATCGGCGACGCGAAGCAGACGCTCCGCGCCCTGCTCCCATTGCTCAAGCAGCGGTCCGACACCTCGTTCCTGGCCAAGTACCAGAAGGAGATGCAGACCTGGCAACGCAAGATGGCCGCTCTGGAGAACGCCGGCCGCGACCCGATCGCGCCCCAGTACCTGATGAGCGTGATCAACGAGGCCGCTACCGACGACGCGGTCCTCACCTGCGACAGCGGGACCATCGCGACCTGGGCCGCGCGGCACTGGACGATCCGCGGCGGCCGGCAGTTCTACCTGTCCGGCAACCTGGCCACGATGGCGCCCGGCCTCCCGTACGCGATCGGCATCCAGCACGCGTTCCCGGACCGCCAGGTGATCGCGTTCGTCGGTGACGGCGGCTTCGCCATGCTGATGGCCGAGTTCCTGACCGCGATAAAGCACCAGGTCCCGATCAAGGTCGTGATCAACAACAACAATTCGCTGGGCCAGATTCTCTGGGAGCAGATGATCCTCGGCTATCCCGAGTACGGCGTGCGGCACTCCCCGCCGCCGGCCGACTTCGCGGCGTTCGCGACCGCCAACGGCGCCTTCAGCGCCAAGGTGACCAAGCCCGGCGAGCTGCCCGGGGTGATCCAGCAGGCGCTCGCGCATCCGGGACCCGCCCTGGTGGACGCGAACGTCAACCCGGAGGAGCCGCCGCTGCCCGGGAAGGTGGAGTACGAGCAGGCGAAGAAGTTCGCCGAGGCCTTCCTGCGTGGCCAGCCGCACAAGGCCACGATCGCCACCACCTTGTTCAAGGACAAGATCCAGCAACTACGCGCCTGACCGCGCGACCCCGACTGCTCGGCCGACTCCGTCCCCCCAACCCCGCGGAGTCGGCCGGGTTTTTTCCGGGGGAACCGTATAGCTGGCGTCACGGTGGGCAGCTGACAGTGACGAGCACGACCATACGAGAGGAGCAGCTAATGCCAGACGTATTCGACGTCCTGAGCAAGGACCATACCGAGGTCAAGCGCATGCTGACCGAACTCCAGACCGGCCCCACCAAGCAGACCGGCGCGGATGAGGATCAGCTGCTGCTGCGCAAGAAGATGACCGAAGAGCTGATCATCGAGGAATCCAGGCACGAGGCCGTGGAGGAGATGTACTTCTGGCCTGCGGTGCGCGAGCACGTCCCCGACGGCGACCAGCTCGCCGACGAGGCGATCGAGCAGGAGCAGGAAGGCAAGGAGGTGCTCAACAGCCTGGACAAGCTCAACGCCAGCGACCTGGAGTTCGAGAACCTGCTTGGCAAGTTCGCCGAGGCGGCCCGGGAGCATATCGCGTTCGAGGAGAACATGGTATGGCCCGGCCTGCGTTCGGCGCTGACCGCGGAAGCTGCCAGCGAGATCGGCACCAAGCTGTCCGAGGCCAAGAAGACCGCGCCGACCCGGCCGCACCCGCACACGCCGCCCTCTCCCGGCGCGCTCAAGACCACGGGCCCGGCGGCCGCCATGGCCGACAAGGCGCGTGACGCCATGACCGGTCGCGGTGGCGACTGACAGTGCTTCCCCGGGGGGAACGCCCCCCGGGGATGCCCCCCCGGGGCTTAGCTAACCGACACTCGACCCATACACGTCCAGAGGTGGGTAATCTGGGCATATGACGGCCGTAGCCGGGAAGCTGACGCCGCCTAGGCGCATCCCGGTGAAGGGCAGGCCGATCAGGCTGCGCTGGCTTCAGCAGATCATCTGGTCCGTGCTCGTGGCCAACGTCGGCACGCTGATCATCTCAGCGCTCTACTATCTGTTCGTAGAGCTCAGGTGGCACGTCGGGGGCCACACGGTCCTGTATCTCAAACCGGACTGGGACAACCTGTTCAGCTTCCGCGGCTGGGCGGCCGACCGGCACGACATCCGCGACGTCTATGAGGCCGTGCTCGCTACGTTGTTCGTCAAGTCACTGCTGGCGAACTGGCGCAAGCACGACCGGCGCGGGCCGGCCTGGTACGTGGTGATCTCGCCGTTCCTGATCGTGATAGCCGCGTTCCCCGCCGTCGTCGCGGGGCTCTGGCTGATCAACTACGCCCTGCCCTTCGTGTGGCACGCGGCGTTCGCCCACCACGTCGTGCACAACCCGCTGCACATGCCGTACCGGCTGGCCTGGCTGGGCACCTACCTGTCCGGCTGGCCATGGCAGCCGGCCGTCATCGGCATCCTGGCCGGCCTGGTGGTACACCGCGTCTATGCCCCGGCCGGCAACACCGTCCAGCTCTACTTCATCGGCCGGTCGGTGGACAGGACCAGGGACGCGGCCGCCACGGGAGAGCCCGATCCGCGCCGGCACCTGCCCCGCTGGCCATGGCCGCCGGTGATCAGGGAACGCGCCGCCTGGATCATGGACAACGACCTGCCGGTGCCCGACCGGACCCGCGACATCCGCGGCGCTGTGCGCACGGTGATGGTGATCCTGGGCGCGTTGGCGGTCTACGGCGCCTACGTCCGCTACGTGGTAGCGAAAGGGCATTAAGCCCGGTCATGGGGGGGTGTGGCTAACCGGTAGCGGAAAATTGCAGCTAGCTTCATGTCAGAACGCTGGCTAGCCGTGATGCCCTGCCGTGGCCTTCCAGGGAACAGTTGTGGAGCGAAGGAGGCAGGATGGAACGCGCGGATTGGCTGCACGCCGGGCTGGAGGCCGCACAGGCCCGGTTCCTGATGGTGACAGCTATCACGCACCACTGGTTCAGCTCACCCGCGTGGGGAGCTGCCGAGGTACGCAAGCTGCACGCGGAACTGGCCGAGATCGAGGCCGCCGTCGTGAGCGCGATCCCGGGCCTGGCCACGCACGCCAGCCGGAGCACCCCGGGCCGGCCCGGGGTACTCCGGCGTATCCGGCCCGCCGCCCGCCCATTGACCGCCGGGCCCGCGCTGCCCGCTGGTCCACCGCTGATGGCCCGGTATGCCGCCACCTCGGCGGCCCTCCCCTTTCCGGTGATGCGGCCCGCCGGCCAGCTGCCGGTTTCGCGCCTCCTGCTACGCGTGGGACGGCGGTTGCGGTCCTTCTTCCGGATTCGCCGGCCAGACGGTATTGCCAGCAGATATTAGGACGGAGACGGCGGGATGCGGGACATCACGACACCCTTGCGGCCGGTAATAGCCGGAGGGACCGACTGGCGAGATGACGCCGCCTGCCGGAACATCGATCCTGACCTGTTCTTCCCGATCAGCACGAGGGGAGCCGCCCTCCCCCAGGTCCAGGCGGCGACTCGCGTGTGCCGGCGCTGCCCGGTTCGCCTGGCCTGCCTGCGATGGGCGCTCGAAACCGGCCAGGACGCCGGCATCTGGGGCGGACTCACCGAGGAGGAACGCCGCCAACTACGCCGCGGCCCCGCCCGCCACTGACACCCTTCCCGCAATTGTGCCGTCTATCGCGCAATTGTGCCAGTCTGTCCCCGCAATTGTGCCAGTCTGTCCCCGCGATTGTTCCGGTCTGTCCCCGCGATTGTGCCGGTCTGTCCCCGCGATTGTGCCAGTCTGCCCCCGCGATTATGCCAGTCGGTATGCAAGCTGCGGTTTCCGGGCGACATGTCGGGTATTTCGTATTTGCTGGAATGCGCTGGCCAGCACGGCGAACCACGCGTATCGGCACATAGCGGACGCGTAGGCCGCCATCTCGTGGAACAAAAGAGCTTTCTGGAAGGAAAGGCGCCGGAAACCGGCGCCCTATCCTCCGCGAAGCTCTTTTCTTCCATGTCGTTCACCGCCGCCGCCGTCACATTACGGCCATATCCCGCCAGATCGGCGCCCGCTCAGCACGGCCCGATCGCTAAGCCGACGTAGCGGCGGGCCGCCGACGCGCGGCGCGGGGCGTCCAGCGCCCGGATCATCGATTCGACCCGGGCGGGCACCGGATGACGTTCGCGGAGGACCCACGGAAGACCCGCCAGGGCCGCGCTGAACGCGCGGACCGAGGTCATGTCGCGCGGGACGGTGCGGGCCAGCTCGGCGGTACGCGCGAGCGCTGCCGGCAGAGGGCGGCGCAGCCAGGTGAACCAGAGCGTGTTGCGGATGCCAACGCGACGCCGGCCAGACGGGTCGCGCCCGGCAGACGGCGCGTGATGAACGGTCGCCCCGGCCAGATAGCAGAGCGTGTGCCCGGCCGCGACCAGGTCGGTGGCGAGCAGCTCCTCCTCGCCGCCGAGCCACAGCCGTGAGCTGAACCCGCCCGCCGCGCGGAACGGCGCCACCCGGAGCAGGGACGCGCCGGCCAGGAAGCTCATCAGCGCGGGGCCCGGCAGGCCGGGCCGGCCCGGAACCGGAGAGTGCGCCAGCTCGGGCACGATCGGGTCTTCGAGCCCGGACGGCTCGACGATGATGCGGGCCGTCACGGCGGCCACGTCGGGATGCGCGTCGAGCGCGTCCGCGCAGCGGCGCAGCGAGCCCGGCTCCCACCACGTGTCGTCGTCGCAGAACGCGACGTAGGGCGTGGTCACCTGGCGCACGGCGATGTTGCGGGCCACCGCGCCGAGGTTGCGGCGCAGCGTTATCAGCCGCACGTCCGGGTACCACCGCCGCACGGCCGCCGCCGTGCCGTCCGCCGAAGCGTTATCAGCGAGTATCACCACCGGCCGTTCGTTACAAAGAGAGATTTTGCCTAGGGTACGGAGCAGTTCCGCACGGCGGTCATGCGTGATCACCACCACCGTGAGCCGCGGGTCACCGGCCATCGGCGTATTCCAGCAGCCGCAGCTCCGCCTCCGTCGCGGCGGGCAGCCGCCGCCGGGTGGCGACGGCCCGTGGCAGGCGGGGCAGCAGGCCGGCCAGGGCGCGCCTGGCCACGGGATCGGCCGGGGCCCGGCTCACCATCTCCGCCGTCGCGGCCAGGGCACGGCCGAGCGGGCGGCGCATCCAGGCGACCAGCACCGGATTTCGCCGTTGCATCGCCTGCCGCGCGGCAACATTCCGCGACGGCGAGGGGAAATGCCTGGCCACCACGCTGTCCACGAACGTGGCGGCCCAGCCCGCCGCGGCCAGGTCCATGGCCAGCATCTCCTCCTCGCCGCCCACGCCCAGCAACTCGTTGTAGCCGCCCGCCGAGACGAACGCTGTCCGCCGGACGACGCACGCGCAACCGAGGAAGCCAAGTACCCGCGGCCCGGGCAGGCCGTCGCTCGGCAGCGGGCTGGCCGCCAGTATGGCGTTGAGCGGATCCTCGGCGCCGCCGGGACCCACCAGCGTCCGGCCGGTGACCAGACCCAACGCTGGATGGGCGGCGAGCAGATCGCAGGCCACGCGCAGCGCCCCCGGCTCCCACCAGGAATCGTCGTCGCTGAACGCGACATATTCGGTGACCGCCCTGGCGACGCCGATGTTCCGAGCCGCGGCGCCGTGGTTGCGGGACAACCGGATCAGTTCCACCCCCGGAAAGCCGTCGCGCACGATGGCCTGCGTCGCGTCGGCCGAGGCGTTGTCGATAACGATGATATGCGGTCGCTCGTCGAGCGCGGCCAGCTCACCGAGCGTCCTGCTCAGCTCGGCCGCGCGATCGCGGGTAGCGATGATGACCGTCACTGGAACCTGGCTGCCGTTCACGGCCTGATAACTTGCGCGGCACGGTCCGCTCAAACCTCTCTTCCGCGACGCATGTGCCGTTTGTGATCGGTACGGATGGGTAGCCGGCTCGAACCATGATGTCACCGGATTATGTGGTCGTGATCCCGACCATCGGACGGCCCGAGCTGCAGGATTGTGTTGATTCGCTGGCCACCGCGGTCGGGGAGACCGCCGGCCTGGCGCAGGTTGTCATCGTCGACGACCGGCGGGACACGCCGGAGCCGCTGCCGGTCAGCCTGCCGCCGGAACTGGCCGGACGGACCATCGTGGTGCCGCTGGAGGGACGCGGGCCCGCCGCCGCCCGGAACGCGGGCTGGCGGGCCGCCGCGCCCGCGGAATGGGTCGTCTTCCTCGATGACGACGTCGTGGTCAGCCCGCGGTGGGGCACCGATCTGGCCGCCGACCTGGCCGGCGCGGCCCCGGAGGCCGGCGGCGTGCAGGGCGTCATAGAGGTGCCCTGGGACGGCGGCCGGCCGGCCGACTCGCAGCGGGCCACGCTGGGGCTGGCCGGCGCCCCGTGGATCACCGCCGACATGGCCTACCGGCGTGCGGCGCTGAGCGACACGGGCGGCTTCGACGAGCGCTTTCCCCGCGCATACCGGGAAGACAGCGATCTCGCGCTGCGGGTCATGGACCTGGGCTGGCAACTGCGCCGCGGGAACCGGCGGACCAGGCACCCGGTCCCGGCCGCCAGGCCCTGGGCCAGCCTTCCCGCTCAGCGGGGCAACGCCGACGACGCGGCGATGCGCAGGCTGCACGGGCCGGACTGGCGGGAGCGAGCCGAAGCGGGCCGTTCCCGTTCCCGTTCCCGGGGACGGCGCCGGTTCCACGTCGCGGTCTGCGCGCTCGGCGGCACAGCGGTCGCATTGGGCACGGCGGCCGTGCTGGGCACCGGGGCGCCGCCCCGGCCGCGGCGATGGGCGGCGCTGGCAGCTACCGGATGGATGGCGCTGACCACGGAGTTCACTATCCGCCGGATCCTCGCGGGTCCGCGTTCGCGGCGCGAGATAGCGGCCATGATCACGACCAGTGCGGCGATACCGCCGCTGGCCATCGGGCACTGGCTGGCCGGGTGGTGGCGTTTCCGTACCTCGCGGCCGTGGCCCCCGCCACCCGCGGCGGTCTTGTTCGACCGGGACGGGACGCTGATCCGCGACGTTCCCTACAACCACGACCCGTCCCTGGTGGAGCCGATGCCGGGCGCGGCCGGCGCGGTCGCCGCGCTGCGCCGGGCCGGCATCCGGACCGGTGTGGTGAGCAACCAGTCCGGCATCGGACGCGGCCTGATCACCCCGGAGCAGGCCGCCGCGGTGAACGCGGCGGCGGACAGGCTGACCGGCCCGTTCGGCACCTGGCAGATATGCCCGCACCGGCCGGAAGACGGCTGTTCCTGCCGTAAGCCCGCGGCCGGGCTGATCAGGTCGGCCGCAGACGCCCTGGGGGTGACCGCGGCCGAGTGCGTGGTTATCGGTGACATCGGCGCCGACGTGGCGGCCGCGCGGGCCGCGGGCGCCCGGGCCGTGCTGGTGCCCACGGCGACGACGCTGCCTGGCGAGCGCGCCGGGGTGCCGTGCGCGGCCACCGTCGCCGAAGCGGTCGACGCGATTCTCGCGGGCCGACGGATTCCGAGCTGGGAGGGGAAATGACGACACGATTCCGCCGCGCGGTGGTGACCGGCGGTGCCGGTTTCCTTGGCGCGCTGGCCTGCCGGCGGCTGCTGGAAGCCGGTACCTCCGTGGTATGTGTCGACAACCTGCTGACGGGCAGCGCACAAGCGCTGACCCGGCTGCGTTCGTGGCCGGAATTCGAGTTCCGGTACTGCGACGTGACCGAGCCGTTCGACGTGACCGGTCCCGTCGACCTGGTGCTGCACCTGGCCTCGCCTGCCTCCCCCACCGCCTACGGCCGCTTCCCCATCGAGACGCTCGAGACCGGCAGCCGCGGTACCCGGCACGCGCTGGACCTGGCCGAGCGGACCGGAGCGCGGTTCGTCATGGCCTCGACTTCCGAGGTGTACGGCGACCCGGAGGTCAGCCCGCAGCCGGAGGGCTACTGGGGACACGTGAACCCGATCGGGCCACGCAGCGTGTACGACGAGGCCAAGCGGTTCGCCGAGGCGCTGACCGCCGCGTACGCCCGGGCAGGACGGGTCAGCGCGGGCATCGCGCGCATCTTCAACAGCTACGGTCCGGGCATGCGCCCGGATGACGGCCGGATGGTGCCGACGTTCGCGTGCCAGGCGCTGCGCGGCGACCCGGTCACCGTCACCGGCGACGGCACGCAGACCCGGTCGCTGTGCCACGCCAGTGACACCGTGCGCGGACTGCTGCTGCTGGCGGCCAGCGACCTGCCCGGACCGGTGAACATCGGCAATCCCGACGAAGCCACGGTGCACCAGATCGCGACCCGCATCATCGCGCTGGCGGGCTCCGGGTCGCGGATCACCCATCTGCCGCGGCCGCCGGATGATCCCATGACGCGATGCCCCGACATCAGCCTGGCCCGGTCCGAGCTGGGGTTCGAGCCCAGGATCGGCTGGCAGCAGGGACTGGCGGACACGCTGAACTGGTTCACCCGTTTCGTGCATCCGGACAGGCCGAGGGTGCCGGTGGGCGGGGGCTTCTGATGGGATCCGGGTCGGGGAGGTCCGGGTCCGGGCCGCTGGTCATCGTCGGTGACGCGCTGCTCGACCGGGATGTCGAGGGCCGGGCCACCCGGTTGTGCCCGGACGCGCCGGTCCCGGTGGTCGAGGAGGCCACCGCGCGGCTGCGGCCGGGCGGCGCCGCGCTGGCCGCGGCGCTGGCGGCTACCGCGGAATCCGCTGGCGAAGTGGTCCTCATCGCGCCGATCGGTACGGACGCGGCGAGCACCAGCCTTCTGGCCGCGCTGCCGGACTCGGTGTCGGTGATCCGCCTGCCGCTGAACGGGCCGCTTCAGGAGAAGACCCGCATCCGGGCCGCCGGGCAGACCCTGGTCCGGGTGGACCGGCCGGCCGGTGTTCTGGAGCCGGTCACCGCGGCCGGGGGCGCGGCGGGCGGGGGCACGGCGGGCGGCGGCGCCGGGGCGGCGGCCGGGGCC
>JAFARZ010000102.1 GCA_019245115.1 Streptosporangiaceae bacterium | reverse complement strand
GGATCTAGGCAATCAGCACTCCTAGCGGAGCCCCGGTGTACTCTGCCGGGACCGACACGCCGCAGCTACCGGATCGTGATCATTCCCGCCCAAACCCCCCTAACCGGTCCAAGTCGTCACCGTGGCACGACTTTGCGCATCACCGTGGCCAGCACCCGGGACGCTCGCAACGGCATTCTTGACCTATATGGACAGCGACACCGCCAAGGACATCCTACGCAGCCAGGCCTACACCCCCTGCGTCGACCGCCAGCAGACCCTGATAACCACACTCTGCCGCGCCTGACCTGGGTGGTTTGTGCGCTTTGTGTGAATTGGGTGCTTGTGTGCTTTGCATGCATGTGTGCATTGTGTGCTTTGTGTGCTTTGTGTGCTTGGCTCGGCCGAGTTCTTGCGGAGGAAAAGAGCCTCGTGGAGGATTGGGCGCTGGTTTCCGGCGCCCTTTCTTCCGGGAGGCTCAAATCTTCCACGATGACGTCGGCTCAAATGGGACGAATGTTGAAATGTCGGGTGCGTGTGTGGCGGCGGGGATGCGGGGGGGACGGGTGCGCCCGGTAGCGGGAGGGCCACGAGACGGGTGCGCGGGTAGCGGGAGGGCCACGGGACGGGTGCGCCCGGTAGCGGGAGGGCCACGGGACGAGTGGGCGGGCAACGGCGCGGGACGGGGTGGGCGGGTAGCGGCGCGGGGCGGGGTGGCTGGCTTGAGGTGGGGCCAGGGACGGCCGGGCTTGTGCGGGATTCGCATATTGGACGCCAGGTGCGATGCCCCGGCCATGCTGGAGGAACTCCGTTTTCACGCGACAAGCCGGCAAACGGGCCGGAACTTCGGCAGCGCCATCGGGCAACGACTAGTGGGCATCGGTTGTCTCTGAAATGAAGTGAACGTGAGCGCTCGGTGCCTACCGAGAGGCAGCGAGGGCAATCGACGGGGCAACGGCGGTTAACGGGGATGCGGTGGCGACGAGACTTGACAATCGGGGAAGGACCGGGTCGGCACGCATGGCGGCCGACATCTTGGCTGACGGACGATGGCTCCTGGCGGTGGGAGCGGCCCTGTTCGCGATCTCGCTGATCGCGCTGGGCCGCGACGTGAGCCACTGGACCACGCCGGACCTCATGATCTACCGGCACGCTGGGCAAACCGCATTGCGGTCGGGTGATCTGTACACATCGTCCTTCGGTTCCGCGCGGTTCACCTATCCGCCGTTCTCGGCGCTGATGTTCGAGGTGCTGAGCGGACCGGTGACCCAGACCAAGTGGATCATGACGGGGGCGAGCGTGGCCGCACTGACGACAACCGGATGGGTGGCCGCCGGAGAGCTACACGGCCGGCCGACCGGCCGGCCTACTGTCCGGCCGACCGGCCGGCCTACTGTCCGGCTGACCGGCCGGCCTACTGTCCGGGCGGGTACCGCACTGGTGATCGCGTGGGCCGCGTTGTGGACGGACCCGGTTATGTCCACTTTCACCTGGGGCCAGATCGACCTGGTCCTCCTGGCCGTGACGCTGGCCGACCTGTGCATGCGCGAAGACCGGTGGTGGAAAGGCACCGGAGTCGGCCTCGCCGCGGGCATGAAGCTCACGCCGGCCATCTTCATCCCGTACCTGCTACTGACCAGGCGCTACCGGGCAGCGGCCACCGCCACCGTGACCTTCGGACTGACCGTCACGGTGAGCTTCGCCGTGCTGCCCGCCCAGGCGCGGCAGTACTGGCTGGGCGGGCTCTTCCTTCACCAGCAGCGCGTCGGCTATCCCGATATGCTGCCCGACCAGTCGCTGGACGGCGTGCTGACCAGGCTGGCGGATCCCGCGTCAGGCTCGGTCTGGTTCGCCTGGCTGGTCGCCGTCGCGATCGTCGGCACCGCCGGGCTCATGCTCGCCGTGCTCGCACACAATCGCGGCCTCGGACTGCTCGGCATCGTCAACTGCGCGGTCACCGGCCTGCTCATCTCCCCCATCTCCTGGGACCATCACTGGGTCTGGATCGTTCCCCTTCCGGTCGCAGCCCTGGCCGTGGTCCATCAGAACGACGCTGCGGACAGGATGCCGAGAGCGTTCGGGGCCGCCTGCCTCGTCGCCCTCAGCGCGCTATTCCTCGACTACCCGATCTTCAGCGGCACGACGGTGTCCGCCAATAGCGCCCTCGACGGGCTGATTTGGGGCACCTACGGGAACCCCGATCACTGGCACGGCTCGCAGCTCATCTTCGGCAACCTCTACGTGCTGGCCGGCCTGGGGATGTTGTGCGCGGTCGCGATCGTGGTCAGCAGCTACCCGTCGAGCCGGAACCCGGCTGCACCGTTACGGCGACCGATGTGGCGCCCGGACAACTGGCGACGTCGAGAACGCCTGAGGAGACCGACACCACGCTCCCGCCGGTCACCGCGACCTTGAAGCCACTGGGATATTGCACCGCGGGAACGGCGATCGCGGTCCGCGATCCGGCCGGGAATGCCCCGCTCCCATCAGCCCGGCTGGTGCTGTAGGTCAGCGTGAAGGTGCTGGTCGACGTGTCGAACCCATAGGACGAAGGCGTTCCCGCGACAAGCTCCGGATGTGGCACGGCGAGCGCGGAAAGCATCCCCGAGTTGACGTTGCTGCCGGTAGGCGGCGCGGCGGCGTTGTTGACCAGTCCCTCGACGGCGGGTGAGCCGGTCGGGTCTCCGCAGCCGCAGAAGGCCCACATGAGCCACCCGACCTTGGCCTGGGCGGCTGCGGCCACCACGCTACTGAGGACACCGGCGTCGTTGGTGGCGCCGAACTCGGTCAGCAGCAGGGCGTCGCCGGTCCGGCTGCTGATCGCGTCAGCATTGCTGAACGTCGCGTTGTTGAACGGCGGGCACGCGAAGTTCAGCGAGGTGGAGATACTGGTGAACGGGCAATAATCGTGGAACGAGACACCGGCCTCGGCGTCGCCCGTAGAGCCGAGCGCCGATGGATAGCCGAAGTCAAAGGTGATCCACGGTTCGCCGAACAGCATCGTCGTCGCGTTGACCGTGCGGACCGCAGTGGTGATCTTCTTGTAGAACGCGGTGAGCATGGCGTCCTGGGACGGGCAGCCCACCGCCGGGGTCAGGCAGGTAAAGATGCTCGTGCCGGGGAACGGCTCATTGTAGAGGTCGTACCCGAGCACGTACGGATTACCGTCGAAGTACGCGGCGACGTGTTCCCACGCTCCGGCGTACCAGTCCTGCAGGCCTTGGCCGTCCACTTCGGCGTTGGCCCAGAAGTTGTTGTAGGCGGTCTGCAGCGCGGGCTGCAGGAAATAGTTGGCCGGGAAGCCGAGCTGCGGAATGGCGGGCAGGCCGTTGTCGTCGATGGCCCAGGCCGGCGCGCCCTCCCCCTGGAATGCCTCGTTGTACATGTCCTGGTGGAAGTCGAGCAGTGAGAACACTCCGTGCGAACCGAGCATCTGCACGGTGGACAGAATGCTGGCCAGGTAACTGTCGTTGAACACTCCGGGCTGCGGCTCGAGCGCTTCCCACAGCACGCCGACGCGGACCGCGTCGAATCCGCTGGCGGCCAGGAAGGCGCCGTCCGCGTCATTGAACCCGTCGGCCGCTGGCGTGTAAGGCGCCAGCTTGTTGACCATGTTCACGCCGGTCACGAGCAGTACCCGGCCGGTCCTGTCGGTGATCCACCGCCCCGCGTGCCCGATCGGCGCGACCGGCGATACCGCGGCCGAAGCCGACGGCGCCGTGATTACGACGGCGTTCAGCCCCGCTATACACGCGGCGGCCAGGACGGCGCTCATTCGCGTCCGGTTACTGGACAGTAGGCTCATGTTCGGATATTGCCATCTTTGTCGGAAATGAGCCATAGAAAAGATCAAAAATCCCAATTTCACGAACGGCGGTGGTTACTGCCCAAGAACGTTCCTCGACCTGAGATACATTTCGCCACATGGAACCGCTGGCGGCGGGAGATCCTCGCGAGGTGGGGACCATCCGGCTCGGGGACAGGCTGGGTCTGGCGGGATGGGCCAGGTGTTCCTGGGATACGGCCCGCCACCGATGTATTCGCCCTCGGCAGCGTGATCGTGTTCACGGCGACCGGCAGTTCGCCATTCGGGACCGGCGCCGGCCGCCGGTCTGGTCCCGTCGGCCGTTCCAGTCAGCCAGAACGATACGAACCTGACCCGGACCGGTCACCGCGAGCTTCGACCTGACTCCGGTCGCCGCCCACCCACAGGTGCCTCAGTACAGGCAAGGATTAGCAATCGCTTGCTTGCGGGAGGATACTAAGTATTATATTTAGTATAGCAGCGCGGGGACCAACGGGAGGAATCTGAATGACGAGTCTGTTTGCTGTGCTCGCACGCCGGGCAGGCCGTGGCTTCCGGCGACAAGCTTCAATTGGCGTTGCCGGTGTAGCGGGGGTGTGCCTGGTCGCTGGGATGGCCTCGGCGCCGTCTGCTTCCGGGGCGCCGTTGGCGACCGGCCTGGCGTCCCGCACCGCCGGCACCGCTGAATATTCCGCCGAAATCCGCCGCACGGAGTACGGAGTACCACACATCCTGGCCCACGACTACGGCGGTCTGGGGTACGGCTACGGATATGCCTTCGCGCAGGACAACTTGTGCACCATTGCCAACCGGGTGGTCACGTTGCGCGGGCAGCGGTCGTCCTTTTTCGGTCCGACTGGAGACTCCGGAGACACTCTAGGGGCGTCGACCGACAACCTGGACAGCGACGTTTACTACCAGAGCCTGCGGGACTCCGGCACCATCAAGCGGTTGCTGGCGCGGCCGGCTCCGCTCGGCCCGACCGCCCAGGCCCGTCGGCTAGTTGACGGCTACGTCGCGGGCTACAACCGGTACCTGCACGACACGGGGGTGGCCAATTTGCCCGACCCGACCTGCCGCGGCAAGTCCTGGGTCACTCCCATTACCGCTGAGGATGTATGGACTAACGTCTACGACCTCGACACCTTGACCGGGGTCGCCATGTACAAGCAGTTCATCGCCACGGCCAGCCCGCCGACCGCAGGATCGGGGTCTACGGCGGCGCAGTCAGCGGCGGCGTTGCCGGTGACGCTAGGGACGACCGGCCCGTCCAGCAACGGCTGGGCGCTGGGCCGCGACGCCACGGTGAACCACGACGGCATGGTCCTGGCCAACCCGCATGTGCCCTGGACGGGAAACGCTCGCCTGTACCAGGTGCAGTTCACCATTCCCGGGGTGCTGAACGTGTCGGGCGCGAGCCTGTACGGCACACCCATGCTCGAATTCGGCCACACCTCCGGCGTGGCCTGGACCCTCACCGCCTCGCACGCGACGCGGTTCACCCTCTACCAGCTGCACCTGGCCTCCGGTGACCCCACCAGCTATGTGGTTGACGGTCATGTCCAGGCGATGAGCAAGCAGAACGTCACTGTTTCGGTGCGTGACGCATCCGGCCAGCTGTCCACGGTCACCCGCACCCTGTACAGCTCGGTGTACGGACCGGTGCTGGGCAGCGGCTGGACGACATCGACCGCGCTCGCCATCCGCGACGCGGGAGCGGACAACGTGCGGTCGGTGGACGAACTGCTCGCCATGGGCCGCTCGCAGAGCGTCGCCCAGCTTCGTGCGACGCAGGACACTTACCAGGGCCTGCCGTGGACCTACACGCTCGCCGCAGACACCGGCGGCACCGTGTACTTCGCCGACGCCTCGGTGGCTCCGCACGTCACCGACGCCGAGGAACAGCGGTGCGAGGTCGGCCACATAGGCGGGGACAACAGCATCCCGATCCTGGACGGCTCGACTTCGTCCTGCGGGTGGGGCAGCGATCCGGACGCGATCGAACCCGGGATCTTCGGGCCGTCCAATTACCCGCACCTGGTTCGAACGGACTACGTGGCCAACTCCAACAACAGTCCCATGCTGGCCAACCCGGCGGCTCCGCTGACCGGGTACGCGCCCGTCTACGACAGCCGGGCGCAGCTGGAGCTGCGGCCGCGGCTCAGCCTGAACATGATCAGCGAGCGGGTGGCCGGCACCGACGGGTACGGCCCGGCCGGCTTCACCCTGAACAGCTTGCAGGAAACGATGTTCGGCCAGCGCAACTACAGCGCCGACCTCGCGCGCACCGCCGTGGTGGCGATGTGCCGTGCCCACCCGGTGCTGACCGCGTCCGATGGCCACCAGATCAACGTGAGCGCCGCATGCTCGGTGCTCGCCGCGTGGAACGGCCGTGCCGACGTGAACAGCCGCGGCGAGGTGCTGTGGCAGGAGGCCTACGGCCAGCTGAACTACACGCCAGACTGGTGGCGGGTGCCGTTCGACCCGGCACAGCCGCTCACCACGCCGCGTGATCTGAACACCGAGAGCCCGGCCGTTCAGGCGGCGCTGGCCGATGCTGTGGAGACCTTCCAGGCCGATAACGTTCCGCTGGACATCCCGCTGGGTGCGATCCAGCACTATGCCGGGATATCGCTGCCCGGCTGCACCGAAGGCGAAGGCTGCTTCGACCGCGTCGAAGGCAATGCGCTGCCTGCCAGCGGCGGCGGCGGTAAGGGCAAAGGGGCCGCGGCATCGGGCAGCGCCGCCAGCCCTGACGCCAGCAACGGCTCGACGTTCATCATGGCGACCGAGATGACGCCTTCCGGGCCGCGGACCCGGACCATCATCACGTATTCCGAGTCCGCCAACCCGGATTCGCCGCATTACTCGGATCAGACCGCCCTGTTCGCACGTGGCCAGATGATCACCGAGCGCTTTACCGAAGCCCAGATCGCCGCCGACCCGGGGCTGCAAACCACAACCCTGACCAGCTAGACGCTCACCTCGAGGAAGAAAGGGGCCCGTGGGAAGAAAGGGCGCCGTTTCCCGGCGCCCTTTCTTCCGCGGGAACCCCAATCTTCCACGTCATGGGAGGACGGCGGCCGGACAAAAGATGCAAGTCGTGAAATGTCGGGTGTCGCGCGTCGGGCGGGCAGGGGTTTGGGGCGTCGAGCGCGGGGATTGGGGTGCCGCAGGCAGGGTTTGGGGTGCCGCGGGGCGGGCCGGCGGAGGATTGGGTGCCGCGGGCGGGCGGGCGGAGGGTTGGGTGCCGCGCGTCGGGACGGGCGGAGGGTTGGGTGGGACGGGGGGAGGGGTTGGGGGGGCGTGGGTTGGGTATCGCAGGGTCCATGGTCACCACGCCGGGCGTTGACGCGATCGTGGTGGGCGCCGGGCCGAACGGGCTGACCGCGGCGGTCACGCTGGCGCGGGCCGGGCTCCACGTGCGGGTGTACGAGGGGGCGACGACGGTCGGCGGGAGCGCCCGGACCGAAGAGCTGACTCTGCCAGGGTTCCGGCACGATCCTTGCTCGGCCGTCCACCCGCTGGGGGCCGGATCTCCGGTGCTGAACGCTTTGGGGCTTGAAAGACACGGGCTTTCCTGGATTCATCCTGAGTTGCCGCTGGCGCATCCGTTTCCGGATGGATCCGCCGCGATCCTGGCCCGATCGATGACCGAAACCGCCGACGCACTGGGCGGTGACGGCCGCACCTACCTGCGGCTGCTCGGGCCGTTCCAGGGGCGGTGGGACGAACTGGCCGCCGACGTCCTGCGCGCTCCGCTGGACGGATGGCCGCGCAGGCCGTTGACATACGGGCGCTTCGGCCTGTTCGCCGCGCTCCCGGTCGCAGTCCTGGCCAGGTTCTTCTCCGGTTCGCGGGCCCGGGGGCTGCTGGGCGGCCTGGCCGGCCACGTGACGGCGCCGCTGACCTCCCCGCTAACCAGCGGCATCGCGTTGATGTTCGCACTTGCTGCCCACGAAGTGGGCTGGCCAGTTCCAAGAGGCGGGACACAGGCGATATCCGACGCCCTGGCCGCGCTGCTGGTCTCGCTGGGCGGCGAGATAGAGACCGGCCATCACGTGGGCAGCCTCGACGAACTGCCGGCCGCGCGGGCTTACCTGTTCGATACCACTCCCGAGAATGCCGCGGCGATCGCGGGGGCGCGGCTGCCGCAGAGGTATGCCAACCTGCTGCATCGTTACCAGCACGGGCCGGCCGTTTTCAAGATCGACTACGCACTGTCGGGGCCGGTGCCGTGGACCGCAGCCGCGGCCCGGCGGGCCGGGACGGTGCACCTCGGGCCTTCGATGGCGGAGATCGGCGCGGCCTTGCGGTCGGCGCAGCGCGGTCTCGCGCCCGATCCGCCGTTCGTCATCACGGCGCAGCCGAGCCTGGTCGACCCGTCGCGGGTGCCGCCGGGAACGGGATCGCATGTGTTCTGGGCCTACGCCCAGGTGCCGAACGGCTGGCGAGGGAATTTGACTGATGCGATCGAGGGACAGATCGAGCGGTTCGCTCCGGGATTCCGCGACCTCATCCTGTTCCGTACCGTCACAGGACCGGCCGACCTGGCCGTGCGCAACCCGAACAACGTGGGCGGCGACATCGCGGGCGGGCGCTGCGACCAGATGCGGCTTCTGCTGCGACCGGTTCCGGTTCCGGTTCCGATTCCTTATCTGACGCCCAATCCGGGTCTCTACCTGTGCTCTTCGGCCACTCCCCCGGGGCCAGGGGTGCATGGTATGTGCGGGTATCACGCCGCCCGTGCAGCGCTGCGGCGTTCGTTCGCGCTTTCGCCATGAGCTGGTTCGCGGCGCCGGACTACTGGTTCGCCCGGCTGGCGTTCGAGCGAGGCCTAGCGTGTGTGTATGCGGTCGCGTTTGTCGCGGCCGCGCTGCAGTTCCGCGGGCTGCTCGGCGAGCATGGGCTGCTGCCGATCCCGCGGTTTGCGGGAAGGATGGGGTTCTGGCGGGCGCCGAGCCTGTTCCACTTTTACTATTCGGACCGGTTTTTTGCTTTCGTCGCGTGGTCGGGGGCGGTTCTGGCGGCGCTGCTGGTAGGCGGGCTCGGCGACGCGGTACCGCTGTGGGCGTGCATGCTGGCGTGGCTTGTGGTGTGGGCGCTGTACCAGTCGATAGTGAACGTCGGGCAGGTCTGGTACCGGTTCGGGTGGGAATCGCTGCTGCTCGAAACGGGATTCCTGGCGGTTTTCCTGGGGAACGCATCCACTGCGCCGCCGGTCCTGGTGCTGTGGCTGCTGCGCTGGCTGCTGCTGCGGCTGGAGTTCGGCGCGGGCCTGATCAAGCTGCGGGGCGACCGGTGCTGGCGGGATCTCACGTGTTTGCGATACCACCACGAGACACAGCCCATGCCGGGGCCGCTGAGCTGGTTCTTCCACCATCTGCCGGATTCTGTGCATCGTCTTGAGGTGCTCGGCAATCACGTCGCTCAGCTCGTCGCGCCGCTGGTGCTGTTCGCGCCGCAACCCGCGGCCAGCCTGGCCGCCCTGATCATGATCGTGACGCAGTTGTGGCTGGTGGCGTCCGGCAACTTCGCATGGCTCAACTGGCTGACGATCGTCATCGCTGTTTCGGTGGTGGATACGTCGGCGGCCGGACGGGTGGTGGGGTTGCCTTCGTTGTTCACCGGAGGGCGCCGGACGGTGCCAGGGCCGCTGTGGTACGAGGTCATGGTGATCGGGTTGACCGTCGCGGTCGCCGTGCTCAGTTACCGTCCGGCGTTGAACCTCGTATCGAGGCGGCAGCTTATGAACGCCAGCTTCGACCCATTCCACCTGGTCAATACCTATGGCGCGTTCGGCAGCATCACCCGGCGCCGGTACGAGCTGGTGATCGAGGGGACCTCGGATACGGAGCTCACGCCGGACACACGGTGGCTGGAGTACGAGTTCAAGGGCAAGCCTGGAAATCCGCGGCGACGGCCGCCGCAGGTCGCGCCGTATCACTTGCGGCTGGACTGGCTGATGTGGTTCGCCGCGCTGTCGCCCGCCTATTCGGAGCCCTGGCTTGTGCCGCTGCTTTATCGTCTGCTGACCGGAGACCCGGATGTCTTGCGACTGCTGCTTCGGGGCCGGGGCTCGCGCCCGGGCGGGGGCCCGGGCCGGGGCAGTCCGTTCCGTGACGCGCCGCCGGTTTTCATCCGGGTCATCCGGTACCGCTACAGATTCACCAGCTGGCGGGAGCTTCGAGAGACCGGCGCATGGTGGGACAGGACACCGGCGGGCGAGTTCGTCGCGCCGGTGAGACTGCGCGGGAATTCCTCGGCCTCACCGGGAGGATTACGGGGCCGAGCGGTGACCGGAGTGGCGGTCGAAGGCCGAGGGTCGAAGGCCGAAGGTCGAAACTTTCCGAAAACTTGGCTTGGCGGCCGCGATCGTTGCCTATTCTGCGTGAAACTTACTGGTTCAGCATCGGCGCACCTCGACCCTCTCGCGACGTGCGCTCTATCGATGAATGCTTCATTCGTGCTGATCATCATGCCACCGCCGTCGGCAATACGAGAAAACCTTCCGTCAACTTGTGTACTAGGTCTGGCCATAGGCACGCTCTTCAGGGTGTGATTGTTTAGAAAGTATGTCGAAATATTTCGACAGGAGGAGAGGGCATGAAGAGATGGCTGGGGGCCATGCTTGCCGTCGGCGTGGCAGCGCTGACACCGGTCGCGTTCTTCCAGATGGCACCGCAGGCAAAGGCAGCCTCGCTGGTGCAGGTTACTAACTTCGGGAACAACCCGTCCAACAACAAGATGTACATCTACGTGCCGAACAACGTCCGGTCCAACCCGCCCATCCTGGTGGCGCTGCATGAGTGCACCGGCACCGGGCCCGGCTTCTTCTCAGGCACGGCGTTCGCCTCGCTGGCCGACCAGTTTGGCTTCATCGTCATCTATCCGGATGCGAACAGGAGTGGCCAGTGCTGGGACGTCTCCTCCAGCCAGGCACTGACCAGGAACGGTGGCAGTGACCCGGTAGGGATCATGTCGATGGTCACCTACGCCGAGCAGCATTTCGGCGGCAATGCGAACCAGGTATACGTGACTGGCGCGTCGTCCGGCGCGATGATGACCGACGTCCTGCTCGCCGACTACCCGGACGTGTTCAAGGCCGGCGCGGCGTTCATGGGCGTGCCGTACCACTGCTTCTTCACCGGCACCGTCGACGGGTGGAACTCGGCCTGCGCCGACGGCCAGGTATCGATGACCGCGCAGCAGTGGGGCGACCTGGCCCGCAACGCCGACCCCGGCTACAGCGGCCCGCGACCGCGGGTGCAGCTGTGGCACGGCACCGCCGACGGGACCCTCAACTACAACAACTTCGGCCAGGAGATTCTCCAGTGGACGAACGTGCTAGGGGTGAGCGCGACGCCGGTCGCTACCCTGACGCCCACATCGGGGTGGACGGAAACCCAGTACGGCAGTTCGAGCAACCCGGTGGTCGAGGGGTTCAGCATCGCGGGCGCCGACCATGTGCTCCCGATAGAGGGGACGGGGATGGAAGCCGACGCGATCCACTTCTTCGGCCTCGACAACCAAACGCAGCGCAACACCGTGACGGTTACCAACCCCGGCAACCAGACATCGACGCCGGGGACCGCCACCTCGGTACAGATCCACGCGACCGACTCCGCGGCGGGCCAGACCCTGAGCTACTCCGCCGCCGGCCTGCCGGCTGGCCTGTCCATCAATTCCTCCACTGGCCTGATCAGCGGCACCCCCAGCGGTTCCAGCACGTCCTCGGTAACGGTCACCGTCACTGACAGCACTGGTGCATCCGGGTCCACGACGTTCACCTGGACGGTCGGTACCTCCACATCTCCGCCACCACCACCTCCCGGTACCTGCCATGTGACGTACCAGACGACCAGCCAGTGGGCTGGGGGATTCACCGCGAGCGTCACTATCGGCAACACCAGCTCCACGGCCCTGTCCAGCTGGACGCTGGCTTTCACCTTCCCCGGCGACCAGCACATCACCAGCTCGTGGAACGGCACCGCCACGCAGAGCGGCGAGAACGTGACAATCACCAACGCGAGCTACAACGGCTCGATCCCGGCGAGCGGCTCCACATCGATTGGCTTCCAGGGAACCTGGACGGCCAGCGACGCCGCTCCCACCAGTTTCAGCGTGAACGGCGCTGCCTGCACCTGACACTGTCGTAATCACACTGTCGTAACCCGACCTCAATCGACCGGATCGGACGGTACCTGGACCACCCGATCCGGTTCTTATTCGCTGACATCTTGACACTGCAATAGTGACAGTGTCAAGATGGCAGCGTGGACGGAACATGGACGATCCTGGAACTGGCCGAGCACGCCGCTGAGGTGCTGGCTGGCCCTGTGGCGTCCGGGCCGGAGACCCCTAGCGGCCCGGCTGCCGGTACGAGGCCGGACAGCACGGCGGCGCGGGCGAACGGCCGGATCCGTGACGTGCCGAACGAGCGCCTGATTCGCTGGTACGTCACGGTGGGTCTGGTCGATCCCCCGCTGAGCCGACGGGGCCGGATCGCCCAGTACGGAGCGCGGCACCTGCTTCAGCTCGTGGCGGTCAAGCGCCGTCAGGCCGAGGGCCGATCGCTGGCCGAGATCCAGGAAGAGCTGACGGGTGCGACCGACGAGGTACTGGCGGCGGTCGCCCGCGTACCGGACATCGAGCCCGCGCCCGATGTCGCCTGGGCGGCGGTCCCGGCCCGCTTCTGGACGCACCCGCCACGACAGACCAGTCAGCCGGAGGGCACCCAGGAACGGCACGAGCCGCCCAAGCCGGCCGCGGAACCGGCCGACCAGTCAGAGCACGGCACCCTCGACGGGCTGGTGCGGGGGGTACGGCTCGCGCCCGGGGTGATCCTCCTGCTGGAGGGGGCGGAGCGCGAGCCCGGACCAGACGATGTGACCGAGATCGTGGACGCCGCGCGACCGCTGCTGCGAGAACTTGCCAACCGGGGCCTTCGTGTCCGTGCCCCGAACCATCCACCGGGAGGAGCCGGACATGCCCACTGACATCGCGCCGCTGGACACCGAGTACCCCGCCGAGCCGGAAGCAGGCCTGGGTGCGTTGGCGACCAGCCGGGGCAACCTGCCGCTGGACGCCGTCGACGTCCGCGCCGCCATCACGGGCACGTCCGCCAGCGTGGAGGTGACGCAGGAGTTCCGGAACCCGTTCGACGTCGCGCTGGAGGCGGCCTATATCTTCCCGCTGCCGGACCGGGCCGCGGTCACCGCGTTGCGGATGGAGTGCGCCGGACACGTCGTCGAGGCGGCACTGAAGGAACGCTCCCAGGCCCGCCAGGAGTATGACCAGGCCATCGCGGAGGGGCACCGGGCGGCGATCGCCGAAGAGGACCGGCCGGACGTGTTCACGATGCGGGTGGGCAACATCATCCCAGGCGAGCGGGTAACCGTCCGGCTCACGCTGGCGCAGCCGCTGCCGTATGAAGACGGCGAGGTGACGTACCGGTTCCCGCTGGTGGTCGCCCCACGCTACATCCCGGGCCGCCCGATCGGCGGTCCCCCCGCTGGCGGCGGCGCGGCCTCGGACACCGATGCCGTTCCCGACGCGTCCCGGATCACCCCTCCGGTGCTGCTGCCGGGATTCCCGAACCCGGTCCGGCTCACGATGAGCGCCGACGTCGATCCGGCCGGGTTGCCGCTGACCGGCATCGCGTGCAGCTTGCACGCCACCCTGGAGGAGACCGCCGCGAACGGCCACACCCTGATCCGGCTGCGGCCGGGCGAGCGCCTGGACCGTGACTTCATCCTGCGGCTGACGGTCGCCGATCGCCAGCAGATAACGACGTCGCTGGTGCTCACTCCGGACGGGCAAGACGAGCCGACGCAGGGCACATTCACCGTCACCCTCGTGCCACCGGACGGCTCCGGACGGCCACGGCCCCGCGACGTGGTGCTGGTGCTTGATCGGTCCGGCAGCATGAGCGGATGGAAGATGGTGGCGGCGCGCCGCGCCGCTGCCCGGATCGTCGACACGCTGACCGGCACCGACCGGTTCGCGGTGCTCTGCTTCGACTACAGCATCGAGCAACCGCCGACCCTTCCGAGGGACGGGCTCGCGGAGGCGACCGACCGCAACCGGTTCCGCGCCATCGAGCATCTGGCCCGGACCGACGCCCGCGGCGGCACCGAGATGCTCACGCCGCTCGAGCACGCGATACGGCTGCTGACCGGCGCGGCCGACGCCCAGGGAGCGCACGGACCGACCGCCCCAGCGGCGGGCGACCGCGACCGGGTGCTGATCCTGGTCACGGACGGCCAGGTAGGCAACGAGGACCAGATCCTGAATCGGATCGGCGCGGCGCTGTCCGGGGTCCGGGTTCATGTCATTGGCATCGACCGCGCGGTCAACGCCGAATTCCTCAGCAGGCTGGCGAGCGCCGGACGCGGGCGTTGTGAGCTGGTCGAGTCCGAGGACCGTCTCGATGAGGCCGCGGCCAGCATCCACCGCCGGATCGGCGCACCGCTGGTGACCGCGCTGACCCTGGCCGCGGACGGTCTGGAGATCGTGCCCGGCACAGTGGCGCCAAGCCTCCTGCCCGACCTGTTCCCGGGCGTGCCGGTCACGGTGGCGGGACGCTGGCGCGGCAGCCCGGCGGGAACGATCACGGTTCGCGGCGCCGCGACCGACGGCACGCCATTTGACAGCAAGATCACCGCGGCCGTCGGCGGCACCCCGGCCAGCACCGCGATCTGGGCCCGCGCCCACGTCCGCGATCTCGAGGACCGGTATGCCTGCCTGACTGGCTACAACACCGCCGAAATGGCAAGCCTGGAACACCAGATCACCGACGTCTCGCTGCGCTACGGCGTGCTGTGCCGGTTCACCGCGTTCGTTGCCGTCGACTCCCGCGTCGTCACGGACGGGAAGGCTCCGCATCGGGTCACACAGCCGGTCGAGCTGCCCTCTGGATGGGAGCCGGCCGCGCTCGGCGGGCCATTCGACGTCGACGCCGAGACCTATGTCCGGCCGGCGCCCGCGGCGGCCGCCGCGCCAGCGATGCCGCTGAACGCCGGTACTCCGCCAATCGCCCCGCGAGGCCGACGTGCTCACGCGGCGTCCAAGCAGGCGAAGCGCGCGGCGCCGATGATGGGGATGCCAGCGACGCCGCAGATACCGACCATGTCACCGCGGGCCGGCCAGTTGAACCAGTTGCCAGGCGACGCCAGCCGCCTGGCGCAGGTCCGGCGGCAGCTAGCCGACGAAGGTGCCGCCCTGCGGGCGGCGGAGCACGCGCCGGACAGCGAACGCGCCCGGCTCCTCGCCGATCTCGCCACCCGGATCGAAGCACTGCTCACCTGGCTGGCCGAGGGTCCGGCCCCGAACCCGCTCGCCGCCGGCCAGGTAACCGCCCTTACCGAGCTGGCCGGCAAACTGCGGGAATGCGACAAGCCCCAGTCGCCGCGTGGCGCCGCCCTCGGTTCACTCTGGGAAGAGACGATCCGCGTGCTGACGGACTTCACCGCGTCCGGAAACGCTCCGGACGGGCCGCCCACCCCAGCCAGTCACGCGTTCTGGAAGCGCTCCCCGTGATGGCGTGCGGACCTGCCCGTGTGACCGGGATCCGGGTGGCCGAGACAAGGGGCGTGGGTCATGAAAGTCGGCCAGCCCACCGACAGCCTGATGAGGCGTACGCTGTCGAAGGGTTTCTATCGACAGGACCGTTAAGAGGGGGATCGGCGATGTGCAACCAGAACGAGTGGATAGTACGCGAAGCATTCCTCGCTTATGACCGGGGCGATGTAGAGCGGATGATGGAGTTCGTTGCTCCGGACCTGGAATGGACCCACGTCGATCCAAGCTCGGCCGATCCCCGGCCGCTGACCCACCGCAGCCGGGAAGAGCTAGCGAAAGCGCTGAGCAGGCAGGCGGAGTGGGGGCTCCACGCGGAACTGGAGCACGTCATCGCATTTGGCAACAAGGTGCTGCTGGTGATGCGAACGCCGGGCGTCGATGAGTACCGGCATCGGGAGGGCGAGGACCGAACCTACGATGTCGTAACGCTCCGGGATGGGCTCATCGTCGGCGTGCACGCCTGCCGCGATCGCGGCGAGGCTCGCTCCCTGGCCGGAATCGGCTAGAGGTCACGCCGCTCTTGCCGTCCCGCCGCTCTTGCCGTCCGGCCGCCGCGACCGGCCCCGTCACCGCCGCCGCCTCGCGGACGTGGTGCCGTTGGGCGGCGGCGGTCGACGGCTGAGTCGCGGTTACCAGCGGCGGGCGCTAAGCGCGCGGGCTGGGGAGCGACCTGCTGACGATATCTGTACCGGTGCGCCAGGATCCCGATGGCCAGCGCGATGATCGCCAGATCCTTGATGATGTACTGCCCTTCCAGCGTGGGAACCAACGGGTGGGTCCACGCCACATTCGCAACTATGACAAGCGGCGACGTGACTATTCCCATGTGAATCACCAGCAAGACGACCGACAGCCATGTCAATGCCGGGATGAGGAAAAGCACCGCGACGCCGCACTCATAGAAGGCGAGGGCCTTGAAGGATACGTTGAAGTACTGCATTCCGATGGTGTGGGCAGTCAGCGCGGATGCGAGCGGGGTGGCGGGGCTGAGGCCTATAGCCTTGAGAAAGCCGAACCAGAAGTAGATGACGAAGATCGCGATTCGGGCAGCCGGCTCGAACCACCGGGCCGCGAGTTCGACGATTCGCCGCTCGGCTTCGTCCGCATACCCTCGTAGCTTTTCGGAGGATATCGCCTCGCTCGGCGGTCTGGACCGACGCGGTCTGGATTGAGGCAGTTCTATTTGGAACGACGCCTGATTGGACGTTGTCCATCGCACTGCGGCGGCCGTGCCCACGGCTGTCGCCTCATTTGCCGACGTGGCGGGCTGCCCCGCAGCCGGTCGACCCGTGCCATTGGCACTGATCTGATATTGCGTCTGGTCGGTCGCGCCTGCTGGGAACATCTCGTCCGGTGGATGACCACGAGGGGCAGGAACCAGTATCTGGCGCACCTCCTCGTGGGCCTGAACCTCGTCATCTGATTTTCGCCGGTCGCGAGTTGACATGTGCGGCTACCTCCTTCAGGCAGACGACGGCATTAAACTTCTGCATGCATCGGGCATGCGAAGCCGAGTACTGCATTTAAAAGTCGCCCGGGGAACAAGCGGCTAAGGAAGGGGTATGCCTAGCTGCCGAGCAACATTAAAGCTGGTCCCGGCCGCCACTGACTTCTGAATTAATACGATATAGGTAACTGCACAGACGGGCAAGTCATGGATGGCAAAATATTCCCGGGTTCGAATGCGTAATGTAAATACACATAAATGTTACACTCACGAAATGAAACGTTCAAAAGTTTCCGTATTCGGCGAGCATGAAAATTTCAGAAATCACAGCACACCACAGCCCACATTGTCCGTGCGTTGATTTCAGGGTCTGACGCGACTGATATTTCTAGTTTCCATCTAACGCAACGATAGATACAGGCCGAAGCTCTGATGCCATGGTTCTATATTTTGGGTGTCGTGGCCACAGTGCAAACGTTTGCTGCCGTGACCACGGTGACAATTTCGCCGGGAGCGCCTAGCCCCGTCCGGCAGGGGTTCGACCCCCTGCCGGACGGAAACGCATCGCATCGTCAAGCCTTAGCGTACGTGAGCTCGACGACCCCGGTCTCGAACGCCGCTGAGTTGATCAGCTTCAGCGACAGCTCGTCGCGCGACGCGGCGGGCTCGGCGGGCATGGCGGGCTCGGGTGACCCGGATGACTCGGCGAACAGGCGCTTGCCCGAACCGAGCACGACGGGGAAGACCAGCAGGTGCAATTCGTCCAGCAGGCCCTCCCGCAGCAGCCAGCTGGCCAGGGTCGCGCTGCCGGTCATGCCGATGTTCTTGCCCGGCTGCCGCTTGAGCGCGGCGATCTCGGCGGCGGCATTAGCCGCGGGGATCAAGGTTGTGTTCTGCCAGTCCGCCGACTCCAGCGTTCCGGACACGACGTACTTGGTCGTGCCGTTCATGGTGTCGGCCATCCCGCCGGTCTGCCGCGGCCAGTACGCCGCGAAATCCGCGTAGGTGACGCGGCCGAGCAGCATCGCGTCCTGCTCCGCGATCATCGCGCCGACGGCTTGGCCGATCTCGGGGTTGAACCACGGTCCGGTCCATTCGTTCGGGTCTTCGATGACGCCATCCAGCGAGATAAACAGGCCCGCTACGATCTTCCTCATGACTGTCTCCTCTTGAGAACGTGGCGGCCGGCTTCCGATCCGGCCTCCTGCTGACGCTTCGAACGAGGGCAGGCTGAATGGACACGACGGCGGAAATTTTCGGAGATCTAGCGATGCGGTACCTGATGACGGTCAACGGCGGCGGCAGCCCGCCGGACGAGCAGCTTTACGCCGAGATGGATCGCTTCGTCGAGGAGCTGACCAGGGCCGGGGTCCTGCTGGCGACGGGCGGCCTGGATCGCGGCACGCACGTGGTCGCCTCCGCCGGGAACATCACGCTGACCGACGGGCCGTTCGCCGAGTCCAAAGAGGTGATCGTCAGCTTCGCGCTGCTCGAGGTCCGGTCCAAGGACGAGGCGCTGGAGCTGGCCAGACGGTTCTGGAAGATGGTCGGGGACGGCGAGGGAGACATCCGCCAGGTGTTCGGTCCCGAGGGCTAGAGGTGTGACCTCTTAAATGCCCACCGACACCGCGGCGGCGCATCGCGCGATCGAGGCAGTGTGGCGACTCGAATCGGCCCGGATCATCGCCGGGCTCGCCGGGCTGCTCCGGGACGTCGGCCTGGCTGAGGAACTGGCGCAGGATGCTCTTGTCGTCGCGCTGGAACAGTGGCCGGCGAGGGGAATCCCGGCCAATCCCGGCGCCTGGCTGATGCTCACCGCGAAGCACCGTGCCATCGACCGCATCCGCCGGAACGAACGGCTCGGCGACAAGCTGAACCTGCTCGGGCGCGAGCTGGAGGCGACCCAGCAAGATCCCGCGGCGGAGCTCGATGCCGTCCTCGACGACGAGAAAATAGACGACGACCTACTGCGCCTGATGTTCATCTCCTGCCATCCGGTGCTGTCCACCGAGTCCCGCATCGCCCTCACCCTCCGCCTGCTCGGCGGCCTGACCACTGAGGAGATCGCGCGCGGGTTCCTGGCCGCGGAGCCGACGATCGCCAAGCGGATCGTCCGGGCCAAAGGGACGCTGGCCAGCAAGGAGGTACCGTTCGAGGTGCCGCCGCCGACCGAGCGCCCCGCCCGGCTGGCCTCGGTGCTCGAGGTGCTCTACCTGGTGTTCAACGAGGGCTACTCGGCGACGACCGGCGACGACTGGATGCGGCCCGCGCTGTGCTCCGAAGCGCTCCGCCTCGGCCGGATGCTGGCCGAGTTGATGCCGGCCGAACCCGAAGTGCATGGCCTGGTCGCGCTAATGGAGATCCAGGCGTCGCGCATCCCGGCCCGGCTCAGGCGTAGCGGTACGCCGGTACCGCTGCTCGAGCAGAACCGCGGCCGCTGGGACCAACTGCTGATCAGACGGGGGTTCACCGCGCTGCTCCGGGCCGAACGGCTGGGCGGCCCGCCCGGTCCCTACCTGCTGCAGGCGGCAATCGCCGCCTGTCACGCCCGGGCACGGACCGCGGCCGAAACGGACTGGGCGAAGATAGCGACGCTCTACCAAGTCCTGATCGCAGTGGCACCGTCCCCCGTGATAGAGCTGAACCGTGCGGTCGCGGTGGCGATGGCCGACGACCCCGAGCGCGGCCTGCAGATCACCGATGGTCTTGCCGCGGAGCCCGCGCTGGCTGGCTACCACCACCTGCCCAGCGTGCGCGGCGATCTGCTGGCCAAGCTCGGCCGTTACGCCGAGGCGACCGAGGAGTTCCGCCGCGCGGCCTCGCTCACCAGAAACATCCCCGAGCGGACACTGCTCCTCCAGCGCGCCGCCGACTGCAGCGCCATGATGGAGCCGACCGACATCGTGTGATCGAAGTCGCGGCATGCTGTCGCGAGCGGATTGTTCTGAATGTCCGGTACGTCTCGAACGAAATTTGGATTAAGGCGGAATATTTATGCTGCACGGAAATTTAACGTACGAATTCGGCGGGTAAATTTCCGTGTAGCACAAAGTTTCCGCGCTATACAGAGGCGAAGGGCAGGCGACCGGCGGGACAACGCAGGCGACGCCGGTTGCACGCGCACGGGGGTGTGAGCGGGGCGGAGGCGGACGCCGGCGCGGGGCGCGGAGCCGTGGACTCCCACGGAACCGGGGTCCCACCGAACGGGGACTCCCACGGAACCGGGGACTCGCACGGAACCGCGAACACTGGCGCGCAGCGCGGAGCCGCGGACTCGCACGGAACCGCACGGAACCGCACGGAACCGGGGACTCGCGCCCCCGCGCGGCACGGCATTGCATGCCACGCGGGGCACGGGCGGAGGCGGGCCGACAAATAATTTGAGGTCTAATCTTTTGGTGTCTATCGATCTGGGATAGGCTGACACCATGGGTCGAACTTCCGCAATTGTGAACATTTCGGACAGCACGGAAGCAGCCATGGGAGCAAGGGAGAGACCGATGCCGACGACGACAACACGAACGAAGCGGCCGCTGGGCCGCCGCGTCCAGCAGCGAGCATTCCGGGTGGTGAACGTTCCCATGCGGACCGTGCTCGGAATGCCCTTCGCCACGCCGCTGAGCAAGAACCTCATGCTGCTGCACCTGACCGGGCGCAGGACCGGCAAGCATTACCGCCAGCCGGTCAGCTACGTCCGCGACGGAGCGGCGCTGCTCATACCGGGCGGCGGCAACTGGAAGCATAACCTCAGCGACGGCCAGCCGGTGCACATCCGGCTGCGCGGGCGGGATGTCACGGCGAGACCTGAGATCGTCGGCGACCCGGAGGAGGTCGAGCGACTGCTCGGGATCATGCTGAGCGCCAACCCCACGGCCGGCCGGTTCGTCCGCATCCCGAAACAACCCGACGGACGGCTGGACCCCGATCGCCTGGCCGCGGCGCTGCGGTACGGATTCCGGATCATCCGCTGGCACCTGGACCCAGCAGCCAACACGCAACAGCCGACAGCCGCTGACCGTTAACCAGTAACCGATGACCGGCACTCCCAACTATCGTTGATAGAACACGTTTCAGTTCATGGCTGAGGAGCCGGATGACTACGCCCGCTGGGCCGCTGACCGTTACCGAGCTGCTGCTGGCACAGGGCAGCAGCTCGCGACTGGGCCTGCTGTTCGAGGACAGGCAATGGAGCTGGCAGGAGCACGTCCGCGAGTGCGCGCGCTACGCGGCGGCGCTCCGGGCCCGGCGCGAGCCGGGCCGGCCGTTCCATGTCGGCGTGCTGGCCGACAACGTGCCCGAGTTCTCGTTCCTGCTGGGGGGATGTGCCTTCGCAGGGGCGGTGCTCGTCGCGCTCAACCCGGTGCGCCGAGGCGCCGCGCTGGCCAGGGACGTAGCCCGCACCGACTGTCAGTATGTGCTCGCCGAGCCACACTACGCTGAGCTGCTGTCCGAGGCGGAAGTCCCGGTACTGCCATTGGGCGAGCTACGCAACACAGCCGACCCGGAACTCGACGTCGCCGACGCCACCCCGGACGACCTGCTCATGCTCATTTTCACCTCCGGCACGAGCGGCGAGCCGAAGGCGGTCAGGTGCACCCACGGGAAGATCGCCATCCCGGGCCGGATGCTGGCCGACAGGTTCGAGCTCACGCCAGACGACGCGGTCTACGTGTCCATGCCGATGTTCCATTCCAACGCCATCCTGGCCGGCTGGGCGGTCGGCCTGGCCGCGGGCGCGGCGATCGCGCTGCGCCGGAGGTTCTCGGCATCGGCGTTCATCGACGACATAAGGGCCTTCAACGCCACCTACGCCAACTACGTGGGAAAACCGCTCAGCTACGTGCTGGCCACCCCCGCCCGCGACGACGACAAGGACAATCCGCTGCGCATCGCCTACGGCAACGAAGGCGCGCCGGACGACCTGGCCGGGTTCGCCGAGCGGTTCGGCTGCGCGGTCGTGGACGGGTTCGGTTCCACCGAAGGCGGTGTGGCGATCAGCCGCGGTCCCGGTACCCCGCCGGGCGCGCTGGGCCGGCTGATCGACGGGCTGGCCGTGCTCAACCCGGAAACCGGACGCCCGTGCCCGCCCGCCCGGTTCGATGCCGACGGCAGGCTGCTCAACCCGGACGAAGCGGTCGGCGAGATCGTCAACACCGCGGGAGCCGGCATGTTCGCCGGCTACTACGACGACTCGGCCGCGGACGCCAGCAGGATGCGCGACGGCATGTACTGGAGCGGTGACCTGGGCTACGCGGACGGCCGCGGGTTCTGCTGGTTCGCCGGACGCACCAGTGAGTGGCTGCGAGTCGACGGGGAGAACCTGGGCACCGCGCCCATCGAACGGGTGCTGCGCCGCCATCCCGCGATCGCCGAGGCCGCGGTGTACGGAGTGCCGGATCCGGTGGCCGGCGACCAGATCATGGCGTGCATCGTGCTCCGCGGCGGAACAACCCTGACGCCCGCGGAGCTGGGCGCCTTCCTGACCGCGCAAACCGATCTCGGGCCCAAGCAGCATCCCAGATTTGTCCGGGTCGCGACCGAGCTGCCCCGGACCGCCACGTTCAAGGCGCTGACCCGCGTGCTGGCCGCGGAAGGCCTGGACACGAGTGACCCCGTCTGGCGGGTGTAACCACCGCCGTTTGTTATAAAGATCTTTTATCACGAACGTACGGTGGTACCACCGGCCCGGGGCATGCTCAGGGTGAGCCGGGTGCCATGTCCCGAGTTCGTCGGCGGGGATGCCGACGCCGGTGTCGGTGACGTCCAGCACGGCGCGCTGGCCGTCCTGCCGGGTGGCGATCGTGACGCGCCCCCCCGGCCCTGCTCGGCCGGCGCTTCGGGCCCTCGATTGAGCGGCGCTTCTTCACCACTGCGAAGGGGAAGGCGGCTCGCGCGTGGGCGGAGCGCTCGCTCGAGCGATTCGGGATGCAGCTCATCATCGTCTGCCGTTTCATCCCGGGCGGGCGTACCGCGGTCACCCTGTGCTGCGGGCTCACCGGGTACTCGCGGCGGCGATACGTTGTGGCGACGTCTGCGGCTGCCGTCATCTGGGCCTGCTATGCGTTCTTCATCGGCCGGCTCGGCGGCAAGGCCTTCGAGAACAACCTGTGGGCCGGATTGGGTCTGGCGCTCGGGGCCGCGCTCGTGCTCAGCCTCGCGATCGAGGCGGGCCGTCGGATCATGGCGTCACGCCGGACAGGTTGAGGCCGACCACCCCGGCCAGGATCAGGCCGATCGACACCAGCTTCGCGGCGGAGGCCGCCTCGCCGAGGAACAGCATGCCCATGCGCGTAATGATCGAGCTGGCTGGGCGCATCATCGAGATGTGGTGAGGGTCCGGGGCGGGACCGGGATACGGTCCAGGTCACTGGCCAGCACGATGTCGCCGCCGAATACCGTCGCGGCTTCGCCAGCGAGGCGTTGGCTGCCCTGGGAGTCGTAGCGCTGCGAGAAGTGCGTAAGCACGAGCAGCCGGGCGCCCGATTCGGCCGCGATCTGCCCGGCCTGCCGGGCGGTCAGGTGACCGTAGTCGCTGGCCAACGCGGCCTCGGTTTCGGCGAAGGTGGATTCGCACACCAGCATGTCGGCCTGGTCGGCGAGCGCGAACGCGCCGTCGCACAATCGCGTGTCCATGATGAACGCGAAACGCTGGCCGCGCCTGCGCTCGCTGACCTGGTCCAGCGTCACCGTACTTCCATCGACGGTGAGGCGGCCCTCCCGCTGCAGCCGGCTGATGTCCGGGCCGGTGATGCCGCGGGCGGCGAGTTCGGCCGGGAGCATTCGCCGCCCGTCCGGCTCGGCGAGCCGGTATCCGAACGTGGGCACACTGTGCGACAGCGCCCTGGCCTCCAGCCGGAACGACGACGTCTCGACGATCACGCCGTCACCGCCGACCGGCGACTCGCGCAGGTTCAGCACGTCGCGAAACAGCGCCGCGTGCCGCAGCCTGGCGAATACCTCACGGCTTTGCGCCGGGTAGCAGACATCCACCGCATGCGGGACCCGGTCCAGCGAGATCCGCTGGAGCACGCCGGGCAGGCCCAGGCAGTGATCTCCATGGAAGTGGGTGACGCAGATACGGGTGATCTGGCTCGCCGTGACCCGGCCGAACAGCATCTGGCGCTGGGTTCCTTCGCCGGGGTCGAACAGCAGCCCTTCGTCGTCCCACCGCAGGAAGTAGCCGTTGTGGTTGCGGGTGCGGGTGGGCGCCTGGCTCGCCGTACCGAGGACCACCAGCTCACGGTTGGACACGAGACCAGACTCTACGCAAACTGCACGATGGCGGCTGCGGCTACGGCTACGGTCGCGGCTGCGGCTACGGTCGCGGTCGGGGCGTCGCCGGCTGCGGTCGCGGCTACGGCTGCGGTCGCGGCTGCGGCTACGGTTGCGGTCGCGGCTGCGGCTGCGGTCGCGGCGTCGCCGGCTGCGGCGTCACCACCGGCTCGCACCGGGCATATCGTGACAAAGCCGCGCCCCCGGATCCGCTTCCCATGGAAGGTTAGAGCCCCACGGAAGAAGAGGCGCCGGAAACCGGCGCCCAAGCTTCCACGAGGCTCTTTTCCTCCACGTCCCGCCCATCCCGCACCCGGCAAATCCCCACAAAACGCCTCCGCTCGCCTCGCAAACGCCTCCGCTAGCCCCGCCGGCCCCACAAAACGCCTCCGCTCGGCCCCGCTCGCCTCCACGCGCGCCGCCCGACGCGCCAATGCCCTATCCAGAAGGCGCATTTGCGCTCTCGGCCCCCAGTCACCGGGCCACCCAAAAGGGACCAATGGTGAAACGTCCCGGATATGTCGGGTGGCGGTCCGGTGGGTTGCCGGAGATCGCCCACTCCACCGCTGGCGCAAATCATGAAATGTCGGATATGGGCAGAGGGTAAGGGGCTGGGAGGTCTGGCAGAGTGGGCGCCTCGGCACCGGACGGGTGTGCGGGCAGGACGAGAGGCTGGCGCGGCCGGGTGGGGCGAGTTGGGCGCGGCCGGGTGGGGCGAGCTGGGCGCGGCCGGGTGGGGCGAGTTGGGCGTGGACCGGTGGGTGAGTTGGGCGCGGGCCGGTGGGGTGAGTTGGGCGCGGGCCGGTAGGGCGGGGTGGGCGCGGACCGGTGGGGTGGGTCAGGTG
>JAFARZ010000412.1 GCA_019245115.1 Streptosporangiaceae bacterium | reverse complement strand
CACCGAGACATTGCCGCCGGTGTTGGCAAGAATGGCGGGCCGCCCGTCGTTTTTGCTGAACTCAAACGAGCTATTCATGAAATGGATGCCGGTCACGTTGTGCAGGTAGAACCCGAAGGCCGGACGGGTGCCAATGCTGTTCGGGTTATAGTCACCGTTGTCGGTCGGGACGCCGGTGCTCATCGGGGCGTGGCCGCCGGGCATGGCCAGGTGCACGTTGCTGAACGTGACATGGGTGCGGCTCCTCTGGAGTGAGGTGCCGGTTGCTGTGGTGTTGCGGTAGTGGTGCATGTCTGTGATGTAGCGGGGTGTGGGTGAGGCTTCCGTTCCGTATGGTCCTGAAGTGCGAAATCGGGATCGGCGGAAGGGAAGCCTCAGGTGGAACAGTACGGGCTGGATGAGCTGGCGGCTAGCGCGGATGCGGTGCTGGCGGGGCTGGGGCCGCCGCTCACCTGCGCCTAGCACTGGCCCTGTGCCGTGAATTCGGCATGCGAGTCTTCGAGGCCGAGGCACTCACCGGGATCAGCGACGTCTGCTTGCGGCAGAGCCGCCACCAAGAGGCTATCGGCCACATACAGGCGGCCCTGGCCATACATCAACAGACCGGTAACCGGTCCGGTGAATCCGGCGCGCTCAATTGCCTTGGTGACGTTCTCTTCCGGACGGGGGAGATCAGCAAGGCACGCGCGCACCACGCCACCGCTTTCCGGCTCGCATCCGAGGTCGGTTCACCACTGGAGCAGGCCCGCGCGCACAGCGGCCTCGCCCGCACCTACCTCGCCGACGGAGATTCGCTTCAGGCCCGGCACCACTGGCAGGAAGCCCTCACCTGCTACACCACGATCGGTGCCCCCGAAGCCGACGACATCCGCGCGTGCCTCGCTAGCCGGAGTTTCCAATGATTGTGCTCCTCGCTGAGCGTTTCGGCTGGTCAGTGATTTGCGGGAGCTTGTTTTCGCGTATGACCTAACGTGGCTGGCGCTCAGCGCTGGAGGCCGGAAGATGTCGTGGACACGGGGCTGGTCGCTGACGAGTTCGGTCTAGAAAGCGATGTCACCGGGCGCGGCGGAGCGCGGTGTGGGTGAGCATGAACCGAGGGTGGCGCGCGGTGTTGGGGGCGGCGGTGTGGAAGAGGGCCGGGTGCCAGAGCACGACGTCACCGGGCGCGCCGGTGAGCTCGGCGACCCGCAGCCGGACGCCGCCTATCTCCGCTCCGTGGTCCATCAGCGCCGTGATCCGGTCCTCGTGGTCGGCGGGGTGCCAGATCTCGCGGAGCCACGGGTCCTGCCGCGAGAGCTGGTCCCGCACCGTGCGCGAGTGCGCGCCGGGATACGCGGCGGCCAGGCGGTGGGAACCCTCGACGGCCAGCGTGCCGCCGCCCTGCCTGGGGACTTCGCTGAGGTAAGCGAACATCCGGACAGTCGGCAGGCGGGGCGCGGGCGGTGAGTCGAGATGCCAGCCGCTGGCCGGGATCTCCCAGTCACCGTCTGCGGGGAAGGTCACCAGCGGGCGTCCCCAGCCGCCGGCCTGCCCAGTCCAGCCGTCGCCGAGGAACTCGTCCAGGGCAGCGCCGGCAGCGTCGCTGCCGACTCCGGCGAACACGCCTGACTGCCCGAACTTCGTGAGCCACTTCCCCGCCAGTGTCTGGCTGCCGGCCTGCCGCCAGGTCATGGGGCCGCCCGGCCGCGGGCCGTGCGCGCTGAGCTCTCGCCACAGCGCCTCGGCCATGCCCGACGGGTCGAACGCACCCGTCAGGCGGACCCAGCCCCGCTCGAAGAATCCCGCCAGCCCGTCCATGCCGCCATGGTCCCAGAGCGCGGCACCACGCTCAAACGCTTTGCGCCCGGCTGGGGACAGGGCCGAGCCGGAGTTTCCAGTGGTCGTGCTCCTCCCCGGCGTTTCGGCTGGTCGGTGATCCGCGGGAGCTTGTTTTCGCGTGCGGCCCTAACGCGGCTGGCGCCCAGCGCTGGAGGCCGAAAATATCGTGGAGTGCGGGCTGGTCGCTGATGAGTTCGGTGGTCATGCGGCGGGCTTTGGGACGTCCTCCGGTGGAGGGGTAGACGAGGACGGTCTCGCCGATGGCCGCGAGCTGGCCCAGGAGGTCGCGGACGGACAGGTCCAGGCCGGCCCGGCGGGCTCGGAGCCGCATGAGGTGGGCGATCTGGAGGGCGAGGACGCAGGTGAAGACGTGGACGCGGATGCTGTGCTCGGTCCAGTGGTGCATCGGGGAGAACGAGACGACGTGCGGGTCCTTCATCTGGCGGAAAGAGAACTCAGCCTCGGACTGGGAGCGGTACCCGGCCACGACCTCGGGGACGGGCCAGTCGTCATGGCTGGTGATCAGGACGTGCTTGCCGGAGATCTCCTCTTCGAGGGCGGCACGGGCCTGCTCGTCGATGTCCCAGGCCAGGCGGAAGTCCCTCGGCTCGCCGCCGGCCAGTTCCCAGCGGACGACGCGCCGCACCCAGGCGGCGGAGATGATCGAGGCGATCTCCGCTTCCATCTTGTCCCGGGACCTGCGGGTCTTGCCGCGGGCGAGTTTCCCGGCGAGTTCGTCGAGCTTCTTGCCGGCTTTTGCCAGGGTAGTTCCGGCGAATCCGGCGGCCTGGGCTTCGTGCAGTTCCGGGGAGTGGGTGAGGATCGCGCGTCTTTCGGCCCCGTAGGCGGTGCGGCGGGTGTCGAAGGCAGTCAGGCCGCCGAACCTGTCCTTGTCCACGGTGGTCCTCTTCGATGCCGGCAGGGCAAGCAGGTCCGGGCAGTCGCTGGCGGGCACCGAGCCGATGTAGTGCATGCCAGTTTCCGCGAAGTGCGCGAGGTTGGCCTCGCTGTTCTGCGCGGCGTCGAACACGACGGTGATGTCCGGGGCGGCCAGGTCCAGGCCGGCCGCGGCGCATACCGCCTCGTAACGGGCCTTCAGCTGGCTGGCCATGACCGGGAACTGGGTGACGTCCGGGCGGTCGCCGGGGTAGGCATGCCAGGTCAGCGGGATCCCGCCGTCCCGGGTCACGACCAGGCCCAGGCCGACGAGCCGCAAGTCCGTGCGCTTCTGCTTGGCCTTGCCGCGCTGCGCGATCGGGGCTTTCCGGTTGCCGGTGGCGATGAACGTGGCGAAGTTCGTCATGTCCAGCGCCACGCTGGACACGTCCACGCCCGCAGCCCCGATGATCGCGGCGGCGATCTTCTCCGACGCCTGCTCCAGCTGCTGCGGGGTGACGGCGTGCATCGCGTCCCAGAACCGGCGGTGGTCCAGCGCGCTGGCGGGGACCTTGGTGAACCGGTCGGCGGCGGTGGTCTTCCACCAGTCCGCGAACCCGGCCTTCGAGCAGGGAGCGACCAGCCGGTTCAGTGCAGCCAGCGCCAGGTAGGTCCCGGCGGACAGCGGCTGTCCCGGCCGCCTCGGGCCGGCCTGGGCCGGCGATAGCCGATGTACCGGAGCGGATAGCGGAGATCGCAGAGACCGCACGGCCGGGCAACGGGGCGAGCGTGCTCTCGTATGTGCGGGATCTTGACGAGGCATTCGCGATACCGATCCTCAGCGTTACCGAATATCCCGGGGTGCCGGCCGCTGCGCTGAGAGCTGAGCTTGGCGGTTTCCATCCGCCCCAGGGATATGCGCGGCTTGCGGGGAACCGGCCGCTGCTGGCGGTGTGCGGGCGGATGGCCTCGGGCGACCCGGTCCGGGAGCTGGATGTCCGTCTTCGGGAGTAGCGGCGTCGCGGGCCGGGGCTTGCCTGGCGATGCCTGGAGGTGACCAGATGCCACGCCGTCCGTCCGGCCCGGCTGGTGAGTCCTCTCCGCTGCGGCGGGCGCGGCTGGCCCGCAACATGACGCTGGAGGGCGTTGTCGAGGAGATCGACTTGCGCACGCCTGGTGGTCATTCGGGCGTGACGCCCAGCATGGTGTCGGGGTGGGAGCTGGGCAGGCACACCACGAGCATCGGGCATCGCAAGACGCTGTGCGAGATCTATGAGCTGCCGCCGGATGTGCTGTTCGCGCATCAGGATCAGGGGCTGGCCGCCGGCGCCGCGCTGCGGCTGGTGGCGGGATTCCCTGAGTTGCAGCAGGCGCTGCTGGACACGGTGACCGGAGCCCGGGAGTGCCTTGTGGCGGCGGGGTCACGGTCGCGGGACGGGCGTTACCTGGCTGCTATGGAGGAGGTGCTGGCGAAGCGGCCTGGCCTGGTGTGTTACCGGGTGCTGTTCGGGGTGCCCCGGCACCGGGTGCTGCGGGATCATCTGGTCCGGCTGCTGGAGCTGCGCGACCCGGCAGACCGCAGCCTGGGTGTCAAGACGCTGCATATCGGGATGGTGGAGGATACTGGCAGTTCACCGGAGCGGTTCTTCTGCGCGAGCGAGCAGATGGCGGTCGTGCCGATCCCGTCGCTGACCTCGCATGAGGCGTTCGACAGCGGGGTGGTGTTCGGCCCTGCCGTGGCCGCCCGGCTGGTCGACCACGGCCGTCAGGCGTACGCGGCGGCCCGCAGGATCGAGACGCTGGCCGAAGTGCGTAGCCTGCGGGTAGTGAAGGACGGGGCGGCGCCGGGATGACCAGGGCGGAGGGAGGCATCATCGATACGCTTCAGGCGGCTCGCGACGATTCCGCTGACGTAGTGAAACTGACCCGTGAACTGGTCCGGGTCCCGAGCCGCGGCGGGATCGACGCCTATGACCCGGTCCTGGAGGCCATGGCCGGGTGGCTCACCGGCCATGGCCTGGCATGCCGGAGGTTGTCCGGCCCGGACGGCTCGGTAGTCGCGCTGACGTGTGAGGTGCGCGGAGGGCAGCCCGGTCCCCGGTACGTGCTCGATGCCTGCCTGGACACCGCCCCGTTCGGGGACGAGGCCGCGTGGGCGTACCCGCCGCTGTCGGGCGAGATCGCCGGGGGGTGGCTGCACGGGCGCGGGTCGTCGGACTCCAAGGCCGGCGCCGCGATTTTCGCTCATATCGCCGCCCGGCTCCAGGACATGGGCGGGTTCGCCGGCAGCGTGGTGCTGCTGTACGACGTGGACGAGCACACCGGCGGGTTCGGCGGCGCCAGGGCGTACTTCGAGGGCGCGGGCGCGCCGGACCGGGTCGACGGGGTGATGATCGGGTACCCCGGGCTGGATCACGTGGTCACCGGGGGCCGCGGCGTGCTGCGCGCACGGCTGAGCGTGCATGCCGTGGCAGCGCACTCTGGGTCCAGCCAGGCCAGCGCGGAGGGCGCCATCGCCAAAGCCGCTGACCTGGTCCGGGAACTGCGGGACGTGCCGCTGCCCGGCCCGGCTGGTGCCAGGTTCCCGCTGCCGGCCAGGCTGACGGTCACCGCGATCAGCGGCGGCGAGGGGTACTCGATGGTCCCGGACCTGTGCTGCCTCAACGTCGATGTCCGGCTCACCCCGGCGCTGGATGAGGCCGCCGCTGCGAGGCTGCTCGCCCGCGCCGCGGCTCGCGCTGACCGGGCATGGCCGGGCACTGCGCCCACGGATATCGATGTCACCACCCGGTGGCCGCCGTACGCGCTGCCGGACGGCTCGCCGCTGCGTGAGGCCCTGCTGCAAGCCGTCAGACAGGCCGGCCTGGACCCCGCGGCGAAGATCGCGGGCCCGGCTAATATCGGCAACTACCTGGCCGGGCTGGGCATCCCCGCGACCGCCGGGTTCGGTGTCGGCTACGAGGGCCTGCACGGCACCGACGAGCGCATCCGCCTCGACACGATCCCCGTGGTGCAGGCCGCTTACCACCAGGCTCTGCTCACCTTGCTCCGAGCTGCCTGACCCGGGCTGGCCCGAGGGTTACGGCCGCAGCGCGACAGCAAACAGCCGGCAAATCCCCGCCAGCCGGTGCGCTGGCTGCCGCCTCTGCACGGGGCGATGGTTACGGTATCTGCTACTGAGCCGTGCAGCGAGTTACCGCCTCGTCCGCCGGGTGCTGACCGGGCGCGCCTGCTGCCCGGCTTGCCCCGGAGGTGGCCCATGATCGTCTCTTTGCTGCGCGAGTCCCGGCCAGGCGAGCGGCGCGTGCTGCTCCTGCCCCGGGACGTCGCCCAGCTCGCCCCGATCTGCGATCTGCAGATAGAGACCGGCGCAGGCCTCGGACTGGACATTCCCGATGACGCCTACGCGCAGGCAGGTGCGCGGATCACCGGGACCAGGCAGGCATGGGAGAGCGCCGCCCTGCTGCTGAAGCTCAAGGCCCCCTCCGTCGCGGAGGTGCGCCGGATCTCGCCGGGCGCGGCGATCGCGGCCCTGTTCCACGCCGAGGGCACGCCCGACGTGGTCACCGAGCTTCTGGCCAGGAACATCACCGCCTACTCCTTCGAGTACTTCCAGGACGACGACGGATCGTTCCCGCTCATGGCCGCGACCGGGGAGATAGCCGGGCAGATGGCCGTCATCTACGCCGCCTATCATCTGCAATCCCACCTGGGCGGCAGCGGGATCGCCCTGCCCGCCTGCGCGCATGCTCCCGCCGCCCGCGTATCGGTGCTCGGGTACGGCAACGCCGGGCGGGCGGCGGCCACCGCCGCGCTGGCCCTGGGCGCGGAGGTCACCGTCTACACCTGGCAGCGGACCAGCCACGGCGACCCGCACACCGGGACCTGGCCGAAGTTCCAGCCGCTGCACGCGCCCGGCACCGCTGACAGCCTGGCCCGGTCTGACGTCATCATCGGCGCACTGCGCATCTCCACCTTCGACACCCCGCCGGTCGTGACCGCGGACATCGTCCGCAAGATGCGCAACGGCTCAGTGATCGTCGATGTAACCGCGGGCTTCACCGCGGGCTACATCCAGACTTCCGGCCAGGTCACCTCCCTGGAATCCCCGTATCACACGGCAAGCGGGGTCAAGCACATCAAGATCCGCACCCTGCCGCTGGGCGTGCACCGCACCGCCGCCGCCCAGATCAGCCACCTCTACGCCCCCGCGATCGGCCGCCTGATCACCACCCTGGACGGGACAGCGGACGACCCGGCCGCCCAGCGCGGCCAGATCATCACCGCGGGCCGGATCGTGAACGACCAGGTCCGCAGGCACTACGAAGCCGGGTACAGCGGATGAGCGGCTACCGCAGGCGGGCACCGTTCTACCGCAGCGAATTCGCTGCCCGTGACGACTTCCCCCTCCTGGCGCAGCTGCTCACCGGCGAGCACGGCCTGGTGATCGACATCCCGTCCGGCGCCGGCCGGCTCCTGCCCCTGCACCAGGCGCACCGCCGCCACGTCATCATGGTCGACCTCGAGTCCGCGATGACCGGGCAGTGCCAGCGCGGCGCCGCCGGCTGGGTCAGCTCACCAGCCAGGTTCTTCCGCAACTACACCGTCCGCTACCTGGAACACATCTTCAGCCAGCCCGGCGCCAGCACCGCGGCCCCCGCCGCCCGAGCCAGCTGGCCAGGTCCCTGCGACACGCGGCCCGGCCAGCAGCACCCGCACACACACCCCTGCACCGCATCCGCGCTGCTAGGCTCCTGGGCCGTGAGCGATCCGCAGCGATGCACCCTGGACGTGTTCCTGATCCTCACCCGCAACGACCACGTCCTGCTCGCACTGCGGCAAGGCACCGGCTTCGCCGACGGCATGTGGAACCTGCCCAGCGGCAAAGCCGAGAACTCCGAGACCGCCATAGCCGCCGTCATCCGCGAAGCACACGAGGAACTCGGCATCCACCTCGCCGAGCACGAAATCAGCTACGCCGCCACCGTCCACTGCCGCAACAGCAGCACCGACACCCGCATCGGCCTGTTCTTCCAGGCGACCGCCAAAGACTCGCCCCTAGACGTCCCCTACAACGCCGAACCGCACAAATGCGCCAAGATCGCCTGGTACCCGATGACCCTGCTCCCCGGCACCACCATGCCCTACAGCGCACTCGGCATCTCGCTGCACCAGCGCGGCGCCCGTTTCGGCAGCATCGGCTGGTAGGAGCACGTCTCCGGCTTGCGGATCCTTCAGCCGGCCGCCCTGAGGTCCACATCGGGTGCATCGGAGGTATATGAAAGGTCAACGCCGTGTGCACGTGACTGGCTGAACGCTGCCGCCCGGGAACCGGTCACCACAAGTACGGACAGCTACCTGTTCCACGGCGCCCCTGCGCTGGCATACGTCCTGTCACGCGCCGCCGCAGGGCAGGCTGGCGGCCAGCGGACCCCCGCGCTGCTGAACCAGGTGGTCACCCGCCAGGCTGAGGAGCGCAGGGGCACTGGCAGCCGTAACTACCCGCTCGGGGGCTGTTGCCCGGCGTTGAAGATTCCGATGTGGGCGGCGTTCACGGTGCCGATGTGGTGGTGTGTTAAAGCCCCGCTGCCGTGGTGGCTGCGGGGCTTTGGTGGTGGTGCTGCCGGTGGTTGTGGGTGAGGTGCCGGGTCAGTTGTCGGTGACTTCGGTGACGGCGGTGCGGGTGGCTTGCTCGTCGACGATGGCTTTGCCGACGGCGTAGGTGGCGACGAGGGACTGGATGGCGAGGTTGTTCACGGCGCGGGGGTAGCCGCGGGAGGTGGTGTGGATCAGGGAGGCAGCGTCATCGCTGAAAAGCGGGTCTGACCGGCCCGCGAGTTTGAGGTGGTGGCTGATATAGCTGCTGGTTTCCTGGCTGGTCATCGGCGGCATCGCATATCTCAGTGCGGTGCGCTGCTCGAGGGCGGCCAGGACGGCGAGCTTCATGGTGCGCCGCAGGGTGGGCTGGCCGATGAGCAGGCAGGCGAGCGGGGAATCGGCATCGAGGTTATGGTTCGTGAGCATCCTTATCGTCTCAAGCTGCTCATATCGCAGCAGATGGGCCTCATCGATGACCAGGACGGGGGTCTTGCCGCGTTCGTCGCGTTCGGCGGCGAGCATGGCGGAGGCCTGGGCGGTGAGCCGGGAGTAGCTGCGGTCGGGCTGGCCGCCGAAGGTGGTGACGATCATCTCGTGCAGGCCGCGGATGCCGATCATCGGGTTGGGCAGGTAGATGATGGTGTGCCGGGAGGCGTCCAGCGAGGCGAGGACGGTACGGACCGCGACGGTCTTGCCGGCGCCGACTTCGCCGGTGATCACGCCGATGGCGCGTTCGGTGATGCACCAGGTGATGCGGGCGACGGCTTCGTTGTGGGCGGCGTGGCGGTGGAGCATGCCGGGGGCCAGGTCGCGGCCGAACGGCATGCGGGTGAATCCGTAGTGGGCCTGGAGCTTGTCGATCATGGCTGTTCCTTATGGGTCGCGGGGGCGGGGTTGCCGTTGATGAGGGCGAGGTATTGCTGGGCGGCGTTCAGGTCGCCGGCCAGCGCGCCGGCGCTGGCGCGGGCGTCGCTGAAGAAGACCCCGGCGGCATCGACGGCATCTGCGGGGTCCTCGCCGAGGTCGTGGCCGAGCCGTCCGGCGGCCAGCGCATGGCCGAGCCAGCGTTCGATCTGGGTGAGCAGTTGCGGCAGGCGGGAGGCGGCCAGGGCCAGGGCGCCGGTGAGGTCGTAGGCGGCCGACGGCTGGCTCAGGCCGGCGTCATGGCCGGTGAGCCAGTTCAGGCCGCGGACCGCCTCGGCGGCGGTGCGAGCCAGGCGCACTGTGTCGTCGCTGGTGGCGTGGTCCAGGTTGACGACCTGCCGGAAGTCATCCATGGCCGTCCTGCTGTCCTGCCGGGTGCTCGCCCTGCTGGTCCTGTTCTTGCTCGCGCTGCTCGCGGGCGGGTGTGCCCTGATCAGGGGTGATGAGGGCGGCGTAGTTGACCGGGAGCTCTCGCTGCCGGCCGTGCTGCTCGCCGAGCAGGGCGAGGTAGTCGATGCCGGTGGCGCGAGGAGCGCTGTCGCCGCTGCCGGGGTCTTCGGGGCGGGCTTTGGGGTGGGCGTGGCGGGTGATGTGGTGCGGGGTCGCGGTGCCGGCGTCGTGCCCGCCGGATCGTACCGACAGCACGGTCAGGTCGAACGGGTCGAAGACCAGCTCGACACGCCGCCCCGTCAGGGCCGGGTCGACCTGGTATTTGTTGCCGTGCATGGACACGGTGGCGGTCTTGGACACGGTCCGCCATTCAGACCAGCGGAACGCCTCAGCCAGGTCCGCGTCGGCGGGGAGCGGGAACGGGCCGCCGGCTTCCCACCGCGCCAGCGGCGGCTGCCTGGTCTCCGAATGCTCCCGTACGTGGTAGACCGTCTCGGTCCAGGCGGTGAACAGCGTGTTCGGCTCGGCCAGGTCCGGGATCCGGGCGGCGCGCTCCTCAGTAAACTCGACAAGGAACTGATCCCGCACGGTCCTGAAGAACCTTTCTATTTTCCCTCTCCCTTCTGGCCTTCCCGGCTGACTGTGGACCAGCTTGATGCCCAGCCTGGCGCAGGCGCGCAGCAGCCACGCATCGACGAACGCGCTGCCGTTGTCGACGTAGGCGTGCTCCGGGATCCCCCTGGACCCCAGGGCGGGACGCAGCGCGGCGGCCAGCCGGATGGTGTCCTCGGCGAACCCGAACCGGGCAGCCATCACCGCGCGGGAATGATCATCAATGAACGCGAAAAGATACGTTTTCCGGCCTTGCACCCGGATCGCATGGAGCGCGTCGCCGGTCCAGATCTCATTCGGCCTGGCGGCCTCGAACCGGCCGAACGCCGGCGCGTCCGCAGCCGGGGTCAGCGCGGTCAGCCCGGTCCGGGTGAACATCCGCCGGATCGTCGTCTCATCCGGCGCCCAGCCGCCCTGCGCCCGGAGGATCCGCTGCACCTGTGCGGGAGTCCGGGCCGGGTTCTCCTTCTTCAGCGCGACCGCCAGCTCCATCACCTCCGGCGGGGTCCGCGGCTGGCACTGGCGCGGCGCGGGAACCAGCGCGTCGAACCCGCCCTGGCGCCACCGGCGGATCCACACATCCAGCGTCCACCGGGTCAGCCGCACCCGCCGTCCCGACGGGTCGGTGTGCTCGCGCGCAGCGATCTCCCGCACCATCTTCCCCCGCTGCCGCGAGGACAGCGCCGGGTCAGCAGCCTCCCTGATCAGCATGTACCGGAACAGCCCGACCGCCCGGGCCCGTTCCAGCCGCGCCTGCTCTTCCTCTTCCGCCTTGCTCATGCCCACCAGGGCACCTCCTCCGGTCAAGCCAGTGATGACCGGGACACCATGACGCTCCCGCCCCGCGGCGCGTAACGGGTCAGTTCGTGTTGCGCCCGGCAGGCGGCCAGCCCGGTGCCAGCAGCCGGCCGCCGCTGGCCGCCGACGCCGCCGCCCATACCGGCACCTGACCGACCCCGGGCCACCGCTGCGCCACCGCTGCCGCCGCTCCCGCGACCGCCGACACCGCCGCCGCCACCACGCTGGCCGCCCCGGCCGGCATCACCGGATCCGGGCTAGTCCGCGCCAGCAGTACCGTGAAGAACTCCCGCACCTGCCCGGCCCGCGCCGCGAACCGGCGCAGCCACCCCCGCACCGTCGATGCCGCACGGCCCAGCGTCTGCGCGATCTTCCGGAACCCGGCCCCAGCCGCAGCCGCCTCCAGCGCCGCGCCGATCACCGCACCCGCATCCGCCCGCCGCGACAGGCACCGCACCGGCAGCAGCACATGCGTCCCGCCGCACCCCAGGCACCGCGCCCGCCGCGGTACCAGCAGCTCATCCGGCCCAGTAGGCATCCGCACCCGCCGCGGACGCGCCCGCCCCCACCCGCCCAGCACCCCGCCGCACGACGGGCACGCCAGCTCCCCGCCCGCCAGCTGCCGCTCGACTACACCCCGGTCACCGTTTACCGTGAGCACGACGCCTCCAAGCGTCAACCCAGCGGCCCTCCCCAGAGCTTCGCCAAAAGATCGCGGGGAGGGCCGTGCCATAACCGACTCGCTCACAGTGCCGGCACACAGCCACCCGCGCCGCATCCGCAACCCCCATGACGCGGATCCGCTACTGCATCGTCACCCCAGCCGCCGCACCCAGCCAACCCCCATCGGCCAGGTGCCGCCGCCGACCAGAACATCCCCAGCCGCCGCGCCCGCCATCCCACATCGGCATCCCCAGTACCGCCCCAACTCCCCGCCATCGGAATCCTGAGCGCCGTCTAACACAGCCGGCAGGCCGTGAGCCTGGCGGCTAGCCGCGCAGAATCGACCGGCACTGGCCGACGACAGGGCAACCGGCGTACCCGGTCACTCTCCGCGATAGACATTCGCCGGGCGGGGTACGAGGTACATGGCGGGTCTATGAAAGGTCTATCAAAGGTCAATCTGGCGTGCACGCCAGCATGGGCACGCGAGGCACCCTGCGCGTGCGCTCCAGGGATGCGACAGCGTCCCGTCCGGCAGCAGAGCCCAGGGCACCCGGGATCTGATCCTGCTCCCAGCGCGCACTACCAGTCACAATTACGTCACCGTGCGCTGCTGAGTGCCGCATGGCGAGCGGTTACACGTACCGCTGGTTCTGCCCCCGCCCCGTCCGCTATACGTCCGTAACTGCCCTTACCCGGCGCACTACGGCGGCACGAAATGAAACAACGCGGGACAAGAGAAAAACGGCCCGCATCGCCGAGACATCCCAGCTAGCGGGCCGTTTTCGCAGGTGGTGGCAGGTGTTGGGTTCGAACCAACGTAGGCTGAGCCGACGGTTTTACAGCCCGCTCCTCCTGCCCGAGCCACCCGCCGCTGACCAGCGCGTACGCGCTTCGAGGCGCGTTTCGGGGCCGCCGCCGTCCGCTATGCGTCCGTGCGTGCCGGGGCCGGAGGGCGCGGAATCCACGGACGGGCACGGACGGCGGGGGCAGGAGCGGTGTGCAGACCGTCCGCAGGAGCGGTGTGCTGACCGCTGCGCGCTAACACCTGGCTGCTGACCTGGTATTTCAGGCTGCCTGCTCGCTGTCGCCGTCTCCTTCGCCGCCGGGGCTGGGCTCGGGCTCGGTGGTGCCGAGGGCGTCGGTGATGCGCTGGTTGGCGGCATCAGCTTGCCCGTCGATGCAGTGGGCGTAGATCTTGAGCAGGACCGCGACGCCGTGCCCGGCGCGGCGGGCGACCTCGGTGGCGGGC
>JAFARZ010000260.1 GCA_019245115.1 Streptosporangiaceae bacterium | reverse complement strand
CGGTCGGCGTGATCACGATCCTCGGCTACATCATCGCCTTCGGCGGCATCTACATCTTCGTGGGCAGCTACATCGTGCAGAACGTGTTCGGCAACCCGCACATCTGGGGCATCACCCAGCTCACCACCATCGTCTACGGGGCGCTGGTGGTCGCTCCGGTGGTGGCCGGCCTCAAGTTCGGTGTCCGGGTGACCGTCGTGCTGTACGCGTTCGAGGTCATCCTGCTGCTGGTGATGAGCGTCACGATCCTGGCCCGTGGCGGCCACGCCGGCCTGTCCTCCGTGCCGTTCCGCTGGCCGGGTGGTTCCACCGACGTGCTGATCGCCCCCAGCATCGCGATCGGCGTGATTTCCACGGCGTTCACCAGCCCGGCCACCGCGTCCGGTTTCCTGTCCACGTTCGGCATCCTCGGCGTGGTGATCATGTACCTGGCGGCGAACATCGCGCTGATCGTGGAGTGGGCCAAGCTGCGCCGCCGCGGCGAACGGCGGAACCCCTGGCTGTGGGTGGTCGTCCCGGTGATCGGCGTGGCGGTGCTGGCCGTCCCGGTATGGGGTGACCTGCGCCCGGGCCAGCCGAGGCCGTACAACACCCTGCCGTGGCTCGCCATCGCCATGGTCGCCGTGGGCATCGTCTACCCGCTGCTGCTCGGCGCGTTCCGGCCGCAGGCGCTCAGGCAGGCACCCGCGTTGCTGGAAGGCGGTGAGCAACCGGAACCAGCAGGTGGGAGTCGTACTGACCGCCGGTATGGATGGCGTGCTGCCCGCGGTTGACCGAGTCGTCGTGCCGGGCCTGGACCAGTGGCCGGGGGTAGCGGTAGACGTCCCGGCCCTGGATGACCAGGCGCAGCGTCTCGCCCGGGCGGAACAGCGTCCCCGATGGCAGTATCTCGATGTCCAGCGGGACGATCTCGCCCCCGGTCAGCGGCAGCGCGCGCTGATGGGCGAGCACCGGCTGCCACGGCAGCGAACGCGCGCGGTCCAGCTCGCGGTGCGAGGCGCGCAGCCAGCCGAGAGCCACCGGGCCGTCTTCGTACACCGCGTAGAAGGGGAAGCCGGTCAGGTCGCCGTAGGCGTCGAGTTTCTGCACCGCGACGAACACGTCCATGTCGCCGGCGTCGGGCGCGGCCATCCAGACCCGCAGGCTCATGCCGCCGACCAGCTCGGTGGCGGCGTCGAAACGCATGTCGAAGGTCGCCCGGCCGCGGCCCCGTCCGGCTTGCTCGCTGTCGTAGCGGACGGTGGAGACGGCCGCCGGCCGGGACCGCGACAGCGTCCCGGACCCGGCGTCGAGGTAGAGCGGCTGATAGGACGTGCCGGGAAGCGGCCAGTCGTCCGCTCCCTTCCGCTCGCCGGCGAAAGCGCGGTCCCTTACCTCGTACCGCACCCGCGGCCAGTCATCGATCTCGGTGCCGAGGCCCTTGAGGAAGTGGTCGAAGAAGGCCTGCTGCCGGCGCAGTCCCTCTTCGCTGTAGTAGTAGCCCCACTTCTTCCCGCCGTGCGCGTCCAGCCATTTGCGCGCCGAGCCGATCCGCTTGAACCCTTCGAACGTGCCCCTGGTGTGCAGTCCCTGGTCGGACCAGCTCGCCACGACGTACGCGGGGACGGTGATGCGCGACAGCGGAGCGGCCTTGGCCGCCCAGAATCCGTCGAGGAACGGGTGCGCGGCCGTCTCGGCCGCCAGGTCCTCCACCCGTCCGGTCCCGTATCCCCAGCGCTGCCCGATGTACGGCCAGAAGCTGGTCTCCGGGATACCGCCGTGCCTGGCCACCTCCCGGTAGGTGTCGCTCCACCCCTCCCACGGGTTGATCGCGGCCAGGTGCGGCGGATGGGTGGCGGCTATCGTCCACTGGCACGACGTCAGGTAGGAGACGCCCGACATGCCCACCCTGCCGTTGCTCCAGCTCCGCGTTCCGGCCCACTCGATCAGGTCGTGGCCGTACAGCGCCTCGGCCGGGGACAGGAACGTCGCGTCGCCCGAGGAGTACCAGGTCCCCGGGATGTCGGCGTTCACCACCGCGTAGCCGCGAGCCGTCCAGTAAACCGGGTCCGGTGACTCGAAGGCGGTGTACGGGGACACCTGATCCGGTGCCACGCCACCGTCCGGGTACCGTTCGGGCAGCTGGGGCCCGGCGTGCTTGCCGTACGGCGACCAGGCGATCAGCGGGGGAGCGGGCCGCTCATCGGCCGGCCGGTACACGTCGGCATACACCGTGACACCGTCGCGCACGGGAACCGCCACATCCCGCTCGACGAGCATGTCACCGATGGTTTCCCGCCGGTACCGGGGCGCCGTGGCGCCCCGGTCCTCCGGGCTACCGGTCGGCGGCCGGAAGACGTAGCCCCATTCACCCACCCGCCGATCCTGTCACAAATCGGTTAATCCGGCTCCCAGCGCCACCCGTCGTTGTCGGGGCAGACGATCGCCTCGCCGTCACCCGCCCGGCCGGTCATCCCATGGTCGGAATGGCGGCAGTATTCGCGGCGCCAGGAATGTCCGGATGGGTCAGTCCAGGTGGAATACTTCCTCGGCTGGGGACCACCATTCGCCGTCGGCGGCTGAGGGCAGGGGCTGCTGGCATGGGTCGGTCAGCTGCCACCAGCGCCGGGTCGCCTCGTCGGCGGCCACACGGGCCATGTCCGCGGCGTAGTCGTCGCCGGTGTACTCCAGGTAACTGAACAGCAGGCCGTCCCGCAGGAAGATCGAATAGTTCCGCACGTGTGCTCGCTTCAGCGCGGCCAGCACGTCCGGCCACACGTTCACATGCAGGTCCCGGTACTCGGCCTCACGTCCGGGACGCAACCGGACGACCGAAGCGAAACGCTGAACCATACGCGGTTACTCCTTCGAATGGGGGATGCCGGTACCCGTCGTCCGGCCGATGCCACGGCCGGGACCGCAACGCCATACTGACGGTATGACGATCGGAACGCTGCCAGCCACCGGCATATACACCCTGGACCCGGAACGGACCACGATCCGCTGCGACTGCAAGGCGCTGATGGGCCTGCTGACCGTGCACGGCACCTTCCGGCTCAACGCCGGGCAAGTCCGTATCTCCGAAGACCTCGCGGAATGCTCGGTCCAGGCCAGCATCGCCGCCGGGAGCTACGCGTCCGGGAACGGCACGCGCGACGCGGACGTGCTGTCAGCCAAGCTGCTCGACGCGGAGAGTTACCCCGAGATCACCTTCACCGGAACCGGCGCGCGGCCCGGCGATGAGGGCGCGGGCTGGGCGGTAACCGGGTCAGTCACCGCGCACGGGACGACCCGGCCGGTCGAGGTGCGCGTCACCGAGGTATGGCTCGAGGACAGTACCGCGCGTTTCCGCGCCACCGCCACCCTTGACCGGCTGAGCTTCGGCATCACCAAGATGAAGCTGCGGGTCGGCCAGACCGTCGACCTGGCCATCGACGCGGCCGGCATCCCCGCCTGACCTGGCCGGGATATCAGGCCTTACCGTCGGCTAACGAGAGCCGGGGCGCCTTCCACCACGGCGTAGCGCGCGACGAAGGCGCGCAGGATGGCCGAGGGATGCGGCACCTCGAGGCGGTGAGCCAGCTCCTTCAGCTCGTCCGCGCGCTCCGGGTCGAAGTACCCGGCATGCCGGTACACATCGATGCGGGTGCACAGGCCTACCGCGTCCAGCTCCGGATGGAACTGAGTCGCGTACACGTTGGAGCCGACCCGGAACGCCTGCACCGGACAGGCGGGCGACGTGGCCAGCAGGACCGCGTGGCCGGGGAGCTCGCTGACCGCCTCCTTGTGCCCGGTGAAAGCGTCGAACACGTCGGGCAGGTCGCGCAGCAGCGGATCGCGGCGGCCGTGCGCGGTCAGCGCGATCTGGACACACCCGGTCGGCTCGGCGTAGCGCCCGTCGATCAGCGCGCCCTGATGGGTGCCGAGTGCCCCGACGCCATAGCACGCGCCGAAGAACGGGAAGTCCCGGGCCACCACGGCATCAAGGAGGGCGTGCAGGTCCGCCTCCACCCGGCGCTGCACCGGCGACTTCAGTTCGGCCGGGTCGCTGAAGTTGAACGGGCCGCCGCCGACGAAGATCCCGGACCAGTCGTCCAAGTCGAGAGCACCGAGCGGTTCCCGTTCCAGCCGGACCCGCCGCAACCCGGGTTCGCCGAGTCCGGCATGCGCGAGGAAGGCCACGTATTCGTTGTCAGCCGCGGCATCATCGGCACGGATCGACAGCAGCAAGAACGGCTTCATCGGAACACATTAGCGTGACCTTGCCGATCAACGCCCGTGACGTTATCAAACAGTTGACCGGCATAAATCGGTTGACCCCGGTAGACTACCGGCCGCTCGGCATCGTGATGGCCGCCTACGAGGGCATCTAGCGACCATGGGCCCACTGGGGTTTGCGCTTTTCCAGGAAGGCACTGATGCCTTCCTGGGCGTCGGGGAGCTGGCTGGTGGCGGCCATGACCTCCATGGCGTAGGCGTAGGCCTTGGGCTGATCCAGGTCGATCTGGCCGTACAGCGCCTGCTTGCCGATGCCCTTGCTCTGCGCTGATCCCCTGGTCGCCCGGTCGAGCAGGTCATGGACCGCGTCGTCGAGCTGGTCCGCGGGGACGACACGGTTGACCAGGCCCCAGTCGAGCGCGGTGCGGGCGTCGATGACGTCGCCGGTCAGGGCCAGCTCGGCGGCGCGCTTGCGGCCGACGTTCCGCGCGATCGCCACCATGGGCGTGTGACAGAACCAGCCGCCCTTCCCGCCAGGGGCGGCGAAGCCGGCGTCGGCGCTGGCCACCGCGAGGTCGGCGCTCGCGACCAGCTGGCAGCCGGCCGCGGTGGCCAGGCCGTGCACCCGGGCCACCACGGGCTGCGGGATCTGCTGGATCAGCGTCATGAGCTCGGTGCAGGTGGCGAGAAGCCGGCGGACGGTTCCCAGGTCGGCCCCGGCCACGTCGGCGAAGTCGTGGCCCGCGCTGAACACCGGGCCGTTGCCGGCCAGGACGATGCCGAAGACGTCGCTGTCGCCCAGGTCGCGGAACGCGGTGATGAGCTCGCGCATATGCTCCTGGGACAGCGCGTTGCGGCGCTGCGGGCGGTTCATCGTGATGGTGGCGAAGTCACCGGAACGTTCGACGAGAATGTGCTCCATCCACCCAGCATCCCCCGTCCGGGGCCGCTCACGCTATCGCGGCAGGAGACGGGCGACCGGAAGCTCCGGCGCGGGGAGCGGGTCGCCGGGGTAGCCGCGGACCGGCGCGAAGCGGCCGGCCTGCCAGTCGTCGCGCGCTTGCGTGATCTCCCCGGAGGTCCGGGCGACGAAGTTCCACCACATCACCAGCTGCTCGGTGAACGGCTTGCCGCCCAGGACGAAGAAGCGGGCTGGATCGCGGCGGCTTTCATCCGGGGTGAGCGGCACGCCGAACAGGCCAGGCGCCAGGTAGGCGAGACGCCCCGGCTCGATGTGCGCGCCCGCGACGGTGGCCGGACCGTCGGCGGCGACCACGGCGTACTCGAAGTCCGGGCGCGTGGTGAGGGTGAACCTGGCGCCTTCGGGCACCGCGACCTCGAAGCCCGCCAGCGGGCTGTACACCACCGCGGGGGACCGTTCGCCGAGGTACTCGCCGACCACGACGGTTACCGTGGCGTCGCCGTCATGCAGGACGGGAAGGCTGGCGTGATGGGCGAAGCCCGGCTCGGTGAAGCGTTCCGCGTCGGGCAGCGCGATCCACAGCTGCAGGCCGTGCAGGGTGGCCGGACGGCCGCGCGGAGACTCCTCGGAGTGCGCGACACCGCGGCCCGAGGTCATCAGGTTCAGCTCCCCCGGCCGGATGAGCTGCTGGCTGCCGAGGCTGTCGCGGTGCAGCACATGGCCGTCGAACAGCCAGCTGACGGTCTGCAGGCCGATGTGCGGATGCGGGGGTACCTGCATGCCAGCGCCCCGGCTGACGTCGTCCGGGCCGTAGTGGTCGAGGAAGCACCATGCGCCCGCGGTGCGCAGCGCTCGCTGCGGGAGGAGCCGGCGGACCTCGGTGCCGTCGCCGATCGACGCCTTACGCGCCTCGAGGACGACCACCCGCTCCACGGGATCAGACTAGCCGAGGCGGTAGTCCTCCTGGGAGCGCGCATACTCCGCGAACGCGTCGAGTGATTCCGGGTTGGCCATCGCATTGCGGTTGGCGGCCCGGTCGGGCGGGACGCCGAGCAGGATCTTGCGTACCGGCACTTCCATCTTCTTACCGGTCAGGGTGGCCGGGATCTGCGCCACCTCGATGATGCGGTCGGGAACGTGGCGCGGGGTGTACGCGGTGCGGAGCTGATCGTTGATCCGCTGTTCCAGCTTTCCGTCCAGGACCGCGCCGTCGGCCAGCCGGACGAACAGCGGCATGAAGAAGCGGCCGCCGGGCAGGTCCAGGTTGACGATCAGCGCGTCGGCGATCTCATGGACGGATTCGAGGGCGGCGTAGATCTCCGCGGTGCCGATCCGGACCCCGTGCCGGTTCAGCGTGGCGTCGCTGCGGCCCAGCACGAAGCAGCCACCGCGTTCGTTCACCTTGAAGAAATCACCTTGCCGCCATACTCCGGGATATGCCGAGAAATAGGTGTCCCGGTAGAGCGCGCCGTCCGGATCGTTCCACAGCCGGACCGGCATCGACGGCATCGGCTGGGTGAGCACCATCTCGCCGACCTCGTTCTCGACGGCCTCGCCCCGCTCGTTGAACGCGTACGCGGCCACACCGAGGTTACGGGCCTGGTGCTCGCCGGCGTACAGGGGCAGGATCGGGCCGCCGCCGGTGAACCCGGTGCACACGTCCGTGCCACCGCTGCCGACGTGCAGCCACAGGTCGCGCTTGACGTTGCGGTAGAACCACGCTTCGCATTCGGCCGAGACGGGGGAGCCGGCCAGCATCACGGTATCCAGCGCGGACAGGTCGAACGTGGCCTCCGGCACCACGCCGGCCTGGGTCAGCATGGCCACATAGGCGGGGCTCGCCCCGAACATCGTCACCCGGGCGTCCTGGACGGCGTGCCACAGCGCGTCCGGGCCCGGCCAGGCCGGGCTGCCGTCGTACAGCAGCGGCCGCACGCCGAGCAGCAGCGAGCTGACCAGGAAGTTCCACATCATCCAGCCGGTGGTGGTGTAGAAGAACAACCGGTCGCCCGCACGCAGGTCCATGTTGAGCGTCTGGAGCTTCAGCTGCTCGATCAGGATGCCGCCGTGGCTGTGCGTGATCGCCTTCGGCAGGCCGGTGGTGCCCGAGGAGTACAAGATCCACAGCGGATGCGCGAACGGGACCTGCTCGAACTCGAAGCTCGTCGCCGGGACCGGCGGATGGTCCATGATCTCGTCCCAGGCGCGCGCCCGGGGGATTGTCTTCGCTTCCGGACCCGGGACGGCGATGACATGCTCGAGGGACGGCAGCCCGGCGATCACCTGCGCCACCTCGGCGGAGCGGTCGTGTTCCTTCCCGCCGTACCCGTAGCTGTCCGTGCAGAACAGCACCCTGGGCGCGACCTGGCGGAACCGGTCGACGGTCCCGTGCCAGCCGAAGTCGGGCGAGCAGCTTGTCCAGATCGCGCCGATGCTCGTCGCGGCCAGCATCGCGATCACGGTCTGCGGGATGTTCGGCAGATAGGACGCGACCCGGTCGCCGGGGCGGACGCCCATCTCCCGCAGCCGGGTGGCCAGGACGCGGACGCCATTGGCGAGTTCGTCCCAGGACAGCGCGGCCAGCGGCGCGGTCTCGGACTTGTGGTACAGCGCGTCGGTGCCGGGCCGTTCGTTGCGCAGCACATGCTCCGCGTAATTGAGCATGGCCCCGGGGAACCACTCGGCGCCGGGCATGGTGCGGCTGCCGAGGACCGCGGCGGGCGGCACCGAGGCCTGGATGCCGCAGTAGTCCCACACCGCCCGCCAGAAACCGTCCAGGTCGGTCACCGACCAGTGCCACAGCGACGCGTAGGTTTCGAAGCCGAGGCCGCGTTCGGCGGCCAGCCACCGGATGAACGTGGTGATGTTGGCGTGGCCGACGCGGTCCGGCCCTGGTGCCCAGAGCAAGTCCCCCTCGTTGACCTTCCCGGTGAGTTCGGTGCGCGACTCCACACAGCAGACGGTGCCATATGCCAGGCTTCCTGATCAATGGGCGAAAGGAAAATGTATGACATGCGCCGCGAAGGCGGACGTGTAATATGTCGCGAATGGCGACTGAGCTGGACCTTGACGTGCTGAACGTGGATGCGCTGACCGCGATCGACGTGCACGTCCATGTGGAGGCGGACGGCCACGGCCGCCTGTCCCTCGACGACGAGCTGCTCGCCGCTTCCGCGGCGTACTTCAAGAGCGACACCGACCGGTCGCCCACCGTGGAGCGGATAGCCGAGTACTACCGGCAGCGGCAGATGGCGGCCGTCGTGTTCACCGTGGACGCCGGGACGCAGACCGGCCATCCGGCGCTGTCCAGCGAGGAGATCGCCGACCAGGCCGCCGCTTGCGGCCCGGATGTGCTGATCCCGTTCGGGTCGGTGGATCCGCTGGCGGGGGAGTCGGCCGTGCGGCGGGCCCGGCGGCTGATCGATGAGCACGGCGTCCGCGGCTTCAAGTTCCACCCGAGCCTGCAGGGCTTCTCGCCGGACGACCAGCGCTGGTATCCGCTGTATGAGGTCATCGCCGCGGCCGGCCTGCCCGCGGTCTTCCACACCGGCCAGACCGGCATCGGCGCCGGGCTGCCCGGCGGCCGGGGCATCAAGCTGCGGCTGTCCAACCCGATGCTGCTCGACGACGTGGCGGCGGATTTCCCGTCGCTGACGGTGATCCTGGCACATCCGTCGGTGCCGTGGCAGGACGAGGCCATCTCGATGGCGACCCACAAGGCCAACGTGTACATCGACCTGTCCGGCTGGTCACCCAAGTACTTCCCGCCCCAGCTCGTGCGGGCCGCCAATTCTTTCCTCCAGGACAAGGTGCTGTTCGGCACCGACTATCCGCTGCTGACCCCGGAACGCTGGCTGCGTGACTTCGACCAGCTCGAGATCAAGCCCGATGTCCGCCCCAAGATCCTCAAGGACAACGCCGCCCGCCTCCTGGGCCTGACCCCCGGCTGAACAGCTGAGCGGCTGGGCGGCTGACCGGCCGACCGCCTGACCGGCCGGATGAATGTGACAACCACCCGGTTATAACCGGGTCAATGCCACATCCATCCGGTGGGACGGGTTGCGGGAGTGGCCGCTGCGGGCGGGTTGCGGTTCAGCCACGAATCGGGACAAGTGACATATCAGGACTTGTCCGGCGGCCGCCATCATGTCTGAATGGTGATTCATAGATGCACGTTCGCTCCCACGAGGACGAGGGACGAATGAAATGAACGATAGTTCAGTGCATGACGTAAGCGCCGGCGGCCCGGGACGAGGACCGGGACCAGGCGAGGCGGTGCTAGAGGTCCGGGACGTGACGGTCCGGTTCGGCGGGCTGACCGCGCTCGACACGGTGTCGCTGGTGGTGCCGCCCGGCCACGTGGTGGGCGTCATCGGACCGAACGGCGCCGGCAAGACGACGCTGCTGAACGTGCTGTGCGGCTTCATCCGCCCGGACCACGGCGAAGTGCGGATCGGCGGCAGCCCGCAGCGGGACATCAGGCCGCATCAGCTGGCCGCGCTGGGCGTCGCCAGGACGCTTCAGGGAGTGGGCCTGTTCAGCGGGCTCACCGCGCTGGAGAACGTCATGGTGGGCGCGACCAGGCAGGCCGGCGCCGGCTTCTGGTCCTCGCTGCTGAGCCTGCCCGGAGCGGGACGGGACGAGCGGAAGCTGACCGGACTTGGCCGCGAGGCACTGGACCGGGTCGGCGCCGGCGCGTGCGCCGGCGCCCGGCCGGGGGAGCTGTCCTACGGCATGCGCAAACGGATCGCGCTGGCCCGTGCGCTGGCCGGGCGCCCTCGGGTGCTGCTGCTCGACGAGCCGGCCAGCGGCCTCGACGAGACCGAACTGGCCGAACTCGGGCAGCTCATCCGCGACCTGGCCACCGATAGGGACATGGCCACGTCCCTGGTCGTGGTCGAGCATCACATGGACCTGATGATGTCGGTCTGCGACACGATCACCGTCCTCGACTTCGGCCGGGTGATCGCGACCGGGACGCCGCAGCAGGTCAAGGACGATCCCGCGGTGACCGCGGCCTACCTCGGTACTGACGGGCAGGGGGCTGAGGGAGCGAAGAATGAGTGACAGCACAGCCGGCCGCGAGGCGCTGGCCGTGGAGAATCTCACCGCGGGCTACGGCGGCGTGACCGCGCTGGACGACGTCACGATCAGCGCGGGCACCGCCACGATCACCGCGGTGCTCGGCGCCAACGGCGCGGGCAAGACCACGCTGCTGCGGGCGATCAGCGGCCTGGTGAAACCACGGCGCGGCCGGATCCGCATTCACGACACCGATATGACCGGGCACGCCCCCGAGGACATGGCCCGCGGCGGCGTCGCGCATGTGCCCGAAGGCCAGGGCGTCATCGCCGAGCTGACCGTGGAAGAGAACCTCCGCATCGGCATGATGAGCCGCCGGACCACCTCCAGGGAGCGGGCCACCAGCCTGGCCGAGGCGTACGAGCGGTTCAGGCCGCTGGCCGACCGCCGCCGCAAGCTGGCCGCGACGCTGTCCGGCGGTGAACGGCAGATGCTGGTGATCGCCCGGGCCCTGCTGGGCCGCCCCAGGGTCCTGCTCCTCGACGAGCCGTCGCTCGGCCTGGCGCCGCGGGTGATGGCACAGGTCATGGACATGGTGGTCCGGCTGAGCGGGGAGGGCGGCATCACGATCATCCTGGTCGAGCAGAACGCTCGCGGCGCCCTGGCGATCGCGGACACCGGCGTGGTGCTCAACCTCGGCCGGGTCGTGGCCACCGCCGACGCCAAGGACCTCGCGCAGGACGTCGCACTGCGCCACCACTATCTGGGTTTCTAACCGGCGAGGTGAACCATGGTCGAGTTCCTGCAGTTCACGCTCAGCGGGATCGTCTTCGGGATTGTCTACGCGGCGATCGCGCTGTCGCTCGTGCTCATCTGGCGCGGCACCCGGCTGCTGAACTTCGCGCAGGGCGGGATGGCGATGTTCACCACGTTCATCGCGCTGGAGGTGGTGTACAAGACCGGCGAGTACTGGGCCGGCTTCGTGGTCGCGCTGGCGGCCGGCCTGCTCATGGGCGCGATCGTCGAACTGGTCGTGATCCGGCCGACGCTGAACAAGCCGGAACTCAACTCCGTCATCGTCACCATCGGCCTGCTGATCATGCTCGAGGGCCTGGCCGGGATCTTCTACGGGGGGCAGTTCCGGTCGTTCCCGACCGCGTTCTCCGTCACCGGGATCCACCTGGGCAGGACACCGCTCGGCGTGTCACGTTTCGACCTGTTCGTCGCGGGGGCGGTCCTGTTCGCCACCGGAGTCCTCGCCGTGGTGTTCAAGTACAGCTCGGCCGGCCTGCGGATGCGGGCGGCCGCGTTCAACGCCACGGTCGCACGGCTGTCCGGCATCAGGGTGGCGCGGGTGCTCACCGTGGGGTGGGCGCTGGCCGGGTTGCTCGGCGCGCTGGCCGGCGTGCTCGTGTCGCCGTCCACGTTCCTGTACCCGAACAGCATGGACTCCATCTTCGTGTACGGCTTCACCGCGGCGGTGATCGGCGGCCTGGACAGCCCGCCGGGCGCGGTGGCCGGCGGGCTGATCCTCGGGGTCGGGCTGAGCTATGTCGGCGGCTACGTGGGCGGCGGGCGCGGCTCCGACCTGACCGCGATCGTCGCGATGGGCATCCTCGTCGTGGTCCTGATGCTCCGGCCCGCGGGCATCTTCTCCGGTGATCGGCTGCGTCAGGTATGAAAGAGCACCCACTGCTGCGGACCCTGATCGGCGTCGGTATAACCGCCGTCATCGTGGTGTTCCTGTCCGTCAGGCTGAACGCCTTCCGTGACTACCAGATCGCCGAGATCGCCACGTACGTCACGGCGGTGGCCGGGCTCACCGTGCTGACCGGGCTGAGCGGCCAGATCTCCCTGGGCCACGGGGCGTTCATGGCCATCGGCGCGTACACCACCGCGCTGCTGCTGTTGCACCTCGGCTGGCCGTTCATCGCGGCGCTGCTGATCTCCGGCCTGCTCACCGCCGCCACCGGCGCCGTCGTCGGCATCGCGGCGGCCCGGCTGCGCGGCCCTTACCTGGCCGGTGCGACGCTCATGCTCGGCGTCGCGCTGCCGTCCATCGCGTACGCCTATCAGGGGACCTTCGGCGGCGATCAGGGCCTGAACGTCGTGTTCACCGCGCCCGGATTCCTCGGCGCCAGCTTTCCGCTGACCAGGTGGCAGGCCTGGATCGCGACGGCCACGGCCCTGGTGACGCTGACGCTGCTGGCCAACCTCAGCCGCGGCCGGGTCGGCCGGAACTGGCGCGCGGTGCGCGACGACGAGGTGGCCGCCGCGCTGGCCGGGATCAACGTGGCCGCCACCCGGGTCCTCGCGTTCGTGGTGAGCGCCGCGTGCGCCGGCCTGGCCGGCTCGCTGCTCGCCATCATCACCGCGCTGGTGGCGCCCGGCGCGTACACGATCACGCTGTCCATCACGCTGCTGACCGCGGCGGTCATCGGCGGCCTCGGCACGCTTCCCGGCGCCATCTGGGGCGCCCTGGTGATCGTCCTGGTGCAGACCTACATCACCGACGTGGCGACGAGCCACGGGCTGTCCGCCACGGTCGGCGCGAACATCCCCATCGCCGCCTACGGCCTGATCCTCATCCTCGTCATGCTCGCCTTCCCGCAAGGCATCCAGGGTGCCGTCCGCAGGCTCATTGCCCTGTTCGTCCCGCAGAAGGAGAACATTCCGCACGAGGAGCCCACCGTCAGAAAGAAGGCACACGATGAAGTCAGCCAGCCCTTATAGACGCACCCTGGCCATTACCGCCTTCGCCGCCGCGGCCCTGGTCACGGCCGGCGCCTGCTCGTCAAGCGGCGGCTCGAAGGCCGGTGGCTCATCCGGCTCCGGCTCAGCGTCCTCGGGCTCGGGGCCGCTGAGCGCCAGCGCCCCGGGCATCACCGCGACGACGATCACCATCGGCAGCCACCAGCCGCTGACCGGCCCCGCCGCCCCCGGATACAGCGAGATAGCCCCCGCGTCCAACGCCTATTTCAAGTACGTCAACGCGC
>JAFARZ010000237.1 GCA_019245115.1 Streptosporangiaceae bacterium | reverse complement strand
CCGTCCAGCTCCGGGCGGATGCCGAGGATCCACTGGGTGATCGCGACGAAGTTCCAGGCCGCCGTCCCGGTCAGCCAGGAGTTCTTGGCCTCGCCGTGCGTGGGGGCGTCCCGGCCCGCGATCATCTGGGCGTAGACGTACGGCTCGCACCTGTGGACGTCGCTGATCTGCTCGCGGGCCGAAGGGTTGATGTCCTTGTAGTACCCGAACGCGGCATCCCCGTCGCCGGTCATCGCCTCACCGATCATGACCCAGGGGTTGACGTGGCAGAAGATGCTTCCGTTCTCCTTGTAGCCAGGCGGGTAGGACGAGATCTCGCCCAGTTCGAGGTGGTAGCGGGTGAAGGCGGGCTGCACGAGCATGATGCCGTGCCGGGTGGCCAGCCGCTCACGCACGCTGGACAGGGCCTTGGTGGCCATGCCGTTGCCGACCCCGATGCCGCTCAGCACGCACATGCCCTGCGGTTCGATGAAGATCTGGCCTTCGGCGTTCGCGCGGGAGCCTATGGCGGTACCGAAATGGTCGTAGGCACGCAGGAACCAGTTACCGTCCCAGCCGTGCTCGGCCACCGTGAGGGCCATCTTCTCCCCTTCGGCCCGGTAGCGGTCGGCGTCACCGATCCGACCGCAATGGAATGCGATGTCGGCCAGTTCCCTGGCGGCCAGCACGAACAGGCCCGCGATGAACACCGACTCGGCGGTGCCGTCGGTGATGTTGGCCGTGGTCTGGAACGACTCTCCCGGTGTGTCGGAGAAGCAGTTGAGGTTCATGCAGTCGTTCCAGTCCGCTTTCCCGATGAGCGGCAGCGCATGCGGGCCGCGCCGGGCCAGCGTGTACTCCGCCGACCGGATCAGGTGCTCATACAGCGACGAAGCTTCCTCGTCGTCGCCCCAGGGCACCATCTCGTTCAGGATCGACGCGTCGCCGGTCTCTTTCAGGTAGGCGGCGACGCCGACGATGAGCCACAGCGGGTCGTCGTTGAATCCAGACCCGATAGCGTCGTTGCCGCGCTTGGTGAGCGGTTGATACTGGTGATACGCCCCGCCGGAGGCCAGCTGGGTGGCGGCGAGATCCAGGATGCGGTCCCGGGCCCGCTCGGGGACCAGCTGCACGAAGCCGAGCAGGTCCTGGCAGGAATCACGGAATCCCACGCCGCGGGAGATGCCCGATTCGAACTGCGATACCGACCGGCTCACGTTGAACGTGACCATGCACTGGTACTGGTTCCAGGTGTTGACCATGCGGTTGGTGTCCTCGTCGGGCGAGTCGACCCGCAGAACCGACAGCAGCGACTCCCACGACTCGCGCAACCGGGCGAACCCCGCATCGACCGTGGCGGGCTGCAGCCAGTGGTCGATGACCGGCCGGACCAGACTCTTGTTCAGGGTCTGCGAATCCGGCGGGTCAAACTTCTTTTCGCTCGGGTTCTCCGCGTAGCCGAGCAGGAAGATCACCTCGCGGACCTCGCCGGGAGCCAGCGAGAGCCGGACGTGATGGCTGCCGTGCGGCGCCCAGCCGTGCGCGATCGAATCGGACGACTCGCCGCGCTCCACGGCCAGCGGCCGGTCCCAGCCGCGGTAGGAACCGAGGAACGCCTCGCGCTGGGTGTCGAAACCGGCCAGCGGCTCCGAGCACGCGAAGAAGGCGAAGTGATTACGCCTTTCCCGGTACTCGGTCTTGTGATAAATAACCCCCTCGACGACTTCAACCTCACCGGTTGAATAGTTGCGCTGGAAGTTCGTCTGGTCGTCCTGTGCATCCCACAGGCAGAATTCGACCGATGAGAACACCGACACGTCGGCTGGCGTGTCACGTTCGTTCTGAACGCGCAGCCGCCAGACCTCGAGCGTCTCGCCCGGCGGCACGAAATACAGAGTGTCGGCCCGGATTCCGAGGCGAGAGGAGGTGATCCGCGTGTAGGAAAGCCCATGGCGGCATTCGTAGCTGTCCAGCGCGCTCTGGGTGGGCTGCCAGGAGGGTGACCAGTACTCGCCCTCGGCATTGTCACGCAGGTAGAGGTAACGTCCGCCGGTATCGCTGGGGACGTTGTTATAGCGATACCGGTTGATCCGGCGCAATCTGGCGTCGCGATAAGCCGAGTATCCGCCCGCCGTATTCGAGATGATGCCGAAGTACGCGTCAGTCCCCAGATAATTGATCCACGGCACCGGCGTGTCGGGGCGTGTGATCACATATTCGAGCTGACCGTCATCAAAATATCCGTATCGCACGCGGTCAGGCTCGCACGCGTTTCGGCCATCCCGCTAGGGCTGTAGATCACTCGCCGTGCTGAGCACGGTTATCGGCGTGATAGAACGTGTTCTGTTCTGAAAATTACAAAAGTATTTCTTATCACGAACGGACAGTGGTTAAACGAATCCGTAACGTGACTAGATAGTGCCGTCACCCCTGCCGAGCAGCCGCGATGTTGGTTTGGCATGCTATTGACACAGCTCACGGGGAAGGCCACGCTTCGGCTTGGTACAGACGAGATCAATGTGGAGGTAGCCATGACGTCGGCAGCAGACCTGGTCCCGGGACGACCGGTCGTCTTCCGCAACGCGACCGTGCTGACGATGGACGATGCGCACCAGGTGCTGACCGGCACGGACGTGCTGATCACCGATGAGCGGATCGCGGCGGTCGGCCCCGGCCTTCAGGTTCCGGACGGCACCGCCGAGATCGACGCCACCGGCGGAATCGTCATGCCCGGCATGATCGACACGCACCGGCACATGTGGCAGACCGCCATGCGCGCCTACGGTGCCGACTGGACCCTCACTCAGTATTTCGTCTGGTACTACCTGAACTGGGGCAAGAAGTTCCGTCCGCAAGATGTGTACGCGGGCAACCTCCTGTCGGCGATCGAGTCGGTGGACGCCGGAGTGACCACCACGGTGGACTGGTCGCATGGCCTGCAGACCACCGATCACGCGGAGGCCGCCACCGACGCGCTGGAGGAGGTCCCCGGCCGTTTCGTCCTCGCCTACGGAAACATCCAGCAGGGCTCGTGGGAGTGGAGCACCACGCCGGAGTTCCGCGACTTCTATGTGCGCAGGTTCGACGGCAAGGGCGACATGCTGGGGTTCCAGATCGCCTTCGACATTCCCGGTGAAGACCCGGCTTTCCCGGAGAAGGCGACGTTCGAGGTGGCCAGGGAACTCGGCGTGCCGGTGACCACCCACGCGGGCGTGTGGTCCATCACCACCGATGCCGGCCTCAACCGGATGTACGACAACGGATGCTGCACACCGGGCACGATGTACGTGCATGCCTCGTCGCTGTCCCCCGACTCCTACCACAAGATCGCGGCCACCGGCGGGTTCGTATCGGTCTCGACGGAAAGTGAGTGCAACGCCGGCCAGGGCTACCCGCCCACCTGGAAGCTCCGCAAATATGACATCCCGATCTCGCTGTCCCAGGACACCAGCGTCTGGTGGAGCGGCGACATGTTCGCCGCGATGCGGGCCACGCTGAACGCGGACCGCGTCATGGAACACTTCGAGGCCCACGCCGAGGGGAAGACCGTGACGAACCACTACCTGCGGGCCGAACAGGTCGTCGAGTACGCCACCCGCGGCGGCGCGAAGGCGCTGGGCCTCGACTCGGTGATCGGCAGCGTCGAGCCCGGTAAGAAGGCCGACCTGGTGCTGATCAAGAACGACAACTCGCCGGTCAGCTTCCCGGTGGTACACCCCTACGGTCACGTGGTGTTCCAGGCCCAGCGCGGGGACGTTCACACGGTGCTGGTCAACGGCAAGGTCGTGAAGTATGACCACAGGCTCGTCGGCGTGGACCTGGGCAATGCCCGGCGCGCGATCGACGAGACCATCACCTACCTCAAGGGCGAGCTCGGTCCGCAGGAGTGGGAGAGCGGCATGAATCCGGAGATACCCGAACACGAGGTGCTGAACAACCCGTACACCTACACCGGCGCCGAGGCGTGGAAGGAGTCCGAGCAGTCCTAGCTATACGCTTTGGCAAATGGCGGTAAATCAGCAGGTACCAGGAGCCAGCCCTGGCACAGGGCCGCTCGCCGGGCTGCTCGTGGCGGACTTCTCCCGCATCCTGGCCGGACCCTACGCGACGATGCTGCTCGGCGACCTCGGCGCCGAGGTCGTGAAGGTGGAGAGCCCGGGCGGTGACGATACCCGCACCTGGCAGCCACCGGTGCGAGATGGCGTCTCCACCTACTACCTTGGCGTCAACCGCAACAAACGGTCGGTGGCGCTGGACCTGCGCGACCCCGGCGACCTGGCTCTGGCGCGTGAGCTTGCCCGGCGCGCCGACGTTTTCATCGAGAACTTCCGGCCCGGTGGCCTGGCCCGCTTCGGCCTGGACTATGAAACCGTGTCGCCCGCCAACCCGGGCCTCGTATACGCGTCGATAAGCGGCTTCGGCAGCGGCCCCAAAGGTGCGGCGCTGCCCGGATACGACCTCATCGTCCAGGCCATGTCGGGCCTGATGAGCCTGACCGGAGACCCGGCGGGCGAGCCGTTCCGCGCCGGGATCTCGGTGTTTGACGTGATAGCCGGGCTGCACGCCACAATCGGGATCCTCTCCGCGCTGAACGTCCGGCACCAGACCGGTCGCGGGCAGCACGTCGAGATCAGCCTGATGGCCTCGGCGCTCTCGGGCCTGGTGAACCAGTCGTCCGCATACGTCGCCGGCGGAGTCGTCCCATTCCGGATGGGTAACAGCCATCCCAGCCTGTTCCCCTACGAACCGCTGCCCTGCGCTGACGGCGAGATGATCATCGTGGCCGGCAACAACGGCCAGTTCCGCAAGCTCACCGAGGTGCTCGGCGTCCCGGAACTGGCCGACGATCCGCGGTTCAGCCGTAACGAGGACCGGACCGCCAACCGGGAGCAGCTCCGGCCGCTGCTGGCGGAGCGGCTACGCACCCGGACGAGGACCGCGTGGTTCGATGAGCTCATGGCCGTCGGCGTGCCGTGCGGGCCGATCAACACCGTGGACCAGGGTGTGGCGTTCGCCACCGAGGTGGGGCTCGATCCGGTGGTGGTCGCCGGCGAGGGCGCCGCGGCGGTTCCTTCGGTGCGCAACCCGATCAGGTTTTCCGAGACCCCGCCCTCCTACCGGCTGCCGCCGCCGAGCCTGGATGAGCACGGCGAGGAGATCCGCCGCTGGCTTTCGAAGGAGTCCGAGTGAGCGAAGGGCTCTCCTTCCCGACGTCTCTGGGCACCTCGACGCCCGACCAGATCCGGCTGCTCGGGCAGGACCTCACCGCGGATCTGATGGGCAAGGTCAGCTTCGGCGAACTCGCGTTCTGGCTGGTCGCGCTGCGCAGGCCTACCCCGCCGGAGACGAGGGTGTTCGAGGCCGTGCTGGTGGCACTGGCCGACCACGGGTTCACCCCGACCGCTATCGCCGCCCGCCTGACCTACCTGTCCGCGCCGGATTCGCTCCAGGGAGCGCTGGCCGCCGGCCTGCTCGGCGGGGGGTCCCGTTTCCTCGGTGTCACCGAGGACTGCGGGCGCTACCTGCACGACGTGCTGGAACGCGACGGGCCCGACCTGCCGTCCGATGACGCGGGCTGGAACGCGCTCGCCCTGGCGGCGGTCACGCGGACGCGGGAGCGCAGGGAGTTCGTGCCGGGCCTCGGGCACCCGGTGCACAAAGTCCGCGATCCGCGGACCGCGGTGCTGATCGACATCGCGGAAGCCGAAGGGCTACGTGGACCGCATCTGCGGCTGTTCGAGGCGATCGGCCGGGTCCACGAACAGGTGCTGGGCCGCCGCCTCCCGCTCAACGGCGCCGGAGTATGTGGTGCGGCGCTGGCCGACCTGGGGCTTCCGGTCGAGATGCTGCGCGGATTCGCCCTGCTGGCCAGGGCGGCCGGACTGCTCGGGCAGATCGCTGAAGAGCGCCGTCGCCCCATCGGGATGGACGCCTACCTGACCGTCGACCGCAATGCGGTTTATATCGAACCCGAGGAGGCTTGATGGCGACTGTCGCCGCGGTGATCGCCTCGACGCATCACCCGTTCTACTACCGCGCCAGCACGTCGTCCGGCGCGGACCGGCCGCCGTTCGCCGACGAGTGGGTGGCCAAGATCGAGGCGTTCCGGCAGACCCTCACCCGGGCCGAACCCGACGTCCTGCTGATGGTGGGTAGCGACCACTTCCACCAGTTCTGGCTGGACAACATGCCGCAGTTCCTGGTCGGCAAGGCGCCGTTCTTCGACGGCAACTTCTACAACGAGGAGCGGGAGTTCGGCCTGCCGCGGATGTTCTTCTCCGGTGATGAGGAACTGGCCGGACACATCCTGCGCCAGGGCCTGGACGCGGGCTTCGACCTGGCGTTCAGCAACGAACTGCGGATCGACCACAGCGTGACGTGCCCGATCATCACCCTGCGGCCGCAGGCGGACCTGCCCATCGTCCCGGTGTACACCAATATCTTCGCGCCGCCGATGCCGCGGCCCGAACGGTTCGTGCAGCTCGGCCGGGCGCTGCGGCAGATGGTGGAATCCTGGCCCTCAGACAAGCGGGTAGCGATCATCGGCACCGGTCACCTGTCCCTGGAACTGGGCGGCCCCCGTCAGTTCGGCCCGCACGGCCCGGATCCCGAGTTCGACCGCAAGGCGGTGGAATGGATCGCCAACGGCGACATCGACGGTTGCCTGGCCGAGGTGACCCTGGACAGCCTGCACGCCCCGGGCAACGCGACCCACGGGTTCATGGATTTCATGCTGATGATGGGGGCGGCCGGCGACGGCGTCAAGGCCGACTACGCCGACAGCCTGGATCTGTTCCACACCATGGAGGCGTACTTCACCTGGTACCCCGAGGGAGCCCTGTCGTGAGCGAGCAAAGCGAGCGCCGCGGCGGTTGCCGTCCCAACGGGGCGGCAATTCCCGCCGTGGCCCCAAGCCGGCCGCGCGCCAGCGTGGCCTTGGCGCGGAGGAAAACACAGCGCGGAGGGATAAATGACCAGATATCTACTGAACAAGTTCCTGTACACGGTGGACCGCGATCCCGATCTGGTCGAGCGGTACCGCGAGGATCCGGTCGGCACGGTGAGCTGGTGGGAGCGGGAAAGGGCGAACGCCCTGCTCAACTGTCACGCGGGCGAAAACTCGACCTGGCTAAAGTTCACCGACCAGGAGCGGCGTGCGCTGCGCGAGCACGATCACGTGGCGCTGTTCGAGATGGGCGCGCATCCCTTCCTGACCCTCACGCTCTTCATTGCCATGTTCGAGCGCGACCACGGCCCGCTTGAGTACCAGAAGGCGTACGCCCGCGCCATGGACCACATCAGCCTGCCCTACCCCGACATCGCCACATGAACGCCCCGCGGTCAAGGTGCTGCTTCCTGGCCAGCGGCACCGATGGCACCATCGGGCACGCTCTAATAGCGATGCTGATCGGTTTGAGCAACACCGATGGCACCATCGGCATGCTGCTCACTCTGGAGGAGCCGCACCCATGTCACATTCAAGGTGCTGCTGGAGCCGGCCAGGGCCCACTGAGTACCAGTCGCAACGCTGGGTGGCGGGCCCCCAGGACCGTCACCGCCGCGGCGAAGTGGGGGACATGGGCCTCGTCCAGCAGGTACGCCGCGGCGAAGACCATCACCGCGTCGTCGTCGCGGAATCGCGGGCACTGCTCCCGGTGAAGCCGGCTGGACACCGCGTACGTGGACAGTTCCGCATGAACGGACTGAGCGCTGGCCGTGGCATCCGCCGCACCAGAACTCTCGGCCGCATACGCCGTTACCTCCCACTCCTGGCGCTCGCGGCCCTCATTCCAGAGCCGGTCCATCGGCCGCTGGCTACCCACGGCGTCCGCGGTGAAACGACCGGAATCCTCAATCCTGCCGGTATGGCCGGCTCATCTGGCGGTCAGCCGCGTCTCCGGTCGCGCCAGCCACGGTAACAGTGATCGCAAAGCTTGGTGAGTTCGTCAAGCCTGGCGAACGCACCGCATCTGAAACAGTAACCCTCTCGCATTTCCAATTCTCCTTAGAGCAATGCAAGCTGTCCCCGCGCCCCCCGCGACAATCAGCAACTCACTCTTCAGCGCTGGGACGCGCCAGATATTCCCGAGGTGTAGCAGCCTCGTGAGCTGGGTATTCACCCGTGCGATGAGTCCGACGGCCGCCTCAGCCGTCGCTGGGCACGGGGGACCTGGTATGACAGCAATGATGGAACGATCAACGCCGCGCGCTCTGCCGGGAAGCCCGTTCCCGCTCGGCGCAACACCACGCGACGGGGGTACGAACTTCGCGGTGGTGTCCGGAATCGCGGACCGGGTGATCCTTTGCCTGTTCGACGAGGCGGGCCATGAGACCCAGCTCGAACTGCCGGATTACGACGCCGAGGTGTGGCACGGCTTCGTCCCGGGAATAGGGCCTGGCCAGGCCTATGGATACCGGGTCCAGGGTCCCTACGATCGCGCCGGAGGGTTGCGCTGCAACCCGGCCAAGCTGCTGCTGGACCCGTACGCCCGGGCGATCAAGGGCTGGACCTGCTACGGGCCCGAGGTGTACGACTACGACTTCGACCAGCCAGACGCGCCGAGCGAGCTCGACTCAGCCCGGTACGTCCCGCTCAGCCTGGTAACCGGCGGCATGTTCAAGTGGGGCAATGACACGCCGCCGCGGCGGAGCTATGCGGAAACCGTCATTTACGAGGCACACGTCAAGGGCCTGACCATGCTGCATCCGGATCTGCCGGAACGGCTGCGGGGCACCTACGCGGGCCTGGCGCACGAAGCCGTCATCGACCACCTGACCAAGCTGGGCGTGACAGCCGTCGAACTCCTCCCGGTGCACCAGCACGCCACCGAGGAATTCCTGGTCCAGCGAGGGCTGTCCAACTACTGGGGCTACAACACCATCGGATACTTCGCCCCGCATCATGGCTATTCGGCCGCCGTGCGCGCGGGGCGGCCCGGTGAGCAGGTCGCCGAGTTCAAGACCATGGTCAAGACTCTGCACCAGGCCGGCCTCGAGGTGATACTCGACGTGGTGTTCAACCACACCGCCGAGGGCGGCGAAGGCGGTCCGACGCTGTGCTTCCGCGGGCTGGACAACCCGGCGTACTACCGGCTGAACCCCGCCGACCCGGGCAGCTACTACGACTCGACGGGCACCGGCAACTCGGTGAACGCGGGCAACCCGGTCATGCTTCAGCTGATCATGGATTCGCTGCGGTACTGGCTGGCCGAGATGCATGTCGACGGCTTCCGGTTCGACCTGGCCGCCACCCTGGCCCGTCAGGAGGGCGGGTTCAGCCAGTTGTCCGCGTTCTTCGACCTGGTGATGCAGGACCCTGTGGTCTCTCAGGCGAAGCTCATCGCCGAGCCTTGGGACGTCGGCCAGTTCGACAGTTACGACCTCGGCCGATTCCCGGCACTGTGGCGGGAGTGGAACGGCCGGTACCGCGACAGCATGCGGGATTTCTGGCGCAGTCATCCGATCGGCATCGGGGAGTTCGCCACCCGGTTCTGTGGTTCGGCCGATCTCTACGGCGGAAGCGGAGCCGATCGGCGGCGGCCGACCGCGTCGGTGAACCTCATCACCGTCCACGACGGCTTCACGCTGCGCGACCTGGTCTCCTACAACGACAAGCACAATGACGTCAACGGCGAGGCCAACCGGGACGGCACCAGCGACAACCGGTCCTGGAACTGCGGCGCCGAGGGTGAGACCACCGACCCGGAGGTGCTGGAGCTGCGCGCCCGGCAGTCCCGCGCGATGCTGACCACCCTGCTGCTGTCGTTCGGCGTGCCCATGCTGCTCAGCGGCGACGAGCTTGGAAACAGTCAGCAGGGCAACAACAACGCGTATTGCCAGGACAACGTGATCTCGTGGCTGGACTGGTCGAACGTGGACACCAACCTGCTCGAGTTCACCAGGAGCCTGGTGCACTTCAGGCGATCGCACCCGGTCTTCCGCCGCCGCCGTTTCCTCACCGGTGCCGAGGCAGCGGAGCTCGGCTGGTTCACGCCGGACGGCAAGCCGATGACCGAGGTCAACTGGGCCGACAGCACGGCGCTCGCGCTGACTATCTACCTCGACGGAGCGGACGACCCCGATCCCGGCCCGGATGGCACCCCACTGGTCGACGATGATTTCCTGGTCTGTGTCAACGCGTGGTGGGAGCCGCTGGAGTTCTCCATCCCCGGCACCCTGCCCGGGCAGGCATGGCTGACGGAGATCGACAGCCACGATCCCGCCGCGCCGGCGACCGAGCCGCAGCGCCAGGCCGGCGACGCGATCACCGTGGGGCCACGGTCGATCGTGGTGCTACGCGGCAGTCGGTTGATAATCCCGGGCCAGAGCCGTCCAGCGAAATGATCGTCTCGGTGTCCAGCTCGGTCAGGCTGGTGAGGACCACCGAGGCTGCTTCCAGGGCCGCTGGGGCAGGCGGGTATTCCGGTCGCGGGATGGCGATCACCCGCAGGCCGGCGGCCGCGGCCGAGCGGAGCCCGTTGGAAGAGTCCTCTACAGCCGCGCAACGGTCCGAGGGGTGGCCAAGCCTGCCGGTCACCGCGAGGTAGATGTCCGGGGCCGGCTTGCCGTGCGGCACCTGCTCGGTCGACATCGCGACGGCGAAGTACTCCCGTAGCCCGGCCCGGTCCAGCACGACGTCGATCAGCGCCGGCGGCGACGAGCTGGCCAGGCCCAGTGGCCACCGGGCGGCCAGCCGCCGGACGGCGTCCACCGCCCCGGGCAGGAGCGGCACGTGCTCGGCGTAACGGTCTCGCATGCGCGCGACGACGGTCTCGGCCACCTGCTCCGGCGGCAGGCCGACCCCCAGTTCAGCACTGAGGTACCTGGCCCATTCACCGGTACTCATCCCCATCAGCCGCTTCTGGGTGTCCGGCGCCCACGTGCCGCCGTACTTCGCGACGACCTGCCGCCGTATGACCTCCCACTCCGGTTCGGAGTCGACGATCACGCCATCGAGATCGAACACCACGCCCTCGATCATCACGCGATCTTCCTGGCCAGGGCGCACCCGGCGGTGCGGCCGGAGAAGATGCACCCGCCGAGGAACGTCCCCTCCAGCGCGTTGTACCCGTGTACGCCGCCGCCGCCGAACCCCGCTACCTCTCCCGCCGCGTACAGGCCGTCGAACACCGAGCCATCCGGCCGCATCACCTGGGAATCGAGGTCGGTCTCCAGTCCGCCGAGCGTCTTGCGGCTGAGCAGGTGCAGCCGGACCGCGATCAGCGGCGCGGCGGCCGGATCGAGGAACCGGTGCGGGCGGGCCACGCGGGTGAACCGGTCCGGCCAGTAGGCCCGCGCGTTCTTCACCGACATCAGCTGGAGGTCCTTGGAGTAGCCGTTGCCGACCTCCCGGTCGTGGGCAGCCACCTCCCGCTCCACGTCCGGATAGGAGAGCGGCACGTCGGGCGCGAGCGCGTTCATGCCGTCCACCAGTTCGCGCAGCGAATGCCGCACCACGAAGTCCGAGCCGTGGTCCAGAAACGCCTGCACCGGGCCGGGTGCGCCCTTACCCGCCCGCGACCTGAGCGCGAGCTTGAGATCCTTTCCGGTGATATCCGGATTCTGCTCCGACCCGGAAAGCGCGAACTCCTTCTCGGCGATCGCCTGGGTGAGGATGAACCAGGTGTGGTCGTAGCCGGTGCTGACGATGTGGCGCAGCGTGCCCAGAGTGTCATGGCCGGGGAAGAACGGTGCGGGCAGCCGACGTCCGCGCGCGTCCAGCCACAGCGACGACGGGCCGGGCAGAATCCGGATCCCATGACCCGGCCAGATCGGATCCCAGTTGATAATGCCCTCGGTGTAGTGCCACATGCGGTCCCGGTTCACGACCGAGCCGCCAGCCCGCTCGGTGATCTCCAGCATCCGGCCGTCGACGTGAGCGGGCACGCCGACCACCATCGACGCCGGGGCCGGCCCGAGCCGATCGGACGGCCAGTTCTTGCGAACCAGGTCGAGGTTGCCGCCGATACCGCCGGACGTCACGATGACCGCCTGGGCCCGCAGCTCGAACTCCCCGGCCGCCACGCGGGACGAGGCCACTCCGCGCGGCTCGGTCGAAGGCTCGAGCACCGTGCCGCGAACGCCCACCGCCGCGCCGTTCTCCACGATCAGTTCGTCGGCCTGGTGCCGGTGGCGGAACGAAACCAGTCCGCGTTCGGCGGCGGCCAGCACCGGTTCACGGAACACCCGCACCACTTCCGGGCCGGTCCCCCAGGTCAGGTGAAAGCGCGGAACCGAGTTGCCGTGCCCGCCAGCGGTTCCCGCGCCGCGCTCCGCCCAGCCCACCATCGGCATCACGCGCAGGCCCAGGTCTTGCAGGTAGCGCCGCTTCTCGCCCGCGGCGAAGTCCACATAGGCCCCGGCCCACTGCCGCGGCCAGTGATCCGCACGGTCCCGGTCGAATCCCGCCGAGCCGAGCCAGTCGGCCAGCGCGAGATCATAGGAGTCCTTGATGCCAAGACGCCGCTGCTCGGGCGTGCCGACCAGGAACAGGCCGCCGAGCGACCAGAACGCCTGACCGCCCATATTGGCCGCATTCTCCTGGTCGATGACCAGGACGCGCCGCCCGGCCCGGCTCAGCTCATAGGTCGCGACCAGGCCCGCCAGGCCCGCCCCCACCACGATGACGTCCGCACTATCGGTCACTGTTCCCCTTCCTGTCCAGTGTTCTCCGGCATAGTACGACCATGAGCCGGATTCCCTATGTGCGGCGTGCGGATCTGCAGCCCGACGGCCAGCAGTTGTGGGACAGCATCGTGAGCGGGCGCGGAGGCCAGGTGGTGAACCCGGACGGCAGTCTGGCCGGGCCGTTCAACGCGTTCGTCACCGCGCCGGCGGCCGGACGGCGGCTGTCCTCGCTCGGCGCGGTGCTGAGGTTCGGCACATCGATCGAGCGGCGGCTGTCGGAGATCGCCATCATCACCATCGGTGCGCGCTGGCAGGCCGAGTTCGAGTGGTGGGCGCACGCGCGGATGGCGCGGGAAAACGGCGTGGCGGACGCGGTGGTCGATGCCATCGGTCGTGCCGAGGATCCGCCGTTCGCCGCCTACGACGAACGGGCCGTGTACGAAGTGGCCTATCAGCTCAGCCGGACGGGGCGCCTCGACCGCGATACGTACGACGCCGCGCACGACGTTCTGGGGGACGCCGGCATGGTGGAACTGGTGGCGCTGTGCGGGTACTACACCACGATTTCGTTCCTGCTGAACGCGTTCGCGGTGCCGCTGCCGCCGGATGCGGCCCCGATGTGGGACAACTCAATCTGGGATGGCTGACGATCGCAGGGCGGGATGGCTGGTGAACGCGCGCATCGCCCGGCCACCCGCCATCGTGAGCAACGGGCTCGCCAGCCTCGCGCCCGGCAGCCGGAAGCCGCCCAGGGCCGCGAACCGGGTGCCCTCCGCTTCCGGTACGGCGGCCATCGCGCCGAGCACGAACCTGCTTCGCATCAAGCACCAGCCCGGGCGCAGTACCACATCGAACCGGGCCCGCTGGCCAAGTGTGCCGACCGCGGACAGCTCGAGCCGTTCGCCCTCGGCCTGGGTGATACGAGCGGATCGCACCGTGGCGAGGCACCGCGGCAATTCTCGCTCCAGATCAGACACCACCTCCCACACCTGCTCCACCGGCGCCGGCAGCACGACCTCACCGAAATAGACGGGGAAGCGCACCGAAGCGGCGAGCACGCGCAGTCGGCGCACCGGGTCGAGGTCGGCAACCGGCCAGTCTTCAGTCATGGCTCCACGCCTTCCGAAAGCTGCTCCTGACAGCGGGCCAGGTTGTCGATGTCATGGTGGGCTCCTGGATCGATCGGTTCTCGTATGCAAAGAGCGGGCCCAGCCGGCGTTCACTCCTGTGAGGTGCGTCACATTCCCGAGAGGGCTAGAACGGATTGGCTCGACGACGATGAACGGATCACGAAACCGCCTACCGGACATTCCTCGCGAATCGGACACCGGTCCCGGTCCCTCAGCGACATGAATGGCGCCATCCATGTTGGTGACGCCCGTAATGTCCGGATGCAGCGAAATCAATGGCGCCATCGATGCTGACGAGGCCCCTTCAACCCGCCGGTCGCGCTGGATAATGTGGAGAGGAAGGGCCCTGCGGAAGAAAGGGCGCCGGTTTGCGGCACCTTTTCTTCCAGAAGGCTCCAAACTTCCGCAATGTCGTTGGCCCACTGCCCGATATGCGCCGATACGCGCCGATTCTTCAGGCTGGCGCGGACGTTTCAGGCTGGCGCGGACGTTTCAGGCTCGCGCCAATTCCCCAGGCTGGCGCGGACGTTTCAGGCTGGCGCGGGCGTTTCAGCGAACGCGGCATGGCCGAGTTGCCGCAATCGTGCGTTATTCAGCAATGCTCCCGATTCGGGGGATAACCGTCCGCGGGACTTTCAATCGGGCCGCTGCGCTCTTGCTGCCGACGGATAAATGCGGATTTATCCGACTTGTTCGGCGGGGTTAGCGACTTGGCGGGGGCGCGAGGCAGGTCTGGCGGTTATCTGGTTACCACCTGGAAGGTGGCCAGGGTGGGGTCGGCGGCGTAGGCGATGCGGCCGCCGTCGGCGGCGGCTTCGCGGAGCGCGGCGATGGCCTGGGCGGTGATGAGCTCGCCCGGTGCGAGCACCGGGATGCCGGGCGGATACGGCGCGACCAGCTCCGCGCTGATCCGCCCGGCCGCAGCCGAAGCCGGCAGCGTCTCGTGCGGCGCGAAGAACGCCTCCCGCGGCGCCAGCACCGTCTCGGGCTCGACCGTCCACGAGGCCGACGCCAAGGGCCGCCGCGGCGCGCCGCGATGCCGTTCCACCGACTCGATCAGCGCCTCGGTGAACGCGGCCACCTGCTCTTCGGCATCGGCGATGGTGACGATGGGCACCACCGTGTCACGGTCGGCCAGCTCGGGCGCCATGCCCGCCGCGATCAGGTCGGCTTCCACGGAGGCGCCGTGCGCGCCGGTCCCGGCCAGCAGGACGACCAGCTTGCTGGGCTCCACGCCCGGCCCGTCCAGCACGTCGAGACCCGGCACCTCACGCAGCCGCTTGCGTGCGGCGGCGACACCGCGCAGCAGCCGGCCGCACAGCCGCTCGCCGTCCCGGGCCAGCAGCGCCCGTGCCGCGTCGATGCTGGCTAGGATGGCCCCGGCCGGGCTCGTGGTATGCGTGGCGTCGAACGCCCGCTCCAGTCGGTCCCGGTCCAGGCGGTCCCGGTCCAGGCGATTCCCGTCCGGCAGCGAAGTCCTGGCCAGCACGAGAGCACCCTGCGTGCAGGCCGGCAGCGTCTTGTGCGCGCTGGTCACCATCGCGTCGGCTCCCGCGGCGAGCGCGTGCGGCGGCAGGTCCGGGTGGAAGCCGAAGTGCGCCGCCCAGGCCGCGTCCACCAGCAGCGGCACCCCGGCGTCATGCGCCGCGGCCGCGTATCCAGGAACATCGCCGACCGTGCCCACATAGGACGGGTCGCCCAGGAAGACGCCGCAGGCGTCCGGATGCGCGGCCAGCGCGTCCCGCACCGCCCGCACCGGAACCGTGGCCGGCAGGCCGGTGTCCCGGTCGATGTCCGGCCGCACCCACACCGGGCGCAGCCCGGCCAGCACCAGGCCCAGCAACAACGAGCGGTGCAGCGTCCGCGTGACCACAACTTCCTGTCCCGGCCGCCCGATGGCCAGACACAAGGCCTGGTTCCCGTGGGTCGAGCCGGCCACGGAGAACCGGCACCAGCCGGCGTCCCACAGCGCGGCGGCGCGGGCTTCGGCGTCGGCGCGCAGCAGGTCGGCGTGCTTGATCGAATCCAGCGCGCCGTACAACGGGGCGTCGCCCGCCACGACCGCGCCGACCAGGTCCTGCCGCTGCTTGTGCCCCGGCGTGGTCATCGGCGCTACCCGGCCCGCGTGGACGCGCCGCGTCCAGTCCAGCCATCCGGCCAGCAACGGCGCGTCGCCGGCCAGGCCGAGCGGGTCCGCCGTCAAAGGCCCCTCGCTCAAAGGCCCAGTCTCCTGGACAGGTCGGAGGCGAGGGTCCCCCGCGGGTCCAGTTCCGCCCGCAGCTTGCGGAACTCTTCCAGCCGCGGGTACATGCTGGCCAGCATTCCGGGCGCGACCCGGGAGTCCTTGGCCAGATACACCCGGCCGCCCACGCCGGCCACCAGCTCATCGAGCCGGTTCAGCAGGTCATCGAGCCCGGGCGTGCGCGCCGGGAAGTCCAGCGCGAGCGTCCACCCCGGCATCGGGAACGAAAGGAGCCCGGGATCGCCCTCGCCGAACCGCTTGAGCACGGTTATGAATGACGGCGCTCGCGCGGCGCTGATCATCTCGTACGACCGCCGCACCGCGGCCTCGGCGCCGAACGGCACCACGTACTGGTACTGCCGGAAACCGCCCGGTCCGTAGACCCGGTTCCAGTTACGTATGCCGTCCAGCGGGTGGAAGAACTTTCCGATCGTCTGCACTTCCCCGGTACGCGACGCCGGCGCCTTCCGGTAGATCGCCTCGTTGGCCAGCGCGATGCTGTACTTGTTCATCAGCCCGGGCGGGAACCACGGCGGCGCCCCCAGCCGCGCCCTGGGGTTGAAGGCAAAGGGATCGGTCCGCGCTGGCTCGGGTAGGTGATCAAGCGCCGCGAAATCACCGCTGGTAACGACCGAACGGCCTAGACTGCTTCCCCTGGCCAGGCTGTCTGACCACGCGACGGTGTACCCGAACCGGTGATCGTGTTCCGACAGCACCGCCATCGTCTCGTCGATGTCGGCGGTCCGCACGGTGTCCACCAGCACCCGCGACGTTTCCACCCGCTTGAGCTGCACGGTGGCCCGGACGATGAAGCCGGTCAGGCCCATGCCGCCCGCCGTGGCCCAGAACAGTTCCGGATCGGATTCCGGCGTGACCCGGTGGCCGGAGCCGTCCGGGAGCAGCATGTCCACCGATCGTACGTGCCGGGCGAAGCTGCCCGCCGCATGGTGGTTCTTGCCGTGCACGTCGGCGGCTATGGCGCCGCCGATGGTGACCTGGCGGGTTCCCGGTGACACCGGCACGAACCAGCCCGATGGCAGCCCGGCCACCATGAGCTGCTCGAGGCTCACCCCGGCCTCGCAGGTCACCAGCCCGGTTGCGGCGTCCAGCTCGATGATCCGGTTGAGGCGGTCGGTGCGGAGCACCAGGCCGTCCGCGCACTGCGCGGCGTTGTTGTAGCTGCGCCCGAGTCCGCGCGCGATCTTCGCCCCGGGCGCGCGCAGATCCGACGCCACGGCGGCCGCGTCGGACGGCGAACCAACCTCGGCCACGGACGGCGCGATCCGCCCCCATCCGGTCAGGACAGTGCTAGCCATGAGGACTGGATACTATCGCCTCCTGCTCGGTCGTGGCTGAGCTTCCTACCCAGCCGTTTCAGCGTTTCGAGTCCCCCTCTCGGGGTGCCCGAAACCAGCTTCGTCCAGCTCATATCGGTCTCAGATCTGTACCAATTGCGGCAGAACATGCATACTCGAAGCAAGGGAGCGGTAGGGGAGGTCCGAGCTTGGCGTTCAAGGCCCATCGTGTCAGGACGGGCCTCGCCTTGGGGGGCGTTCTCCTGGCCGCGTTCACAGTCACATCGTGTGTGTCCCCCAGCTTCACTTATGTCGCCGATTCCGGCAACAACACATACTTCAAGGTGCCCTACGGCTGGCAGCAGGTCGCTCCGTCGGATCTGTGCACGGAGCTGAAGCTGATCAGCGGAGCCACCAGCTGCCCCACGACCTGGACGATCGCCTACGAGGGAGGGCAGACCAAACCCATCGCGCGCGACTTCCTGTCCGCGGTCGTGACCCGGCCATTCGTCTTTGCCGAGGTCACACCATACTCCTCGCAGACGGGAACACCGCTGACCGACGAGACGCTGCGGGACTTCTTCCTGCCGGTAACCGCGGCGGCCCGGGCGCAGTACGCGGCCTCGGGAACCCAGCTCACTGGTTTCAAGCAGATCCGCGACGCCACTCTCAAGCCCGGCGGCGGCGTCCATGGCGTTCGCGAGACCTTCGACTACAGCTTCCCCGGCCAGGGCAATGACACCTTCGATGAGGTGGCCATGGCCAACTCCGCCGGAACGCTCGTCTACTTCATGGTCCTGCACTGCACAGAACGCTGTTACAGCCAGGACAAGCTCGCCATCGACGCCGTGATGTCGTCGTTCATCGTCAGGAGCCCATGATGCGCAAGGCGAAAGCCCCCGCCGCCGAAGACCCCGATGGGCTGTCGCCGACCGCGGCCGGACCCATGGACCTGCTGAAGAAGACCCGCAAGCCGCTGGAGCTGTGGGACCGGCTGAAGTTCACCATCCTCCTGGCGCTGCTGTGGCTGATCCTGGTCTGGTCGATGATGGCGAACAACCCGCTGGTCGGGTTCATCGACGCGGCCAAGACCCAGGTCCGCGCCGCGTGGTGGGTGTTCGCCCTGCTGGGCATCGAGGTCCTCCGCCAGGCGCATTACCTGATAAGCGAGCACTCGCCCAGCTACCACCAGTTCTGGACGGCGCGGGTTTTCGGCCGCTTCGAGCACGTCACCCATCGCAAGATGTCCGCGTGGACCAGGTTCCGGCTCACCCGGCTGATCTACATCGTGTTCTGGCTCGCGGTGATCGCCATCGTCACCGGTAAGATCATCCACACCTCACCGATCGAAGCGCTGGCGCGCGGACCCGAGCTGATCTGGCACAACCTCCCGTTCGTGCTTCAGATCGTCGTCTACTTCTTCATCATCATCCTCCAGTTCGTCGGGTTGTTCTGGTTCATGTCCCGCGGTGGCGTCGACGTGTACTACCCGGCCGACATCCAGACCAGGTTCGCTGACGTCTGGGGCCAGGACCACGTCGTGGAGCGGGTGAAGGAGAACATCATCTTCCTGGAGAACCCCGAGCTCGTGGAGGAGCGCGGCGGTTACGTACCGGGCGGCGTGCTGCTGTGGGGTCCCCCCGGGACCGGCAAGACGCTGATGGCCGAGGCGGTGGCCGGCGAGACCGGCAAGCCGTATGTGTTCGTCGATCCGGGCGCCTTCATCAACATGTTCATGGGCGTCGGTATCCTCAAGGTCAAGGGCCTGTTCCGTAAGCTGCGGCGGCTCGCCCTGCGCTACGGCGGCGTGATCGTGTTCTTCGACGAGGCAGACTCACTGGGCAACCGCGGGATGATCACCCAGGGCGGACCCGGCGGTCAGCGGTCGACGGCTCCGTTCGCCGCCTCCGGCTGCCACGGGTTCTCCTACCTGTCCGCGGCGACGCAGTGGCAGCTGGCCAAGGACCGCGCCGCCGCGTCCCCGGACGAGGAGCCGGTCGTGCGGCGCAGCAAGCAGGTCCTCGGCGGCATGATGAACGGCGGCAACGGCGGCGGCATGGGCACGCTGCAGGCGCTGCTCACCGAGCTGTCCGGGCTGAAGAAGCCGCGCGGTTTCGTGAACCGGTACCTGCGGCGGGTCTTCGGCATGCGGCCCAAGCCCCCGCCCAAATACCGGATCCTGGTCATGATGGCCACCAACATGCCCGAGGCGCTGGACGAGGCGCTGCTGCGGCCTGGCCGCATCGACCGGATCTACAAGGTCGGCTACCCGTCCAAGGCCGGGCGGATCCGCACCTACGAAGGGTACTTCGCCAAGGTGCGGCACGAGCTGACCGCCGAACACCTCGACAAGCTCGCCACGATCACGCCCTACGCCACCGGCGCCACGATCAAGGACCTGGTCAACGAGTCCCTGATCAACGCGATCAGGAACGGACGCGACGTCATCACCTGGCCGGACGTGATCAAGGCCAAGCAGCTCAAAGAGCTCGGGCCGCCCGAGGACGTGGAGTACATCGAGCGGGAACGGCACGCCGTCGCGGTGCACGAGGCCTGCCACGCCGTGGTCGCGTACCGGACCCGCCAGCACATGGAGATCGACCTGGCCACCATCGAGAAGGGCGGGAACTACCTCGGCATGGTGGCCAGCATCCCGCCGGAGGACCAGTTCACCCGGTGGCGCAGCGAGTACGAGACGGACATCCTGGTGTCGCTCGCGTCGCTGGCCGGAGAGCGGATGTTCTTCCAGAGCGACAGCTCCTCGGGAGTGTCGGGCGACCTCGAGCAGGCGACGGCGGTGGCGTCGTACATGGAGGGCTACTGGGGTATGGGCACCACCGTGTCGTCCTACTCCACCGCCAAGCGCCTGGAGGTCGGCTCGCCCGGCGGCAAGCGGCTGAAGGGCAAGGACGTGGAGGCGGAACTGCGGCACGCGCTGGCGGACCGGATCGAGGACAACCTGAGCGTGCTGCTGAGCCGCACCGAGGAGATCCTGCGCGAGAACCGGCAGCATGTGCTGGCCCTGGCGCACGCGCTCGAGTCGCACAAGACGCTGAGCGGCGAGGATGTGGCCGCGGTGTTCCTGCACACCCGCGGACCGCTGGTCGACGGCACGCCGTACGCCAGCCAGGAGTTCCTGGCGGAACTGGACGCTTACCACACCGCGGCGGCCAGGGCGCACCGGGAGCACAGCATGGAGGGCCTGAGCCTGCCGGAGCCGGAGGAAGTGGAGGCTTTGCCGCAGGGCGCGGCCTGATCCGGGATGCGGACGCGGTACCGGCTTCGTCTCGCGGTCAACGCGGTCAACGGGTCGACGCTGACCGGGGCCGGGGTGGCGCTGCTGGGACGGGCGCGGCTGGCACGCGCGCCCGATGGCCTGTGGCTGGCCACCGGCTACCGGCTGCCGGTGCCGCCCGCGCCAGCGTTCTGCGTAGGCAACGTGATCGTGACCCGGCTGGCGGACATCCCGGCCGGCTCGGCGCTGCTACGGCACGAGGCCCGGCACGCCACCCAGTTCGCGTGGTGCGGCGGGGTCGTGATGATCCCGCTGTACCTGGCGGCGGCCGGCTGGTCGTGGGCGGTCACGGGGGACTTCGGCTCACGGAACGTGTTCGAGCGACGGGCCGGGCTGGCGGACGGCGGCTACACGGACAAACCACCCCGCCCGGCGATCAGGCGCCTGATCGTCCGGACACCGGAGCGCGCCGATACCGGTACCAGCCGGACGTGACGTAGGTAGCGGTAGGTCTTCCCGGTCAGCAGGAACTGGCCGTTCGCCGGGATCGCGGCGAGGCCGTTCATGATCGCCTGCGGGTCGCGCAGGTGCCGCTCCCAGGCCGCACGGGCGTCCACCACGTCGGTGACCTCTCCGCTGTCCGGATCGATACCGGCCAGCAGGTGCGTGCCGGCCAGATTGGCCCAGATCGTGCGCGCGGACCAGGCGAGATCGTTCAAACCCAGTATCCGGATGCCCTCGCAGCGGACGTGGATGACCTCCCGGGGGCCGAGCGTGTCAGGATCCCGGACCACAAGCTCGCCGCTGCCGTCGCTGGTGACCACCACACCGCCGGCGGCGCAGATGCCCCATCCCTCCCGGTTGAACGGCACCTGCTCGAGCGGTTCCAGGGTCCGTGCGTCCCAGCGCAGAGCCACCCGCTCCCGCCAGGTCAGCTGCCAGATGTGCGCGCCGACGCGGCAGATACCTTCGCCGAACAGGCCGGGCGGCAGCGCCGCCCGGCGCTGCGGCGTGAGGTCCCCCAGCCGGTACCGGCACAGCGCCGACTGCCCATAGCCCCCGATGGATTCCCACACCGCCATCTCCGGCGCCGATCCGGTGCCCACGATCAGCCCCTGGGCGAATCCGCGACCGGGATGCGGATAACGCGCGACAACCTCGGCCCGCCAGGCCCTCAGCCGGTCACCTCCCTGGTCGCGGAGACTTTATCAGAGCAGCTACCACAGCCGTTCTGAGAAATTGCGATTATGGGTCCTGAAGAGTTACCGTCGAGTAACCATCGGCCCACGGGCAAAGGGAGGTGCCCTGGTGACCCCGCCACATGACCGGGTCGACCCCGGCCAGCTCGTGCTGCAACCGCGCGACGTGCACTTCGACTGGACCGGGTTGCCGCTGGCCTGGATTCCGGGCGACCCGGTGACCAGCCATGTGATAAACGTCCTGCACCTGCTCCTGCCCGAAGGCGAACGGTGGTTCGTGACCGTCTTCAAGCGCGCGCTGCCCCTGATCAGTGATGAGGCGTTGCGCGAGGACGTGCTCGGGTTCATCGGGCAGGAGACCATCCACGCGCAGGCGCACCAGGGTGTGCTGGACTACTTCGCGTCCCGCGGCCTCGATCCGGGACGGTACGTGCGGCAGATGGAGTGGCTGTTCCGCCGCGTTCTGGGAGAGCGGGAGGGCCTGCCGGCGGCGCAGCGGCGCGAGCAGATCGCCGAGCACGTCGCCCAGGTCGCCGCGATCGAGCACTTCACCGCGTTCCTCGGCGACTGGGTGCTGCACGCCCCCGCACTCGACCGGGCTGGCGCCCATCCGGTGATGCTCGATCTCCTGAGGTGGCATGGCGCGGAGGAAGTCGAGCACCGAAACGTCGCGTTCGACCTGCTGGTGCACCTTGATCCGGGCTACGCGCGGCGGATCCGGGCCATGATCATGGCCGGGCCCATCCTGTTCTACCTGTGGGCACGCGGCGCCCGGTTCCTGGTGGCGGCCGATCCGGGGCTGGACTCCGCCGTGAAGGCGACCTGGCGCGGATGCGCGGCCGCCGCGCGGCGCGGCCTGCTGCCCTCCGTCCCGGCCACGCTCCGGTCCGCGGCACTCTACCTACGCCGGGGCTATCATCCCTCGCAACAGTTCTCCACTACCGATGCCGTCGCGTACCTGGGTACGTCGCCCGCGGCGCGTGCGGCGGCGCGGTGATGTCGCCGCGGGCCGCCGGACTGCCGGCCGACCTGTATGGCAGGCCGCGTCCGGACCGGTTCATCCGGGGCCTGACCGCTTTCATCGACACCAGCCAGCGGGCGAGGCTTCGTGCGGCCGGGCGGCGTCGGATTGGCCTGGGCCTCCGGCCGCGGCGTCCGGCCTCGCGCGTGCCGGTGCCGCCAGCCGTGCCCGCGTCGCGGGAGCTCGTCGTGGCGTCGCGGACCGCGCTGTGCGACGAGGTGGTCTCGCTGCGGCTCGCCACGCCCGATGGCAGCCGGCTGCCGCGGTGGCTGCCCGGCGCGCACCTGCGCATTGAGTTGCCGTCCGGCCGGGCCCGGCACTACTCGCTGTGCGGCGATCCGCGCGATACGACGAGTTACACGGTCGCCGTGCGGCGGATCGACGGCGGCGGGGGCGGCTCCGCGGAGATCCATGATTCGGTTATGCCGGGGACGGCGGTGCGGGCCGTCGGGCCGCGCAACGGGTTCCCGTTCGCCGCGGACCCGGTCGTGCTGTTCATCGCGGGCGGTATCGGGATCACGCCGCTGCTGCCGATGGCGCGCGAAGCTGCCGCGCTCGGCCTGACCTGGCGGCTGGTGTACGCCGGCCGCAGCCGCTCCTGCATGCCGATGCTCGAGGAGGTCAGCGCGCTCGGCGGAGAGATCCTCGCCGACGACGAGACCGGCGTGCCTTCGGGTGCGGACCTGGTCGGGCGTGCGCCGGATGGCGCGGCGATCTACTGCTGCGGGCCACCCGCGATGCTGGACGGGGTCAGGAAGGCGGCGGCGGCGGCCGGGACGGTGCGGGCGTTCCACTTCGAGCGGTTCACCGCACCGCCGATCGTCGATGGCCGCGCTTTCGAGGTGGAGCTTGGCCGGTCCGGCACGGTGCTCGCCGTCCCGCCGGACCGGTCGGCGCTGGATGTGCTGCGCGAGCACGACCCCCTCGTGCCTTACTCCTGCCGCCAGGGCTTCTGCGGTCTGTGCCTGCAGCGTGTGCTGCGCGGCGAGGTGGATCACCGCGACCTCCGCCTCACCGACACCGAACGGGCGGACGGCGCCATGCTGGTCTGCGTCTCCCGCGGCGCCGAAGGATCCAGGGTGGTCCTCGACCTATGAGGGCTTTGAGTGGCGACGTTCCGCTCGCGATCTTCTCCAGTGGCGATCCGGCCGCGCCGGTCGTGCTGCTCGTGCATGGATACCCCGACACCCACACGGTGTGGGACGCGGTCGCCGCCGACCTCGACGCCGACCACCACGTTGTGCGCTACGACGTACGCGGCGCCGGGCGGTCCGGATGTCCTTCGAAGCTGCGCGAGTACCGGCTGGACCGGCTGGCCGACGACTTGTTCGCCGTGGCCGAGTCGGTGAGCCCGGATCGGCCGGTACACGTGGTCGGCCATGACTGGGGCTCGATCCAGGCCTGGCACGCGGTCACCGACCCGCGTGCGGAAGGCAGGATCGCGTCGTTCACCACCATCTCCGGGCCGTGCCTGGATCATGTCGGCCACTGGTACCGCCGACGGCTGGCCCGCCCGACTTTCCGTCATCTGGCGGAGGCCCTCGGCCAGTCGCTGCGCTCGTGGTACATCGCCATGTTCCACGTGCCGGTGATCGCGCCGCTACTGATGCGCCTGCTCTCCGTGGACGCGGTCCGCGGCATCGGCCTGTACCGGGCCAACATGCTGCCTCGCCTGCTGCGTCCGCGGCACCGGGTGGCTCACATACCGGTGCAGCTCGTGGTCCTGACCCGCGATCGCTATCTGAGCCAGGCGCTGGTGTCAGCCGACCTCGACCAGTGGGCGCCAGACCTGCGGCGCTTCGTGCTGGCGGCAACCCACTGGTCCGCGCTGGCCAAGCAGCCTCACGTCCTGGCCGCCATAATCCGCGAGGCAACCCTCTCCCCATGATCATGGGTCATTAGCGGTAACTATTCCCGCCTTTGACCCATGATCATGGCGTGGTCGGCCCTGGAACGTGATCAGCTCGGCGCGTGGGCCACGACGAGCTCGTCGAAGTCGGGGGCGAACGCGGACGGGTTGGCGAACTCGACCGTGTTGGCGCCGGCGGACAACGCGACGGTGACGGTCATCGCGCCGACCGTGCTGAAGCTGCCCGTGGGCGTGAAGGAAAGCGTCTGCGGTGCGCCGCCGTTGACGCTGACCGTGGCCTGCCGGCCGGTCGCCGAACCGTCGCAGTAGACGATGGTGACCCGGTAGCTGCCCGCCGCCGGGGCGGTGACGTTGTTGAAGGTCAGCGTGCCGCCCTCGCCGACGAAGCCGACCTTGGCACCGCCGTAGCAGGTAATGCAGGTCTGCACGACCGCGCCGCCGGCCAGCGTGCTGGCCGAGGACGCGGCCAGGTAGGCGGCGCCGGGCGGGGGCGCCGCCGCGGCGGCCGTGACGCTGAACCCGTTGAACACCGCCTGTCCGGGCGAGCCCGCGGCGTGCGAGGTGAGGAACATGCCAGCATCCTGGGTGGCGGCCTGTCCCGGCACGGTCGCGGTGCCCACGGTAAGCCAGTCGGTGCCGTCGAACGAGTAGTAACCGGTGTAGCTGGCACCGTTGCGCACCAGTTCCAGCCAGACCGGCAGCAGTTCGGGATTGGTCCCGTTGGCTGGGGTGACGGAGTCTACGAACGGCCCGCCGTTGCTGTCCCACTCCAGCTGGATGCCGCCGGAGGGCGACTCGAACAGGATCACCCCTTCCGGGCTCTTGCCGGATCCGGTCATGTCGTTGCGCACCATGATCCCGGCCTTCGCGAAACCGGCCATGGCCTGCTGCGAGGTCACCTCGGTCTGGATGGTGGCCGTGGCGCCGATGGCACCCTTCAGGTAGATCGCGCTGTAGGCGTCGGTGCCGGAGTACAGGTCCGCGCCGGCCCCGGAAATGCCGAGTTCCTGGCCCGACTGGCCGAACACGGCTGGCGCGTCGGTCGCGGAGGAGAACGTCAGGTAGGGCGCCCTGACCGGCGGGCTCGTTATCACCTGTTGCTGCTCCGAGGCGGTCTGGAGTACGGGAAGCGGGCCGCGGTATGCCGCCGACGCGGTGACCGTGCTGGTCGTGAACAGGGCTGATGGCGTGGGCGCGGTGACGTTGAAGGTGGCCTGGACCGTTTGCCCGCTGCCCACCGACGCGAACTGTGCAGGCGAGGTCGCGGCCACGGTCCATCCAGGCGGCGCGGTGAGGCCCAGCCGGACGGCAAGGGCAGGCAGCGCGCCGTCATTGGTGAACGATTCGGTGGCCGTGCCGGGCTGGCCGCCGGACAGAGCGGACAGGCCAGTCAGATCCACAGTGGCGGCCGGCGGAGCGGCCGCCGGGTTGCGCAGCGGGCTGACCCGCAGCAGCGCGACGCCGTGTGACGGGACGTCGGCGCTGATCGTGCCCGCGGTCTCAGTCGAATGGTGTGTCCACAGGTTGTCCAGCAGATAGCTGGTGCTCGGCTGGAGCCCGAGCGCGGCGGCCGATGTCGAGACCACCTCCGACGCGCCGCTCACGTTGAACAGCCCGACCACGACGTCGCCGTTCTTCTCGGTCTTGGCGAACACCTGCGTGGTAGCGGTGTTGACCACGCGCGAGGCATCGATGCTGTCCTGGTCCACCGCGATGACGTCGGAGTTGAGCAGCAATCCCAGGTCGGCCTGGTCAAGATGGGTCAGGTCGGTACCGAGGATGAGCGGAGAAGCCGCCAGTGCCCACAGGCTCAACTGGGTCTGGCGCTCGTCATAGGTCAGGCCGTCGTTGGCGCCGTTGCCCACCTCGGTCGAGTCGTAGTCGTTGAACGCCCCCGGTCCGCCGTATGGCTGCCACTGCGCGACCTGGTTGAACCGGGATTTCACGCTCGTCCAGTCGGTGAGCGGATAACTGCTGCCGCCGGTCTCACAGCCGTAACACTCGATGTCACCGCCGGTCCGCCAGCCGTTTGAGTACTGTTGCCAGGTGGCCGCGTCGGCGATGTTCAGGCTGTTGGACAACTCCAGGTGAATGGGGCGGCCGGTCTGCCGCAGGGCATTGGACCAGGCCTGGACGTCGGGGATGTCGAAGGAGCCCACGCCGTCGAGCTTGAGATAGTCCACTCCCCACGAGGCGAATTCGTCGGCCCACGAGTTGATGAAGGCCTGGGCACCCGGCTTGCTGTAGTCGATGCCGACCATGCCGCCGCAGTTGTAGTTGTTCTCGGACACCGACGGCTCGGCGATCTGATCGGCGGTGGCGGAAGTGCCCTGGATGGCGGTGTTCTGCGCGACCGCCTGCTTGGAGATACCCGGCGTCACGTACAGCCCGAACTTGAGGCCGAGGCTGTGCACGTAGTTGGCGACCACCTGGATGCCGTTGAGGGATCCGCTGGATGGGAACTTCGCCGGGTCGATCACCCAGCGGCCGTACTGGTCGACGGCGGGCCCCTGGCTGCCCGGGCACTGGTACCAGAAGTCGTCGACGTTGACGTACTGATAGCCCACGCGGGCAAGGCCGCTGTCCTTCATCGCCTTGGCCTGAGCCTCGATGATCGCGGCGGTGGGATTGTGCCGGATGAAGCTCCAGCTGCTCCAGCCCATCGCGGGAGTGGCTCCCACCCCGTTGTTCTCGGCCTCGGCGGCCGGCGCGGTACGCGCCACGGCTACCAAGGACAGCGCGGTCAGCCCGACCAGCCCGGCCGCCAAACCTCGGATCAATCTTCTCATTTATCGCCCTCCGCATTCGCAGCGGTGTTTCCTCCGCGCCAAGGCCTCCGGGGACTCCCCGCTCTCTCCTTTTCCTACGCCTCACCCCAAATATGGTCAAGTACCGCCATAAATCACCAGCGCGGGGAGAACGCTGGATTTGCTGGAGGAACTCGACATTGGATGTGGCCTGGCCGGTCTTGTCGATCAGTAGTTCCGCTGCTTGTTGCGGGTCCAGGGCACCCAGCGCCCGACGGAGCCTGGCGACCGCCTGGTATTCATCAGGAGCCATCAGCAGCTCGTCGTGACGAGTACCTGAAGACATCGGGTCAATCGCCGGGAACAGGCGCTTGTCGGCCAGCTCGCGGCGCAGCCGTAGCTCCATGTTCCCCGTGCCCTTGAACTCTTCGAACAGCACGTCGTCCATACGGGAGCCGGTATCGACCAGCGTTGTGGAAAGTATGGTGAGCGACCCGCCGTTCTCGGTGTTCCGGGCCGCGCCGAGGAACTGCCGCGGTGGCTGCAACGCCGAGACGGCGACGCCGCCGGCCAGCGTCCTGCTACTGGACGGAGCCGCCAGGTTGTAGGCACGGCCGAGGCGCGTGAGCGAATCCAGGAGGACCACGACGTCTCCGCCCAGTTCCACCAGGCGCTTGGCCCGCTCGATGGCCAGCTCGGCGACCTTGACGTGATCCTCCGGCGACTGGTCGAAGGTGGAGGAGATGACTTCGCCCCGCACCGACCGGCGCATGTGGGTGACCTCTTCCGGTCGCTCGCCGACCAGGATCACCATGAGGTGAACTTCGGGGTGGCTGGCGGCGATCGCCGCCGCGATGGTTTGCAGCACCATAGTCTTGCCGGCCTTGGGCGCGGCCACGATGAGCCCGCGCTGGCCCTTGCCGATCGGGGCCATCAGGTCGATGATCCGAGCCGTCGCCGAGGAAAGGCCGTCTTCCAGGCGGAGGCGCTCGGTCGGGTAGAGAGGGGTCAGATCGTCGAACCGCCGGCGTTCGCGTGCCGACTCAGGCGGCATGCCGTTGATGGAATCGACGCGGATCAGCCGCGGGTTCTTGGCGTCGCCGCGTTTGGACGCCCCCATCTGAGCGGCGCCTTCGATCAGGTCACCGGCGCGGAGGCCGTACTGGCGGAGCTGAGTGCCGGACACGTAGATGTCGTCGGGGCCGCGACGGTATCCGTCGGTGCGCACGAAGCCGCGGGGGTCCGGGGGGACGGCTCCCCCCGGGCGGGGGGAGCCGTCGCCCACGTCGAGGATGCCGGAAACGGCCGCGGCATCGGCCTGGGCTTGGGCTTGGGCGTCGGGCGGAACCTGCGGCGGTGTAAGGGTTTGCTCCATGGTGGTAGTCATGATGGACTTCCTTTCAGGAATGCGCGCATGCTTATTTTCGGGCGCGCTAAATAGAGGTATTGGCGGCCCGGATATGAACGGGCCGTTAAATGCGTAAGTCGCGATAAGTACCGGGAACCTGAGACCGGAAACGTCACTCTGTCTTGGGCGGGGCCGCTAGAGAGCCACACGCCGGGGCCGCAACAAACTGTACGCACTAAGCGGCTATGAGGCGACTATAGCGGTGAACATCGCGGCACGCAATTTCATTCCCGCTCGGCCCGGGCCTGGTAGGAGCGGATCAGATCCAGCAGCGCCGGGCCACGCGGGCGGCGTCCGGGGCGGATGTCGCACGCCAGGGCCTTTACCTCCTGGATGTGGACGTTCGGGTCGAGGGACAGGTGCGCGAGTTCGTTGGCCGCGTCGCCGGTGACCAGGCCGTTCGGGCCCCAGTGGTAGGGCAGGCCCACCTGGTGCAGCACCCGGCCGCCCACCTCAAGCGGCCGGATCCGGTCGGTAACCAGCACCCGGGCCTCCACCGCCGTCCGCGCGGTCACGATCGTCGCCCATCCTCCGTTTTCCAGCCCTCGCTCGGCGGCCAGCGCGGGCGAGACCTCGCAGAAGAACTCCGGTTGCAATTCCGACAGATACGGGAGCGTGCGTGACATGCCACCGGCCGTGTGGTGCTCGGTCAGCCGGTAGGTGGTCGCGACGTACGGGAACGCCGCCGAGCCAGTTGGCTCCATAGGGTTGAGGGGGTGCCGGATCGTTTCCCGGATCGGATTGGCCTGCTGCGCATAGAGCGGGTTGGCGAACGGCGACTCGGCCGGCTCGTAGTGCGCCGGCAGCGGACCGTCCGCCAGCCCGGCGGGCGCGAACAGCCACGCCTTCCCGTCCGCCTGCATAATGAACGGATCGTCGCCGGAAATCGCGTCGACTCCGGTGGCGTCCGGCGAGGGCCGGTACGAGGGCGGCCGGGTCACCGGGAAGTCCGGCACGTCGTAACCGGTCCAGCGGCCCACCTCCTCGTCCCACCACACATACGCCTTGCGCTCACTCCACGGCTTACCGGACGGGTCCGCCGAAGCCCGGTTGTACAGGATCCGCCGGTTGGCCGGCCACGCCCAGCCCCACTGCGGCGCGACCCAGCTCTGCTCCGAGCCGGGAACCCGCCGGGCCGCCTGGTTCACGCCGTCGGCATGGACCCCGGCGTAGATCCAGCACCCGCAGGTGGTCGACCCGTCGTCCCGCAGGCCGGCAAACCCGGCCAGTGGCTCGCCATCGGCGTCCCAGCCGTTGATCTCCGCGAGCACCGCCTCAGCGGACGGCTCACCCCACGGTCCCGACACCGGGTAATCCCAGGTCAGATCCAGCACGGGCCGGTCGGCGGGATCATCGGACCGGGCCAGCTTGGCACGGATGCGCCGACCCAGCTCATAGATGAACCACAGATCGCTGCGCGCGTCCCCGGCCGGCGGCACCGCCTCGTGATGCCATTGGAGCATCCGCTGGGTGTTGGTAAACGAACCCGACTTCTCGGTGTGGGCGGCGGCCGGGATGAAGAACACCTCGGTCGGGATCTGTTCGGTGCGCATCTCCCCGGTCTCGATCTCCGGCCCGTCCCGCCACCACGTCGCGGACTCGATCATCGTCATGTCCCGGACGACCAGCCAGTCCAGGTTGGCCATGCCGAACCGCTGCATCCGCGCGTTGGCCGAGCCCACCGCCGGGTTCTGCCCCAGCAGGAAGTACCCCTCGCAGCGCCCGTCCAGCTGTTCGAGCACGGTCGCGTACGTGGAGTGATCCCCGGTGAGCCTGGGCAGGTAACCGTAACAGAAGTCGTTCTCCGCGGTTGCCACGTCGCCCCACCATGCCTTCAGCAGGCTGGTCATGTAGGCCCCGGTATTCGCCCAGAAACCACGCGGCATAGCGATATCGTCGACGTATTCGGAAAGCGAGCCATGCTTTGCCGATACGGGCATCGGCAGATAACCGGGCAGCAGATCGAACAGCGTCGGGATATCGGTCGATCCCTGAATAGACGCGTGTCCCCGCAGCGCGAGGATCCCGCCGCCCGGCCGTCCCATATTGCCGAGCAGGGCCTGCAGGATCGCCGCGGTCCTGATGTACTGCACGCCGACCGTGTGCTGCGTCCACCCCACGCTGTATACGAAGGCCGTGGTCCGGTCACGGCCGGAATTCTCGGTGACCAGTTCGCACACCCGCGCGAACACGTCCGGCGGAACGCCGCAGGCCTGGAGAACCATCTCAGGGGTGTACCTGGCGAAATGCCGCTTCAAAGTCTGGAATACGCAACGCGGGTGGTCGAGGGATTCGGCTACCTGGGGGGTCGAGCCACCGTCCGTTCGTCCAAAGGGCCTACCTCGGGAACCGGCGGCGGCCCGCACGGTGGTATCTTCATAGGCCCAGGCGGACAGGTCATATTTGTGGTTTTCGGCGTCCAGGCCAGCGAAAACGCCATCGAGATCCTCGGTGTCGGCGAATTCCTCGGTCACTATCGTTGCGGCGTTGGTGTACGCGGCGACGTACTCCTTGAAGTATTTCTCGTTGGCCAGCACATAATTGATGATCGCGCCGAGAAATACGATGTCCGACCCGGCCCGCAGCGGCACATGCAGGTCAGCGAGGGCGCTGGTCCGGGTGAACCTGGGGTCGACGTGGACTATCTTGGCACCGCGCTTCTTGGCCTCCACCACCCACTGGAACCCGACCGGATGGCATTCGGCCATATTCGAGCCCTGGATGACTATACAATCGGCATTTACCAGGTCCTGCTGGAATGTGGTCGCGCCGCCGCGGCCGAAGCTGATCCCCAGACCGGGGACTGTCGAAGAGTGTCAAATACGGGCCTGATTCTCGATCTGGATAGCGCCGAGCGCGGTAAACAGCTTTTTGATCAGGTAATTCTCTTCGTTGTCGAGCGTCGCGCCGCCGAGGCTGGCGAACCCCAGCGTCCTGCGATGCTCAGGCTGCCAGCCATTCCTGCGTGCCGCGATGACCCGGTCCGCGATCATGTCCATCGCCGTATCAAGGTCAAGATCTTCAAATTCCGTCGAAAAACGGCGCCGGTACTTCACCCGGTATTCGCGGGCGCCCCCGGTGGTCAATTGCATGCTGGCGGAACCCTTCGGGCACAGCCGCCCCCGGCTGACCGGCGAGTCAGGATCGCCTTCGATGTGGACGACTCGTTCGTTAGAGACGTAGACGTTCTGGCCGCAGCCGACCGCGCAATAGGGGCACACCGACTTGACCACCCGGTCGGCCGTGACGGTCCGGGCCGCACGGGGGTTCTTCGCGGTCCGGGTGGCGGCGCCCAGACCTCGCCGGTCCGGACCGGGCAACTGCCGGAGTACCGGCCATTTTGCCATCGCGGCTTCGCCTCCTTAGCTACGATCACTCCCCGGAAGGGGAACGCGGATGGCAGATCTTGCGCGCGGAATCGATGTCTCGAATTATGCCGGGGACTTCGACTGGGCCGCTACCTCGGGGCTGTCGTTCGGTATCTGCCGGGCCAGCCAGGGACTCGGCGCGCCCGGCACCAACTCGCCGGACCCCTTCCTGTCCTGGAACTGGCCACGGATCAAGGCGAAGGGGCTGGCCCGCGGCGCTTACCACTTCCTCGACCCGAGACTGGACGGCGCGGCGCAGGCCCGGTACTTCGTCCAGACGGTCAGCGCGGCCGGACTGCTGAACACCGACATGCTGTGGCTGGACAACGAGACCGCGGGCGCGTCGGCGGCGTCGGTGGCCGCCTGCGCCAGGGATTTCATGTCCACGCTGACCGCGCTGCGGCCGCACAACCCGTGCGGTGTCTACTCCTACTGGGACTTCATCGTCTCGGGAAACTGCGCGGGGCTGGGCGGGTACCCGCTGTGGCTGGCGATCTTCCAGACGGCCACGCCCGGGGCGCCGCCACCGTGGACAGCCTGGAAGTTCTGGCAGTCCGGCAGCACGAGCAGCTACGACAACGACGTGTTCAACGGGTCAGCCGCGCAATTGAACAGTTGGATCGCGTCCTACCAGCCGGAGGCTGAAGTGCAATCAGGCCAGCTCAACAACGGGGCGAACGCTGTCACGGTGATAACGGTGCCGTTCGGCAGCGGCACGAACATCGCGTTCGGCTGCGACAACGGCATCCAGGGCCTGCCGCCGGCGGCGCTGCGGGTCGCGGTGTTCGACACAAACTGGCACATAACCAACGACGTGACCGTGGACTCCAGCAAGGGGCAGACGGTCATCCACTTCCCTAACCCGGCCGACACCGGCGTCATCTCGGTCAAGCGGCAAGACGCCGGGGAGGTCGTAGTCGGCTACGAGGTATCGTTACCGGGTCATGGTCGTGATCGTCGCGGGGGTGTCGGGGAGCGGTAAGACGACGGTGGGCGCCATGCTGGCCGGCCGCCTGAACTGGACCTTCGCCGATGCCGACGACTTTCATCCGGCCGCGAACGTGGCGAAGATGCACGCCGGGATCCCGCTCACCGACGAGGATCGCTGGCCTTGGCTGCGGGCCATCGCGGCCTGGATCGACGAGCGTATCGCGGCCGGTGAGCCGGCGGTGGTCACCTGCTCGGCGCTGAAGCGGGCCTACCGGGACGTGCTGGTTCAGGGCCGGCCCAGCGTGTGGGTGGTCTTCCTGTCCGTCGACCGCGAGACGCTGCGGAAACGGCTGGCCACGCGACATGGTCACTTCTTCCCGCAGGAACTGCTCGACAGCCAGCTCGCCACGGCGGAGCCGCCGGGTCCGGATGAGCGGGCCATCGTTGTGACCCCCGCAGACGGTCCGGCGGCCGTCGTTGATCAGATCGTAAGCTGGATCGGTGAAGCTGAAGCTGGACCTGCACGACATCTATAACCGCGGCCAGGACATCGACCGGGCGCTGCAGGCGATCATTGACGAGGCGGTGGCGAAGAAGGCGCCGCTGGTAGAGATCATCCCCGGAAAGGGGTCCGGTCAGCTGAAGAAACACGTGCTGCGCTTCCTCGAGCGCAAAGACATCAAGGCCAAGTATCACCGGGTGGAAAAGGATTCGAAGAACTTCGGCCGGCTGTTCGTGCACTTCCGCTGGTAGAAGCTACTGGCCAGTACACAACCCTGACACGCGTGTCGGACAGCAATGGGTAGAAACCGGCAGCTAGGGAAGCATCCGGGGCAGAATCAGCTCAGCTAATTTTAAGATTGGCTCCAGATAGGGGAGCCCAGACTAAGGGGGCGCAGCATGCGATCCCGATTCCTGGCTCGCCGGACCCTGGCCGCTCCGGCGCTCGGCCTGGCGCTCGCCGCCGCCTTGGGAGTTGCCGCCTGCAGCAGCTCCAGTAGCGGCACGACAGGTTCAGGCTCCACCTCATCAGCAGCAGCCCCGTCATCTTCCTCGGCCTCTTCGCCGGCCTCGGCTCCTTCGTCGTCGTCAGCTTCCTCGATGGCTGCCGAGCCCGCCTCGGGCAGCGGAGCGGAGGCGGCCATCAAGGCCAACTGGGCGGCGTTCTTCAGCGGCAAGACGTCAGCCGCCCAGAAGATCGCGCTGCTCCAGAACGGGCAGACGTTCGCCACCGTCATCAGCAACCAGGCCGGCTCGAGCCTGTCGAATTCCGCCAGCGCGACGGTGACCAGCGTCACCATTTCCGGGACCAAGGCGACGGTCAAGTACAACGTCGGCATCAGCGGCGCCTCCCTGAACGGCCAGACCGGGACCTCGGTATACGAGGACAGCATCTGGAAGGTCGCGGACGTGACCTTCTGCCAGCTGCTCACGCTGGAGAACGGCGGCCAGGCGCCGGCACTGTGCAAGTCGGCCGGATAGATGCTCAGGTTGCGCGCGGTCAGACGCCCGGAGGCGCTGTCCGGTTCGAGCACGCTCTCGGATTCGGGCGTGGCGTTCTCGAACCTTGCGCTCGGCGTGCTGTGCACGCTGCTGTTCCTGACGTTCCTGGACAGCACGATCGTCAGCGTCGCGCTCGGGAACGTGCAGACCACCTTGCGCGCGAACGTCGGTGAGCTGCAGTGGGTGGTGGCCGCGTACACCCTGACATTCGCCAGCATCATGCTGGCCTGCGGGATGATCGGCGACGAACTCGGCCGGAAGAAGGTCATGCTGACCGGCGCCGGGGTGTTCTGCGCGGGTTCGGTGCTGTGCGCGCTCGCCCCCAACGTCCAGGTGCTGATCGCCGGCCGGGCGGTCATGGGCCTGGGCGCGGCGGCCAGCGAGCCCGGCACGCTGTCCATGCTCCGCCACCTGTACCCGGACGAGCGGGTGCGCTCCCGGGCGATCGGCTGGTGGGCCGCGACGTCCGGCTTCGCGCTGGCCGCAGGGCCGCTGATCGGCGGCATCATCATCGGGGCGTGGAGCTGGCGCGGGATCTTCTGGTTCAACCTGGCGTTCGGGCTGACCGCACTGATCATCGCGGCGATCATCCTGCCGGAGAGCGCGGACCCCGCGGCGGCCCGGGTGGACACCGCGGGCACGCTGCTCGGCGCGGGCGCGCTCGCCACGCTGGTGTACGCGGTCATCTACGCGGAGGGCGCCGGGTTCGCGGCACCCGTGGTGATCACGATGCTGTGCGTGAGCGCGGTGCTGGTGACGGCGTTCGTCTGGTGGGAACGCCGTCCCGCGTACCCGCTGCTGGATCTGCGGTTCTTCCGTGTGTCCGCGTTCACCACCGGGAACATCGTGGCGTTCTGCACATACTTTGCCACGTTCGCGATCTTCTTCTTCACCGCGCTGTACCTGGTGGAAGTGGCCAACGCCTCCGGATACCGCCTGGCGCTGGTGTTCTTGCCGATGACCGCCCTGATGATCGTCGCGTCGGTGCTGGCCGGCCGGTGGACCACAATCGTCAGCCCGCGCTGGTCCATCACCGCCGGCTGCGTGCTGTTCGCGGCCGGGCTGCTGCTCGCCAACCTGTACCTGAAGCCGGATCCGGACTACGGCCCCCTTGTCGTGGCGCTGGCGCTGGCCGGCATCGGCATCGGAACCGCGGTCGTGCCGACCACCTCCGCGGTGATGTCCGCGGTACCCGCCTCGCGGTCGGGTATGGCGGCGTCATCGGCCAACACCAGCCGGGTCATTGGCGCGGCGCTCGGCACGGCCGTCCTCGGATCGGTTGTGTACTCGCAGCTCCAGTCGAGCCTGGTCACGCAGATGAACCATCTCGGCATCCCCAGGGCGTTCCAGACCGTGGTCATCAACGGGCTGGAGACCGGCCAGATCAGCGGCAACACCGCCGCCCAGTACGCGAGCTACGGCAAGCTCGTCCAGGAGGTGATCAACGCGGCGTACGGGGCGTTCGGCGACGGCCTGCACGCGGCGCTGTACCTCTCGGCGGGCCTCGCACTGCTGGCCGGCCTGCTCTCACTGGTAACCCTGCGCTCGGATCCGGGGGGCTCGGATCCGGGGCGCTCGGATCGAGGGGCGCTCACGTCCCAGTCGTCCGGTTAACGCCGGGCCTTGACTTTCTGGCCCATTTGAGACATTCAGGTAGTTGGGTGCAACGGCGCACGGCCAACTTCCGCTCGTTTCGATCTGTTGCGAGTGGCCGACTCTTCGCCAGAGGGGCTGACCATGGTCTGCTATGCCCGGGGGGCAATCGGAATGATGGCCGCCGCCGTCGCCGTACTAGTGATCTTCGGCCGGGCAATAGCTCACTATCTCGATGTGACGGCGCTGCTGACCGCGATCCTGATAGTGGTGGCCGGGACGGCGATTTCCGCCGCGGCGGCTTACGCTTCGTTCCGGTCCATCCGCCGCCGGCGGGCGCTGGCGGGCGGATGCGTGGGCTGCCAGTTCCGCTGCCAGCACGCCATGACGGATTTCGCGCCCGGGCGTGCTGGGGTACCCGGACGTGCTGGGGTGCGCGGGCGTGCTGGGGCCGGTGGGCCCACCCGGCTGTGGTTGATCAGCTCGGTCGACCGCGGCGCGCCGGCTCCGAGCCCGATCGTCTCTCCCCGGCAGGGTGGACTCGTGCCCGCACCCCGCTGGCCCGACCGTCCGTTGCACGCTGACCCGCCGCCTGCGCAGCAGCGGAAGGTACGGGTACCAGCGGGAGCCCGCTAGACGGATGCTCCGTCCCGGTCTCAGACCGTGGCGGAATTCAACCGCCGTAGCGGAGTTCAGCAGCCGCGGAGCTGAACGGTCGTGGCGCGGGTTATGGACAGGTGCCTCTGCTGCAATCGGCGCGGACCTGCTGAGCCAGGTCCAGCTTGGTGTAGACGGCGTGACCAGCCCTCCGGTACTTCGCCTTGACCCGTTTGAGATAGGTCCGCGCCGTCTCCGGGCTGATGCCGAGGCTCCGTGCGGCCGAGTCCAGGGTAAGGCCCGACACGTAGGCCATGAGGACGCGGTGCTCACGCTCGGACAACGGCGGCCGCCCCGGACCGCGCCGTCCAGGTGCTCTGGTGGGGCCCGGTGACCAGGCGTTCCCGCCAGCCACGATGGACCGCATAGTGGCGGCCAGCGCCGCCGTGTCGTGATCGCGAGTCAGGTAACCGTGCGCGCCAGCGGCCAGGCTCCGTGCGACCATGCTCGACTCCGGCGACCCGTCAATCACCAGGACCCGGTTACCGGCATCGATCAACCTCCGGACGTTGATCGCGGGGTCCGGTTCGGCCCGTAGCAACGGATTGAGCAAGACTACGTCGGGGCTACCACCTCCGCTTTCTAGCAGTTCATCAACACTGGCTGCTACGCGGGCAAGCCGCATGTCCGGGAGAGTCCCAGCCCACGCGCGTAGCCCGTCTACCAGCAAGCGGTTATCTTCGATCGCCGCGAAATCAATCACGTCGCCTCCGCTCCGAGGTCCGGTGCCTTTGGCCGTCACCGGACCCTCCCACCCGGTAACACGGATCTGACGGGCCCTGCGGTTCAACCGCGTGTCCCCATTGAGTCCCCTGTTTGGGGGACATACTCACTTATTCGTGACAGCCAGACGTGCCGCTGTTCAGATCCTCGTCGCGGCTTGGCGCGCGACGGCATGCGCTGCCCGCCGTTCCGTAGCGGCGTTCGGGGTAGCGAGATCCGGGCGGAAGTGGATTTCGGTGACGTCCTTGATGCCGGCCCACGCAAGCCAGTCGTTGAAGTACGGCGCCTGGAAGTCGACGCCGAACGATGCGGAACGCCCAGGGCCGTAGACGGCGCTGGTGTAGATCACGGTAGCCCGCTTTCCGGTCAGTAGCCCTGTGTAGCCATGGTCCGGGTCAAATGTGAAGGCCATACCTGGCTGGCTGATGACGTCGATGAATTGCTTCAGGACATATGGGATGCCGTGGTTCCACATCGGAACGCTGAACAGATAGTGGTCCGCTTCGGCAACCCGGCGGAATGTGCGCTCGACCGCTCGCCACGCGACGGCCTGCTCACCGGCCGGTACCCCGCCGGCGAACACTGTCATCTTCGCCGCGGCCGCGGCGGCCCCGAACTGGGGAAGGCTGCTATCCCACAGGTCGAACGTTCCGATGGTTACATCGGGTCGCTCGAGGCGTAGCGCGTCCAGGAACGTGGTGGCGATGGCGATGGATTCCGAGTCGGCTCCGCGAGGGGAAGCCGATATGTGCAGCAGGGCAGGCATGATTCGCGCTCCTAATATGTGTGCGTGCGCACGTACATTATCAAGTGTGTGCGTCCGCACGCAAATTGGTAGTCTCGTTGATGTGAGCGATGACAGGTCACGGCGGGCGGCGAGCGCCTGGGCGGCGCTGCTGGAGGCGCATGCGACGCTGGTCCCGCGGCTTGACCGGAGTTTGCAGCAAGCCACCGGCCTGCCGCTCAGCTGGTACGACATTCTGCTCGAGCTCGCCGCCGCGAAGGACAAGCGGCTCACGATGAGCGAGCTGGGCGAACGGGCGGTGCTCAGCCGGACCCGGGTAAGCCGGATTGTCAGCGAACTTGAGACGGCCGGGCTGGTGCGCCGGGAAGGTAACCCGGACGACGGCCGATCTGCGTTCGCGGTCATGACCCCGGATGGCTTGGCCCGCTACCGCGCCGCCGCACCGCGTTATCTGGACAGCATCGAGAAGCACTTCGCCGCCGCGCTGACCGACATGGAACTCGATACGGTCGCCACGGCGCTGCGCAAGGTCGCCGAGCAGCCCATCAAGCTGTCGCATACAAGGTCTCGTCACTAAGAGCCGCGGATTGGGAGCCTTTGCCGCACTCAACGCTTATCCGTAATCCCAGGTTTGCGCGCTACTGGCTCGCAACGACCGTGTCGGGCGCGGGCACGAGCGTCTCGCTGGTGGCGATCCCCTTGCTAGCGATGTCGAAACTGCATGCCAACGATGGCTCCGTTGGCCTGCTGCGTATGGCCGAAATGCTGCCCTACCTGCTGTTGAGCATTCCTGTGGGGGTCATTGCCGACCGGGTACCACGACGCCCGCTACTCACGACGGCGGACATTTCTCGTTTCGTACTCATCGGCGCTCTCCCGGTGCTTTATGGATCACATCTCCTCTCTATGCCAGTCCTGATCACGGTTATGGCCGGAGTGGGTTGCTTCACCGTGACCTATGACGTCGCTCAGTTCTCGTTGCTCCCCGCGCTCGTCGGTGATGACAAGCTGGTCGATGCCAATAGCGCACTTGAATCAGCGCGCGGTGGTGCAGCGTCACTGGGTCCGAGCCTCGGAGGCGTTCTGGTCAGCGCGTTCGGTGTGGTCAACGCGGTCCTCGCGGATGCCTGTTCGTACCTCTACAGCGGGCTGACCTTCCTGACGATGCGCGGCGTCGTAGATTCGCCCGCCAGGCAAGAATCGGGTGATGGGCCGCATATCCTCGATGGCGCCCGGTTCGTGGTGGGCACCCCGCTGCTCCGCTATCTGACGGCTTATCTCGGCGTCAACAACTTCATGATCCAGGGCGTACTGACCGCTGCCCTGCTGTTCTTCGTACATATACTGACGCTGCCGACCTACGCGGTTGGCCTCGCCGTCGGCTCCTATGGCGTGGGATTCCTCAGCGGAGCGATCCTCGCCAGGCCAGTCGGCCGAGCAGTTGGCGCCGGAAAACTGCTGGTGGCATCGTCCGTGCTGGGCGCCATCGGGATTACCGTCGTAGCCTTCGCTCCCCCGAGTACCTCGAGCACCGTGTTTTCGCTTCTTGTCGCGATGGTAGGCATGGCGCTCGCTGGCCTGGCCGGGCCACTATTCAACGTGCACGCGGCCACCTTGCGGCTGCAGGCGACTCCGCCTGACCGCCTGGGGCGGGTGACCGCCGCTGTGAAGCTGTGTTCGCAGGGCACTGTGGCGATAGGTGCCGCGGTCGGCGGCCTTCTCGCCGCCACTGCCGGGCCGCGCGCCGCGTTGTTCGCGTTCGGAGCCGCGAGTCTAGCGGCAACGATTCTCCTGCTTCCTACGCCAGTACGCCGCGCCCGGGCCCGCGAAGGCAGAATGGTCACCATGACCGAGCCGGAAGAGCGGGACCGCCAGGACCGTTGGACGGCCTTGGGCATCCGCACGGATATCCCGCATCCGGCCAGGGTCTACGACTACCTCCTCGGCGGCAAGGACAACTTCGCCGTCGACAGAGAGGCGGCCGAAATGTCCCTGAAGATCTCGCCAGAGATTCTGGACAGCGCTCGCGCCAACCGCGAGTTCCTGGTGCGTGCCGTACGGTTCCTGCGCGACAGTGGAATCCGCCAATTCCTCGACATCGGGACCGGGCTGCCTACCAGTCCCAACACGCACGAGGTGGCCCAGTCGGGGCATCCGGACGCTCGTGTGGTCTACGTCGACAACGATCCCGTCGTATTCCTGCACGCCGAGTCCCTGATGGCTGACAACAAGACTACCGCGGTGGTCAGGGCTGACCTGCGAGACGTGGGAGAGGTTCTTACCGCGGCAAGGAAGTCCCTGGATTTCGCCGAGCCGGTGGGGCTGTTGTTCGTCGCGTGCCTGCACAACATCCCGGATTCTGATGATCCGGCGGCCATCGTCGCACGCTACCTTGCGGCGCTCGCGCCAGGAAGTTTCCTGGTCATCTCCCACGTCACGGACGAGCTCGCCCCCGAGAGGATGCACGCGATCACGGCGGAGTACGCGAAGCGGGGCACCGTCTTCGTCGGCCGGAGCAAGGAAGCCATCCGGCACATGTTCAGCGGCGCGGAACTGGTCGATCCCGGGATCGTTCTCAACCCCCACTGGCGCCCCGACACCCCCAAGCTGGGCCACCACGCGAGCCGGGTGTGGGGATACTGCGGCGTCGCACGGGCGTGAACCATTAGCCGACAGCAGTCGTGCAAGAAGCCTTGAACCCAACCGGGCATACATCCGTGGTGTGAGTTGGGAGCCTAGTGGCTCGGTACTCCACGTACGGCTTTGACGATGAGTTTTCAGGACGTCAGAGATGAGATTCAGATGAGCGTCGCCGCGCTGTTTACCTGGATTGTCACTATTCTCATTGGCCTTCTCTTGCTGGTTATCTGGCTCCTTGAATACGACCGCGAGTTCCAGAGCGCGGCCGCGACCCGTTTGCCGGTGCCGGTTATTTCCGCTCACGCTCTACTGGGCATGGGCGGCCTGGTGTTGTGGATCGACTACCTCCTGGTTGGTGAGGAGCAACTGGCCTGGATCACGCTCGCCGACCTGGGCACGGTCGCCGCCCTGGGCCTGATCATGGCGGCGCGCTGGGTCCACGTCTACCGCACCTTCGCCGATCCTGGCCCGTCGCTCAACCGGACAATCACTGTCCCTCCGGAGCGGAACTTCCCGCTGCCCGTCGTCATCACCCACGGCATCATGGCCATCACCACCCTTGCTCTGGTGCTGTTCACCGTGCTCGGCGCCGGCGGAAGCTGACAGCCATATGCAGCCGTCTCGCGCTCCGGCCGGCGAACTGGTATCAGTAAGACGGACACCCTCGTGAAGGAGCCGCGGCATGACCGGCGCGCCCGATGCGTTCCCCGACTGGGACTGGCAGGATCCAGCTCGGCTCGAGGCCACGATGGAGAGGTTCACGGCCGGACTGAGTGCGGCCGAGAAGCTCGAGCAGGTAGCGGCCGAGCTGCCGCGTTCCCGGGCCGGGCTCGCCGAACTCGACGTCACCGGGATTGAGTTCGCCGCCTTCACGACCGAGCACCCGCAAGGCCTGGGCACCGACCTCGTCGCCATGCGCGGCCCGGAAGACGCGAATGGCCGCCGCATCGTCACTGAGCCCGGCCGGGTCTACCGGGTGGATGGGCGAAGCCTGTTCACGCAGCTTGACATCACCGAGCCGCTACCCTTCGAGGACGGCAGCGTCGACTGGGTCTACGCCGAGCACCTGATCGAGCACGTCCCGCTGCTCGACGCGATCAACTGGTTGGGCGAAGTGCGCCGGATCCTCGCCCCGGGCGGCCTGCTTCGGATCACCACTCCCGACCTGCGGGCCTACGCCGCTGGATACCTCGCCGAGGACGAGAAATTCTTTGCCCGGCACCGCCGCCGCCTCTCGGTGATGCGAGTCGGCCCGCCGATGCCTGAGCGCCGCGCGTTCATGGTCAACCAGATCTTCTACCTGTACGGCCACCGGTGGATCTACGACCACGACGAACTCCGGTACGCGCTGACGCAAGCGGGCTACGACCCTGGACGCATCACGGCGCGGAAGTTCCGGGACGGCCACCGGCAGGATGTAGCCGACCTCGACACCACGTTCCGCAGCGACGAGACCATCTATGTGGAGGCGGTGATCGCGTGAGGTCACGCTCGCTCCTCGTTGTTCACTTCGCGGGTGATGGTTCAGGCATCGCCGAGCTCAGCTGGGGCCAGCAGGAGATCTGGTCTGTCATGCAGGACAAAGGCGATTCCCTGTCAATGGGAGGCGCCCGGGCACTGCCGCCTGGCCATACCGTGGCGGACGTCGCGGCCGGGCTGAGCTTCATCATGAGCCGCCACCAGGCTTTGCGCACCAGGTTGCGCTTTGGCCCCGGCGGGCAGACCCAGCAGGTGGTGCACGCCTCCGGCGAGATCACGCTCGAGGTCGTGGACGCAGGTGACAATGACCCGGGCGAGGTGGCGGCCGCCGTCGCCGCCCGGTACAAGGCCCGGCAATTCGAATACGAGCACGAATGGCCGCTGCGGATGGCCGTGATCACGCACCATGGCACCGCCACGCATGTCGTGCAGGTGATCTGCCATATCGCGCTGGATGCGTTCGGCCTGGCCGCGCTGTATGACGACTTCGACCATCGCGATGAACGGACCGGGCCGGTGACGGCGATGCAGCCGATGGAGCAGGCCAGCCGGCAGCGCGGCCCGAGCGGGCGCCGTGCGCACGAGGCGTCGATGCGTTATTACGAGCGGGTGGCCGCGAGCGTCCCCGACCGCCAGTTCACGATGTCGGCCGACCCTCGGCAGCCGCGTTTCTGGCAGGTCACCCTCAACTCTCCGGCCGGTTACCGGGCAGCGGGGATGCTCGCGGCCCGGCTCGGTCTCAGCACGTCCGCGGTGCTGCTCGCCGCGTTCGCCGTCGCCCTCACTTCTCTCTCCGTCAGCCGACGCGTTGCGGTGCATCTAGTGGTTAGCAACCGGTTCCGGCCCGGGTTCGCCGGCTCGGTCAGCCCGGTGATGCAGACCTGCCTTGGCGTCATTGAGCCGGACGGCCCGTTCGAGGACGTGGTCAGACGAGCCTGGCAGTCCGCGCTCGGCGCGTACAAGCACGCCTATTACGATCCGGCGGGTAAGCGCGAGGTGTGCGAGCGGCTAGCAGCCGAGCGCGGCGTGGAGCCGGACTGGAGCCTGATATTCAACGATCGCCGGGTGCTCACTCGCGAGTTCGCTGACACTGTCTCCGCGGCGGACAGCGCGTCATCGCTCCGAGACGAGCTGACCCGGTCGACGCTGACCTGGGGCGATCGCAATCACCTCTCTCAGGGAAAAGTGTCCCTGAACATCTGCGACGTGCCGGGCACACTGTCCTGCGAAGTGTGGGCGGATACTCACTTCGTGCGTCCGCCGGACATGGAGCGGCTGCTCAGGCGCATCGAGACCGTGATTGTCGACGCGGCGCTAGCCGATGACGTGCGCGTCGACGGCGCCGAGGGCAGGGTCGCCAGTCGCTAGCGGTCAGCCCGGACCAGCTAAATTCAGGTGTCCTCTGCGCAACCACCTGGGTAGAGTCGGGCGGTGCCCGAGCTACAGCGGCTGCGAGCCGACCATGCCCCGGCGGTCCTGGCCTTCGAGTTGGCGAACCGCGCCTACTTCGCCGCCTCCATCTCCGACCGCGGCGATGAGTTCTTCGAGCAGTTTCCCGACCGGCACAACGCCTTGCTGGCTGAGCAGGAGGCCGGCGACGGCGCCTTCCATGTGCTCGTCGCCGAGGATGGCTCGGTCCTGGGCCGGTTCAATCTGATCTTCGCAGGAAACGGCACCGCGAAGCTCGGTTACCGGGTCGCGCAGCACATCGCAGGCCGCGGGGTGGCGACCGCGACCGTCCGGGAACTGTGCCGGCTGGCGGCGACGCGATACGGGCTGCGTACGCTCAGGGCGGCCACCTCCCACGAGAATGCTGCTTCCCAGAAGGTGCTGACCAAGGCCGGGTTCGTCCCGGCCGGACCCGCCGGCCCGGCCGATCTCGGCGGTAAGCACGGCAACTGGTATCAGCTCGATCTATCGTGCTTGGAACGGCCTCAGACAGCCCAGACAGCCGACCGGTAGGCGCGCAGCGCTAGCCAGTACCGACACGCGGCAGGCACGATCCGGCAGCTGGGAAGTAGACACTGAGCGTTATACGGCCAGCTCAGGCTAATTCCCTAGGCTCATTCTGATTTACGGTGTGATCATGACGCTGCCGCGGCGTGCTCAGTTGATGCTCGGCGCCCTCGGCATGGTCCTGCTCTTCGGGATACTGGGATTGGCGTGGTGGTGGCGTCACCGGCCGGGATGTCATCCAGCTACGCGCTTGCGGCGAGTTCGTTCCGCCCTTGTGGTCGCGGGCCTGGTCATCATCGCGATCGGCTCCGTCGGGCGGCTCGTTACCGTCTTTCAGTCCGTGCCCGCATGTTCACCGCCAGGAGGTGCCCTGGCCGCGCGCAGCGGCCACCTCGATGCGTCGCTGGTGGCACAGGAAGCGGCGACGTGGCCCGAGACGGGGATAGGGCTGTTGTACTCGCGGGTCAGGGATGCGCACGTGTGCTTGTCCTCCTCGGCGTATTACTACGTCGCGCCGCACGCCGACAACATCGCCGGAACGAGGGCGATGACTGTGGGTGACATCGTCCTGACGCCGGGGTTCAACATCAGCAAAGAGCAGCTTCAGGCGCTCGTTGCCCACGAGGCGCGGCACCGGACGCAGTGGGCGGTCGCGACCGCTATCGCAGGTCCCTTCGCGTTTCCCGTCGCGTACGCTGTCGTCGACTTCTTTTTCCCGGGCTCGCGCAACTTCTTCGAGCGCCAGGCTGGCCTGGAATCGGGCGGGTACCGCCATTCGGGCACCGGGCCGGTACTAGGTCCCGCTCAGCTGGCTACGCTCGGCGTCCTGGCCGTGATCATTATCGTGGTCCTGCTTCGCGTCTGGCACCGGCATGCTCTGAGACGATCCGGGCGGGTCTAGGCCTGCCCGCTCCTTGGCATTGCCCTATCGATCGCCACCCCGAAGAAGAGGGCCTCAGGTTATTTCCGGCCTTCGGGATCAGCCTTGGCTCCGCCGAGCACTTGAGAGGTACGGGTGGCCATAGGGAGGATACCGGATGAACACGGTCTGCGCGGTCCGGAAGATTGGTGCTGGAGCGGTGGTGCTGCTGCTGGCAGGCGGCTCGGTGGGGCTGACCGCATCCGGTGCCGCCGCCGCCGCAGTCCCGACGATCATCGACCTGGGTGCCCTAAGCGGTGATATCGGCAGCTCGGCAAGCGCGGTGAGCGGCACCATTGTGGTCGGACACTCATCCCAGAAGACCAATCTGGCCTCCGGGGCAGGCGATGCGTTCGCCTACGACCTGGGTGCGGCCTCCCCCACCATGATCGACCTGGGCAATCTCGGCGGTCCCAGCAGTGGGGCCACCGCGGTGAGCGGCAACATCATCGCCGGCAGTGCGGACACGCCTCAGGGCTTCCCCCTGGACCACGCGTTCGCGTACAACCTGGGTGCGGCCTCCCCCACCATGATCGACCTGGGCGCCCTCGGCGGCAGGAGCTTTGCCACCGCGGTGAGCGGCGACATCGTCGTCGGCTCCATAGGCTCAAACCCCATTCCGTTCGCCTACGACCTGGGGGAAGCTTCCCCCGTCATGACCGATCTCGGCTCTCTCGGCGGCACCTATGGCGTGGCCGAGGCGGTGAGCGGCAGCATCGTCGTCGGCTGGTCGGACACAGCCAGCGGCACCACCCACGCGTTCGCCTACGACCTGGGGGCAGCTTCCCCCGTCATGACCGATCTAGGCACCCTCGGCGGGAGCACGAGCTGGGCTACCGCGGTGAGCGGCAACATCGTCGTTGGCTATTCCAATACAGCCAGCGGCACCACCCACGCCTTCGCCTACAAGCTGGGGACGGCCTCCCCCGCCATGATCGACCTCGGCACCCTCGGCGGGGCCAGCAGCCAGGCCACTGCCATAAGCGGCAACATCGTGGCCGGCTATTCCGACACAGCCAGCGGCACCACCCACGCGTTCGCCTACGACCTGGGGGCAGCTTCCCCGGCCATGATCGACCTGGGCACCATTGGCGGCGGGACGAGCCGGGCCACCGCGGTGAGCGGCAATGTCGTGGTCGGCTACGTGGCCACGACCAGCGGCACCACCCGCGCGTTCGCCTACGACCTGGGGGCGGCCTCCCCGGCCATCGTCGATCTGGGCACCCTCGGCGGGCCCAGCAGCTACGCCGCTGCGGTCAGCGGCAACATCGTGGTCGGCTACGCGGCTACGACCAGCGGTCCCATTTACGCCACCGCCTGGTTGCTCTCAACCGGAGGCACCCCTCTCCCGGTCGGCACCGTCGGCATGATCGGGGTGGCCGCCCTGACGGGCTGCGCGCTGTTCATCACCCAGCGGCGACAGCGGAACCGTCACAGCGCCTGATCGCTGGCGGGGCCGCTGCCGTTAGGCGAGACGGCGGGCGCACGAGCGGCGCAGCTGGCCGCTTACGCCCGGCTCGAGGAGACCGGCGTGCTGCGGCGTACGATCGGAGCCGACTCCACTTGCTCTCGCTCGAGCCCGGTGTGCTGAGCGAAGCGACGGACTGGATGGAACGCAAGCGCGCCTGTGGGGCCGCCGGTTCGACATCGTCGACGAGTACTTGAGGGAGGACAGCCACAATGAAGACCCCGCCGATCGTGTCACCGCAGGAGTGGGATGCAGCCCGCGAGGAACTGCTGGTCGAGGAGAAGAAGCTGACCCGCGCCCGCGATGCGCTGGCCGCCAAGCGCCGCCGGATGCCATGGATGGCGGTGGAGAAGGAGTACCGCTTCGGCGGCCCGGCCGGCCTGGCGAGCCTTCTCGACCTATTCGAGGGTCGCCGACAGTTGATCGTCTACCGCGCCTTCTACGCGCCAGACGTCACCACGTACCCACAGGGGGGCGGCGCCTACCCGGAACGTGCCTGCGTGGGCTGCTCGTTCCTGGCCGACCAGGTCGCGCACCCCGCTCACCTTAACGCGCGGGATACGACGCTCGCGTTCGTTTCACGCGCTCCCCAGGCCGAGATCCAGGGCCTTAAGGAGCGCATGGGCTGGGAGCTGATCCCGTGGTACACAATCACCGACGACTTTGACAAAGACTTCGGCGTGGACGAATGGCACGGGACCAACGCCTTCATCCGTGACGGCGCACGGATCTACCGGACCTACTTCGTCAACAGCCGGGGCGCCGAGGCCATGGGAAGCACCTGGAGCTACCTGGATATCACGGCGCTCGGCCGTCAGGAGGAGTGGGAGGACTCGCCGGAGGGCTATCCGCAGACCCCGCCGTACGCGTGGTGGAACTACCATGACGCATACGGCAAGACCCTCTAATCGTGGTACGCCGGTACTGCGTGATCGAACAACGTGTGAGCGCCTCATGTGCGATTCGATGGACGCGGGCACGCCACGTGATCATCGGGCGGGCACGAAAGTGGACCCTGACCTGCAAAGAGCGGAGCGCGCTCGGAGGGACTCGAACCCCCAACCTTCTGATCCGTAGTCAGATGCTCTATCCGTTGAGCTACGAGCGCAGGTCTTAAGTTGTCCTACCTGCGGTTTTGCAGGTAGGTGCTACAGTACCACATAAGCACGGCGGTGATAGAGCTTCTGATTCGTGGCGTTCAGGTGCCCGATCACACCCCTCAAGGGTAGGGCACGATGAGCGCTGCTCGCACAGGTCGGCGGGAAGGTATCGCATGTCCGTCACCAGTATGGGAGAAGCAAGGCGCAACCGGGGGAACCGGCGTAGTGCCACGGAGTCCGCGAGCCCGCCTCTGACTGCGCTCGTCACGTCGTGGCAACTCGCGCTTGAGGCGGCCGCCAAGAGTCCGAAGACTGTCCGCTCATATCTCGACTCTGTCAAGGCGCTGTCTAGCTTCCTGACCGCTCAAGGCATGCCAACCGACGTGGAGGGTGTCGCGCCCGATCACCTGCGCGCGTTTCTGCTTGCCGAGGAGCGGCGTACGTCCGCCGCGTCGGCTGCCGTCCACTTCCGCAATCTTCGAGTGTTCTTCGGCTGGCTGGCCAGCGAGGGGGAACGGACCAACCCCAACCCGATGAGCCGGGTTGAAGGACCGAAGGTCACCAAGAAGGCCAAGGAGTTCTTCACCGACGACGAGCTGGCGCGCTTGTTGAAGACGTGCAACGGCATGTCGTTCGCCGACCGCCGTGATACCGCAATCTTGCGCGTGCTCATCGATACCGGTCTCCGCGTGTCTGGTCTGGCGGGGCTTCGCTACGACCAGGACGACGAAAGTCGTAACGACGTGTTCCTGACCAAGCGTCGGCTACGCATCCGTCTCAAGGGCGGTGACGAGACATGGGTACCCATCGGGAAGAAGACCGCCTCTGCTCTTGACCGCTATATCCGGGCCCGCTCGAAGCATGGCGAGTCGTCGTCGCCGTGGCTGTGGCTCGGCGTCCAAGGTCACAACACGGCGCATATGACCGATTCGGGAATCCGCGACATGGTCGCGCGGCGCGGCGAGCAAGCGGGAATCCAGAACGTCCACCCGCACCGCTTCCGCCGATCCTTCGCGGACAAGTGGCTAGCGGCCGGCGGATCAACCGATGACCTGATGCACATCACCGGGTGGAAGACATACGACATGGTGCGCGAGTACACCGAAGCCCGCGGTATCGCTCGCGCCCACGACGCCCACGCCCGCCTCAGCCCCGGCGACCGCATTTGAAATGCAGCGGGTCTCGCGGTCCAGAAGATGCGGCAGGTTATCCACATGCCTTACCGCATGTAGCCATCAGCGCTGCGCCGCTGTCATCGGCGACACACCCGTGACGCGCCAGCGAATCGGCCGGAATGTGTCAACCATCTGGACTAACGTCTGGGGTCATGGATGCTGCGGCCTGGTCGGCAATCATCGGTCTGATCACCACACTACTCGGCGGTCTCGGCGGTTTACTGGCTCGCAGGCCGCAACGAGGAAACTCGCGATCAGCGGGCCTCAAGTCGTGAACAAGGCGCTCGGCGTGCCGCGCTCGCTGAGCGACTAGAGGAAGACCGCCACAACTTCCAGCGCGACACGCTGCTCGAACTACAGGACGAGTTGCAACGCTTGGTCCGCAATACCGCGCAGATCATGCTCCAGGATGAGGAGACGATCAAGCAATTCGGTCAGGTGTACCTGCTAGCCGGAGACCTCAGCGATCAAGCCATGCAGATCACGGTTTCATTCCAGCGGCTACGGTCTCGGATACTGGATGATTAACTGCGCGCCGCTATTGGCGACTTCGTTGGCCTCTGCTCCTCGGTAGGGATATCACCACCCGAGTATCCGCAGGGCAAAGTTCCGGATGACCAGAAAGATCAGGCCCTCGCAAAGCTAAGGAGGCAGAACACGCAGCTAGCAGAGGCTTATGCGACGCTGACCGAGTTGGTGGGCAGTCATCTGCGGAGCGAGCTGGACCGCCGGTCGCTAGCTACCATGCCGAAGCCATAGCAGGGAGACTCCCGTCCCGATCAGCAAGGCGATATGGTTAACAACCTGGTAGACGAATCAACTGTTCCTGTAAATTTGCAGACCGGCCATACGAGTTATCCATGTCATTGGCTGTGCACCCGTTGCGAGGCACAAATTGTCAGACCCTCTTAAAGAACGAATCCAGGAACTTCGGAAGGAAGCGGAGAGTATTCAACCCACGAAAGCGCCACCCCCTTACCATTTTGACGATTCACATTATTCTGATACAGAATGCCTGCAAATGGCAGAGAAAACTTTCTATCGCTGGCTTGACATTCTCCGTCGCGATCCTCAGTGCCTGACTAATCTTGATGCTAAAGACGATGTCGATAGGACTTGGCGTGAATTGAGTCTTGCGATGGCATACCGATTTGCGCCGCTGCTTTTGAGATCCGAGAAGCTTCTGCTCAGTTCACCGAGCGGCGCGCCTACTAAATGGTGGCCGTTCCAGTATCACGGGATTCACGGCTATGCAAATCTTTGTACGGCCGAGTACGGATTTGACGCCACCGTTGAGCGCAGATTGCTCTCGGAGTTTCTGGGGGGAATCTGGAATGCTTACTTCATGACTATGGTGGGATCACCGACTCTTGGGTTTTCCCCGCAAGGCTGGGACGAATTCATATATATGGGATTTGCGGCCATTAGTGAAGTGAGTCTTGCAAGCGGGAAGCGGGAACACCTTCTACTGGGAAGTCTTTTGAGTAGAGCCCTGGCCACACGATGCGAGCAGGCGGCGCGCGAACGCGATCGAAGAGATTTCGAACTACGCAATGGTGCCCTAGGCGCACTTGTGGCAGTAGAAGAACTATCGCAATTGGCGAGCCGAAGTGATTATATTATTCAGAGGTACGGCAAGTCAGGAGTAGAGACTCGCTTCGAGGCTCAGCTGGCTCTCTTGATGCAATCGTTCGGGTTCCTTGTCATCAGAACCGAGAGGGCGCAACGTCGAGTCGACTTGGTGTGCATCGCTCCAGGTTCGCCGGAAGAATCCTATACCATTCTCCTGGAAGCGAAGACTTCAGCTGCAAATTATGCTCTCCCGACCAAAGATTCACGTGCCATTGCGGAGTACGTCTCATCCGTTCGCTCAGCTCTAAAGACTCTACCCCCACTGCGTCTAGTCATTGTAGTCGGAAATACGTCGGCGAAGACAGTGGCGAATAAGATCGGAGCACTTGAGGCTGTATGTAGAGTCCCAGTTCGCTACTGTGATGTTGTGCTTCTAGAGAGGCTGCGCCGTCAAGTTCCTGGGCCGGTAGACTACTCGCATTTTCTCAAAGTATGTATTGCCGCAGGGCGACTGCTCGGCCTACATGAAATACGTCAGCTAATCGAATCCGATAAAGCTATTAGAGCTGCCCATAATGATTTCGTCCAGAGTCTGCTAGCTCGCAGTTCCGACTGACGACCTCTAGCGACCCCCGGATAACAAAGAGAAGGCAGCGTGTCCGTTGCGTGCCGATAGGGAAATCAGAACGGGTACTCGGCGACCACTCACAGACAACGAAGATGACGGCTGACCTGCAACATACCGGTCGGCGAGACATGACAGACCAGTTGCCGAACTGGTAGTCCGAGGTCGGGAAGCCCGCGGACCAGATGTGAACCAGCAGTCCATGCGGGCAAGGTCTGCGCAGGCAGCAATGCAGTTGGCCAACTGCCCCCGGAACTGTGAGCTGAGTCTCTACATAAGGACGGCTGAAACGGACTTTATCAGGCCGAGTCTGAACTGTTCATTCTCCAAGTACGCGGCAAGCGAGCTGGATCTTGAGGGTAACCGAAATTATGTACTCGCCAGCCTCCAAATTCCGGACGCAGAACGAGAGTGACAACTCTGGCCTCCATAGGCACGAGACCTCCCACTACAGTGGTCACGTGTTCTTGATCCCCCATGTCGGAAGCAATCCTCACATATGCTACATCATAGCATGGCTTAATTATGGCCGTAGTGATACCGCTATCTTCGGTCCGGCTGCGTATATCGGCTAGGTCCCACTGACCCTCTGATTCCGGTGTGATGACGAAATTCAATTGATTATAGTCATCATTCAAAGCGCACGACCAAAAAGCAAAGGCCACCGCCCAGGGGTTATCCGGAGTCACTGGGCCGCCAGCACGAAGTGCGTCATCAATAGCGCCTGGAACCAGACGACCTGGAAATTGGGATACATTAACTGGCGCATCTCGTCCAGGGAAACCCGGAGGAAGTTCAGGCTTTCGGCGCCCCCGACGAACAGCAGCTAGCAAACGAGCCCGCGCCTTTACTTCGCTAATCCCAAAGAGATCCTCCGTGACAAGCTGTCCCAAGAGGCCGGGCCGTGGACAATCCTCGACCCGAAACATGAGAAGCTTGCGCTTTGTCCCAGTTGGGTCGAGTCTCCAAGCTTCCTGCCATTCAGCTTGTCCAAATTCAGACTCCACATAAATGCGAGATAGGATTCCGATAGTACGATCAGTATATTGTGTGGTGATATGCATTTCGTTGACGAAATGAGCGCCGACGCCGAAGTCCCACGCTTGGAGCACAGTTGTATAGCCCGCCTCTTCCAGCGTAGAGGCTATCCATTCAGCCCATTCGCGATCAGCCCCGGTGTAGCTGATGAAAAAATCTCGGAGATTGTCAGCGTCCACGGATTCCCCCGCTCATGAAGGGACCGCCTGGTCAGCAACCCTACTTCGCACGATGTACGTGCGATACTTCATGGCCTTGGGCGACCCCACAGGGCTCCAGTGGCCACACGGATGCAGGGCAGTTTAGCTGACGTCTGTCGTCTGAGCGCCAGGAACACCCCCGATCCATGGTTTGTCGAGCTTCCACGCTGGCATGGCTGTAGACCTACGGTCTGAGGAGCCGGGAGCTGACCTCCGTCAGGACGTCCGCCGACGTGCCACATTTCGTGCCATGACAAGGGGGAGAACCGCGCGGCCGACCTGCCAGCCCTCGCCGATCCCGGCTATGAGGGCGCCGGTATCGACATCCTCATTCCGGTCAGGCAGGCCGCCGACGGCCGGGAACCCGATATCAATACCCGCACTCGCAACGCAATCCAGCGCTCGCTGCGCTGTCTCGAAGAACGCAGATTACTGCCTGCTCCCGCCATGGCGGTAACCGACACGCGGACGGGCCCGAGACCCCGCTGCGGTACCACGCGGAGCCTCAGCGTGGGCGTGGTACTGGAATGGCTCGGGCTTTTACTAGTTTCGCCAGGAATCGGCTAACACTATGTCGAGCGTGTGCACTGGTCGTCGTAGCTGGCGGCTATCTGTTCGGGGGTCATGGGGAACCTGGCCAGCGATGGCGGCGCGCCCGCGCTGATTATCTGGCGCAGCATTCGCGCTACGAGGCAGTCCGGGTCATCGGCCAGCGCCCGATCGAGCGCAACGTGGGCCAGCGGACCGTAGCCCGTCTGCCAGGCCACGAAGGCCAGCAGACAGGCAGGCGCGGCCACATAGCCGGGCTGGGCCCGGCGGACCATGTCCGTCCACATCCCCTGGTGGACCTCGGCGTATTCAGGGTCCATCCGGGTCCATGTATCGTCTCGGACTCGCTTGTCGGCCAGCGCCACCGTGGCCATGGCGAACGTGTCGTAATTGATGCGCCGGCGGCTGCTGCTGCGGTAGACGACAATCAGGTTCGCGACCACGGCTATACCTTCCTCGGCGATGGCCTTCCGGGCGGCATCCGGCGTGGCTGACGCCTCAGTCGTAGCAAGGACCCGCGCGACGTGCTGTTCGGCTCGGCGGGTCGCCTGCCGCATGGATTGCCGGGGGCGGTCACCGAGCGGGGACACGGTAGCGGCTAGCGCGTCCCGGCTGGACAGCACCGGGCGGGACTCGCTGATCCGCGTTCGTGCCGCGATGACCGCGTAGTCGAACCGTGTCCCCGCCGCCGGGCAGCAGGCCGGATTGGCGCAGGTGTAGGACCAGTACCGGTTGTCCTCCACACGCAGGACGTCACGCAGGTCAACGCCGGCATGCTCGGCAGCGTGCCGCAGCGCGTCGGCCATAGGCGTGACCAGTGGCTCCGGGCCATACCCAACCGCTATTGCCGCGGTCAGCCGTTGTGAGGTGAGGATAGCGATGACGTCGGCGGCGGTGCCCGCGGCACACTCCGGGTCAGGGAGGTCATAGCGGAGCGTGACTTTGACGCTGCCCGATGCTGCGATGCCGATGACGACGATGCTGGATGCGGGCATGAACCTGAGCAACTGCGGAACGACAGCGACCAATCCCTCGGGAGAGCCGACCCGGATCTTCCCTTGACGGGTACCGGTGGTGTCTGGCTGTGCGGTCATGATGCCCTCCTACGGCTGTCAGGCGTCAAGTGCCGGGGTTGATCACGGGCGGCTCGGCACGCCCACGACGCGCGTGTACTCATGCCGGTTCATTCCTCGCGTCAGAGTGCGCGGCGTCACCCTCAGCCGGGTAATCGACCAGCTTGTCCCACCACACCACCCTCGGGCCGGACCGCTTATAGAAATGCCTCAGGCCAGGGAACCTCGCATCACGCTCCGCCGCTTCCTCGTCGCATTCCTCGACGGTGGACGGGCACAAGATGCCGGTGAGCCGGTCACACAGCCCTTCCAGGGCAACCAGCTCAGCATCGGTAAGCACGTCATGGTTTCGGTGCAGGGTCCAGACGCGCCAGAACACCTTCTCCATCTGCTTGATGGACAGCCGATTGCCGGTGAGCAGGCCGTCAATGTCACGAAGCGGGATACGGTCAACGTCGTTACAGTCTTTGCACGAACACATCATCCGGCTTTGACACAGCCCCTCCTCCTGGCGCATCCCTATGCCGCCCTATCCGAGCCCGTCGCCCCCGCGGCCAGACGCCGCAGCATCGCGGCCGAGTCGGGGACGCTAATGGAAGCGTTGCGGATCTGTGTGAACGCGGCTTTATAGCACGCCACCTCATAGGGGTCTGCCAGGTAGATAGCGCCGGAGATGCCCGACAGGTGCACGATGCCGAGGTCTGGCGCGAAGGTGAGGATGGTTAGCCCGCCCAGATCAAGGGCAGGTGCAGTGGACGCGAACGGCTGGACCTGGAGATTCACGCCAGTATTGTTCTCGCACACGTCGGCTAGGTGGGTGAGCTGGACCTGCATCACATCGGCCCCGCCGACCTGCTGGCGCAATGCGCTTTCGCCGATGATCACGGTGAGTTCGAGTTCATTCTTGCCGAGGATGGATTGCTGACGGGCCAGCATGGCCTCCACTGCCCGCTGCCCTAGCGGTAGCCTGCTGGCGCTGGTGACGGCTCGGGCATATTCCTCCGTCTGCAACAGTGCGGGTATCTGCTGGGAGTGGTAGGCGAAGGTCCGCGCGGCCAGGGACTCCATGATCGCTAGATCCCGCTGGTCCGCAGTCAGGACATCCTCGTAGTCCGCCCACCAGCCACGAACGCGCTTCGGGTTAGCCAGCACGACGAGGATCGCTTGTTCATGCTCGCCTATGCCGTACTCGTTGAGCAGGTCCCGCAGATCGCGGTTACGAACACCGCGCTGGCCAGTCTCGATCCTGCTTATCTTGCTTCGGTCGCATTCCAAGACGGTGGCCGCGTCTTCCAGACGGAATCCTCTGTGCTCGCGGTAGCGGCGCAGCGCCGCGCCGACCAAGCGATGTCGGACGGCAGGTGTTCCGTTCACTGGTCCGGCCCTCCAGTCTCGCGATCCTCGCTGAGCTCGTCCCCAGCGACATGCACATCTCTGTCGTAGGGTGCGTACAGCTCATCGATCGCGAGGCAGATCAGCGCGTCGGCGGCTTCCTCGAACCGGCTCTTGAAGTCCCCGACGCGCTCGTCGTGCGTGTCCTCGTACCGGTGGTAAAGAGCGATTTGTGTCCGGTCCAGCGCGTCCCACGCCGGCTGGAAAAGTCCTCGAACCGGCTCATGCCACCCCGCCGCGACTGCGCCGGCCGTTACCGTCGATGCCATGCCAAATACCTCCGAAGATGATCGCTTTCAATGCACAAGATCTGGCTGGAATCCCGAAGCCCGGCTATGGTTCCGGGGACCGGCGAACTCGGCCCACTGCACCTCGCCGACCGGACCAAGTGCCGCCCACCAGCCCGCGCCGGTCGGCAGGTAGGACAGGCTGAGGGAGTGCGCAGCCATCACGGTCTGGGCCGCTTCCACGACCGCCATCCGCGCCTGACCGTTACGAAGGCAGTGCTCAGCCGCCCCACGCGCTCTGCCGTCATCATCGCTTATGCCGATGTTGCCGTGCTGCGTCGGCCTTGCGCCGTCCACCGCCGTCCACAGGTAAACAAGCACAGCGCGCCTCCTCCCTTATCAGCCGGATCTTAATCTTTGTTGCACTGATCTGGTCTTATCTGATCGTCCATGCCATCCTCTACAGGTAACGACGGACCGTAAAAGCGACGGCATGATCTGTGAGGTGGTGTAAGGAATGGCCGCAGGGCGTAGAGACCGCGATGCGCTCTCGCTGTTCGCTGACGAACTGAAGGCGCACCGTGATGCCCGCGGCTGGACTCAGGCGGATCTCGCCGCGAAGATCACCTACAGCGAATCCCTGATAGCGCAGGTAGAGACCTGCCGACGCGCCCCGTCCAAGGACCTGGCGAAAGCGCTGGACAAGGTGTTCATGACCCCCGGGTTCACCGAAGAGACACCAGACTCCCCGGGTAGTCCGGGGACGTTCGGCCGACTCGCGGCTAAGCTCCGCAACCTACCCTTCCCCGCTTCATTCCGGTCGTTCGCGCCTTATGAGGCGGAGGCCGTGGCACTCCACGTCTTCGAGCACTCGCTGATACCCGGATTGCTCCAGACGGAGGCGTACGCGCGTGCGGTCCTGGCCACGCGACCGAATACGGCGGAGGACGAGATAGGCAACCTGGTAGCCGGACGGCTCGCGCGCCATGCCGTACTCTGGCGCGACGATCCGCCCGCCCCGATCCTTTGGGCGCTAATAGACGAGGGCGTGCTGTACCGCCCCGTCGCACCGACTGATGTGATGCATGACCAGCTCAGGCATCTTGCAGAGGCGTCTGTTCGTCCCAACATCACGGTTCAGGTCGTCCCGTATTCCGCTGGCGGACATACCGGGCTGCTCGGCGCATGCACGATCGCCGACCTGGACGGTTCCCCGAGTATCGTGAACCTCGAGGACATTGCAGACGGGCGAGTCACTGATGACGCCGCTACGGTTTCACAGGTCACGCTACGCTTCAATTCCCTCCGGAGTGAGGCCCTGCCGAAGGGGGCATCACGAGAGCTGATTGTGAGAGTGGCTGAGGAAAGATGGCAGGGGAGCGCGCCCTGACCTGGCGCAAGTCGAGCTACTCCGGCAACAACGGTGGGCAGTGCGTGGAGCTTGCCGCGCGTGGAGTTGTCCTCGTGCGCGACAGCAAGAACCCGCACGGCCTAGTGCTGGAGGTCACCCCGCAGAATTGGCGGGAATTCGTCAGAGATCTTAAGAACAACGCGGGCTAACGGCCACGGGCCTGGGTACCCCGCCATCGGCCATGGCGGGGAAGTCGAGGGTGCTCACCTAGAAGTGTCCTCGTTCCGAGGCTTGGGTTCCGGGGGCGTCACGTAGCTTCCACGCTTTGGGACGGTGAAGATCAATCCGGCTTCCCTGAGCAGGCGTAGCGCGTGCAATACGGTGTCCCTGCCCACTCCGTACTGCTGTTGCAGATAGGCCACAGATGGCAGGGGTCCTGTCCGCCATTCGCCCGCTTCGATACGTCGATGCAGGATGGTTTCTAGCTGACGGTACGCAGGAACGGGCAAACCGGGATCAACTATGCCATCTTCGCCCACAGGATCAACTTAGAGCACACCAGATCGGAGCTGATCAGGACGTATATCTCTGTTGTTCTGATCTGATCTGCTCTGATAGGCTCAACAAGCCACTTCCTCATGCGGAGAGCAGTTCGCAGCACTCGAATACTCGCCTAGTCATGCCGACGAGATAGGGAAGCTGCGATGACTCCCGGCAGGGCCGACGCGCGTCTGCTCAGGACGCTACGATCCCCGGCCCTGCCGGGGTTTTGCCATGTTCGCATTTCGTCATATCCACTCCTCGAACCATCACCCGAAGCCATCCGTATCCGGTGATAAGACGTACACAACTGGTTATGTGCCGTCTCGCGTATCTGACAGGCTCGCGACCAAGGGATCGGGAAGCGCGCCATGGTGGCTGTCGGCGTTGCCGACGTGCGGCCGATCGTGGATCGAGTGTTCGCACGTCCAGACGTCCTTGACGCCTGCCGTAACCGCGATCTCAGCTATGTGATCAAAGCCCTGTGGGAGAACGGCCTCACTCAGGGGAAGATCGCCGCTCTCACGGGCAAACCACAGAGCCGGATAAGCGAATGGGTCAGGGGCATCCGCGCGCCCCGGCACGCGAGCGTCATCGATGACGTAGCTACAGGTCTTGGATTCCCGCCAGCAGCGCGCCGCGCTCTTGGGCTCACGGCTGAGCCGCTAGCGACCGCGGTCACTTTCCAGTCGTCTGGTTCGCCACAGCTAGATATCGGACTGGCCTTCCCTGATTCTCCCGTCGAGGCGTTGGATACGGTGAGCCGGCTATGGCGAGCCGATCTCGAAGACCCCACTGAACCGCACCAGCGCACGATCGATCCACGCGCGTGGGGCGACGCCTCGCTCAAGTGGCTAGTTGGACCGCCAAACGAGCCGGTTACGGGAACGCATGGCCGTGTAGGCGTCGGCATGCCCGATGTCCAGCGCTTCCGTGCCACAGTTGAGATGTTTTCACAGCTTGATGATCGGTTCGGTGGAGGTCACGCCCGACAGGCGCTCATCCAATACCTGAGCATGGACGCCGAACGCCTTCTACGCGGAAGGTTCGACGACGCTGTCGGACGCGAGCTGTATTCCGCGGTGGGCGAGGCGACGCTTCTCGCCGCGTGGATGACGTACGACAGCACGCCATCGAGCGGACTCGCCCAGCGCTACTTCGTCCAGGCGCTCTCGCTCGCCAAGGCCGCTGACGACAGGCTGCTTGGCGCGAGCATTCTCGACGCGATGAGCCATCAGGCCACCTACACAGGACGCTTCAGCGACGCCGCAAATCTGGCTCGCGCCGCGAGGACCGGTACCGGCAACGTCGCGACCCCTACTCTTAACGCGCACTTCCACACGATGGAGGCCCGCGCCCTCGCGCGCCTCGGCGACGCGAAAGGCTGTGACCGCGCACTGGCTGAGGCTGTTCGCGAGTTCGATCGCCGTAACCCAGACAACGATCCGGAGTGGATTCGGTACTTCAACGATGTTGAGTTGAACGCCGAATTCGGGCACTGCTACCGCGACCTGGGCCGCACCCGCGACGCCGTCCAGTACGCCACCCAAGGCATCCTCGCGCCTGATGGCACGATGTTCGCTCGAAGCGACTTCTTCGTGGCGATCGTGCTCGCTGACTCACATCTCGCGTCGGGTGAGCTGGAGCAGGCGTGTGTTATCGCCCTCAAGACTCTTGCCGCTGGCGAACAGATCAGATCGGCACGATGCGTCGGCTATCTCCGCGAATTCAGCAAACACCTCGCCCGAATCGGCAACACCACTTCTATAGTCGAGTTCAGCGCTGCTGCGTCGAGTTCACGACTGTGGCGCATCGCAGCACGATCCCCAACAGCTAACTAGCTACAGCGGAGCCCAGTCTTTCCGACTCGCACCCGTACGAAGTGCTTCAATGCGCTTGCGGGCTTCCTCTGCCACATGCTCACTTTCATTAGCTTTCTGAATGACCCATGTCACCATCAGGAACTCGCGGACAGCACGCATAGTGGGATATCCAGACCATTGCATGATATCGAAGCCGTACGCTCGCACGAATGTTTTGTATTCTTCGCGTGTGTGCCAGCCGAAGCTGTCGTAATAGATTGCTGTGAGAGCAACATCCCACTCTCTGGGGCCGATGGCGAATCCGTCGAGATCGATCACTACAGGTTCACCGCGGAAGTCATGAAGTACGTTGCCCACGCTCGCATCGCCATGAATGACTCCTGAAGGCAAGACGAAGCTGAGGTGAGCATACCGGCTGCGCATGTCCGCGAGCATTTCGGTCAGGAAACTTCGATCTTTGTTGCTTAGCCACCCGTTATCTTTAATCCTGCGTGAAGCGCTCTTAAAAGGAGCGAGCGCTGGCAACTGCAAGGAGTCCGGCGCGGTGAGTCTATGTAGCTTCGCAAAGACTTCGGCAACTTCGGCGACGCTCGCATACTCGTCGCCATCTGTCGACACTGCTTGCCAGAACGTAATTGCATGTCCATCAACAACGATTGGCTGCTCAATCTCAGCGGATGCGAGCCTTACGGCGGGATAATCAACGCTCTCCAGCCAGTTCGCTACAGCAACAGTCCGGCGCGCCTCTTCAATATCCGCACCGTGTCGCGATATCCGTACTACTACCGGCGCGACCAGGCGGAACACTGCGTTGGAACCGACGCGCAAGAGACGCGCGTTCTCTCGGTCGTAGCCAGCTACGGCGCATGCGTCCTTGAGCAGCGCACGCGCACGTGCCTCGCCCAGCTCACGGCCTACAGCCATGGCGTGCTTTCCGTTCCCTTGGTTTGCTCGCCTCTGAGTGGCAGTCGTTGACCCAAGTCAAGCACACTCGGCGGTTTCCACACACTTCGGGGACTGGTCGATGCAGCTGTGTCAGCTCATCAGCCCAGGTCACCGACACTCATCTCACGGTGATATATCACGGTGTTATTGGTTGCTCCCTTTCTGCGACCTAACTTTCTCGGTCACAGGAGTTCCCGCAAACGGGACAACAAAAAGGGAGTGATGCCCAATGATCTTCATTCTTGCCTTCGCGACGTTTCTGGGCGGTGCTGCAATCGGCGGCCTTGGACTAGTCGTCATGGGGATTCGAAGAGGCGACCGTGCCATCGACTTCGTCGCCAAACCGTCCACCCATGTGGAGGCTCTTACTCGGCGCGTTCTGGGCGTAGGTATCCGTACCGCCGAACACAGCGAGGACGAGAGGGGTGAGCTTTAAATGCAGAAGCTACAAACCAGCACCTGCATATGCGGTGCGCCGGTTCCTCGCTCAAGGCCACGGTGCCGTAAATGCAGCGCCCGCGGTCGCTGGTACCGGCGCAAGGCATGGCGAAGTCACCGAAACGCTATACACGGATTCGCCGAAAAGAAGTGATCGCATGACCATATCAATTCCCTTGTGGGTCATAGTCGGCGTGGTCGTGTACATCGCGTGGCGCTACATGGGTCTACGAATCTGGCAGCTACTCGCCTGCGTTGCCTTCGGTGTCCTTCTCGCCGCGACTTCAGCAGGACCGGAAATCAACCACTTCCTCAGCGGACTCGTCCACTGGCTTACCAAGCCATGAAAAGGAGTGATGCCTAGTGCCCTACTCGGTTTCTAACGCGAACACCAATCTCCGAGAGATCATCTCCCGCAACGACGCCGCTCGCCAGATCATCGCAGGTTTCTCGGCTGACATGCCCACCCTTTCGGAGGTCTGGCGGCACCTCCAGGCTGCCCTAGCCGACACCCTCGTCTTGGTGACTGAGGTCACCAAGCTTTCCGACGAACTCAAGGAGACTCGCCATGACCTCGCCAATCTGCTCGCGGCCATACGTGCCACGCTCGCCGCTCACTCAGACGGCGAGGCTGAACCGCTGTGGTACATCCGCGACGAGTTGGCCGCACAAGGCGCGCTCGGGCCGACGCCGCGGAGGCGCGCATGACAAACAGCCACCGCAGAATGCGCAGGTACGCCCGTCAAATCCGGCGTGGCGGCATGCAGCCCATGATGGTTGTCAACAGCGCCGACGACTTCCCCGAGACCGTTGCCGTCATGCTGCTTCGGTCGGCCTGGCGGTACCGTTCTGAACTCGCCCCTCTGAGCCTGGGCTTGGTCATACTCGGTGCGGCGTCATGGATGCACGCGACTCACCCGCACTGGTGGGGTTTCCTCCTCACTATCACAGCCGTCGCCGCATCGCTGCTGGCCACTATCGGCGCAAAGATGAAGCTCCGCGCGGTGCTCGAACGCTTGTATGCGGCCACGGTTACGCTCGCGGTTGGCGCCTGGACCGCTGCCGCCACCGCGCTCAGCCCGATCGTGTCACCACTTCCGCAGGCGCTAGCCATCGGCACGCTAATTCTGTCGGTGCCCTGGTGGGCGAGCAGGCGCAGGCGCGCCAAGGTCCGCGTTGAGCGGACGCTAGAAGCCTGGCCGGACATCGCCCGGGCCGTGGGACTCGTCGGCTCACAGGTCATGTCCGCCGCGGTGGACGTCTGGGGATGGCGGGCACGGTTCCGCCTCGCACGCGGCCAGACCATCGCCGACGTGACCGCGAAGATACCCGCTCTTGAGTCGGGACTCGGTACCGTTCGCGGCGCTGTCCGCGTCTATCCGACGCCCGACGACCTGGCCAACCGATGCGAGCTGCGTGTACTGGACATCGACCCGCACGCCGACGCCATCCCCTGGCCTGGTCCATCCGTCACGTCAATCACGCAGCCGATCGATTTCGGGCCGTTCGAGGACGCCGAACCCTGCCGCGTCCTGCTACTTCGCCGCCGCGTCCTGGTAGGCGGCACCACAGGTGCCGGTAAGAGCGGATGGCTCAACGTGCTGATGGGCAACCTCGCCGCCTGCCGTGACGTGGTCATCTGGGCCATTGACCTCAAGAAGGGGATGGAGCTGGACCCGTGGTCATCGTGCATCGCCCGTCTGGCCACGACCCCGGAGCAAGCTACGGCACTGCTGGCCGACGCCGTCGGCGTGCTGCTCGCCCGCGCGGAATACCTCACCACTACCGGCCGACGCACCTGGGAACCGTCACCAGACATGCCCGCGGTGATAGTCATCATCGATGAATACGCCGAGCTATCCGAGCAAGCCCCCGACGCGATCGGCTACGCGGACTCCATCGCCCGGCTTGGCCGCGCCATCGCGGTCACCCTGATAGCGGCAACCCAGCGGCCAACGCAGAAGGTAATGGGACAAGGCGCCGTGCGCTCGCAAATGGATATCCGGATTTGCTTCCGCGTGCGCGAACGCAGGGACGTCGACCTGATCCTTGGGCAAGGCATGCTCAATGCAGGTTGGCACGCCCACACGTTCAACGCGCCCGGCAAGTTCCTGATCTCCTCACCCGAGAACGACTCACCCAAGCGAGCCCGCGCGTACCTGGTCACAGATGAGGCAGTGACCCAGACCGCCGCCAGATACGCCAGCACCCGCCCCGAGCTGGACGAGGTCTCACGCCGCGCGATCCAGATCACGAGCGATGCCACCCGCGTAAATCCCGCCGAGACGTCCCCAGACACCAACGGGAATACAACCGTGAGCGCCGAAGATGCGCTACGGCTCGCGCTCCGCAACGCTCCCGAAGCAGGCGCCGATATCGGCGAACTGATGCGCGTCACGGGCCTGACCCGACCAACTCTGTACCGGTACCTCCGTCAGCTCGCCAAGACGGGCCGTGCCGTCCAGGTCGGCCGTGGCCGCTGGCGTGCCGACACCAATGGCGAGGCTCACGATGAGTAATCGTCTCACCGTTAGTCTCGTCTCATGTCTCGCGCGCGCGTCTGCACGTAAACGCGCGAACATGCCCGCTGAGACAAACACTGAGACAATCACGCAGCGTAGTGCCGAGGGGAGGTGATCCCTTGGCAGCCAAAGACATCAACAAGCGGATAGCCGCTGAAATCTCGTGGAGCCGTACGCACGACCGAGCAGCACGCACTCGCCCAGCACTTGAGAAGTTCCTCCAGCGATTCGAGAAGGAGGTTGACCCCGATGGAAAACTACCGCCGGATGAACGCCGCCGCCTCGCTGAGCACGCGAAGCGCGCCTACATGCTCCGCCTCGCCAAGAGGGCCGTAGCAGCCCGCAAGTCGGGCTAGGCTCGCCGCGCAAATCCCCCCGGGCCTTCGCTCGGGGGGATAGCCTTGCGTTATGCCGGCTCTGAAGCACAAACGATAAGCGAGCAACAGGAACCACATACGAAACTTGCGTCCACGGAGGACCAGAGCCCTTCCTTTGGTCCTCCCTCAGCGAGCCGGATGGGTAACGACCACTCCGATTACTGCCTGGGGCTAATGGTCGTTCCCTAACAGGACGCATGGTGCGTGTGGGGAGTGTCGTTGTGCTGGCAATTGTTATCGTCGCAGGAGTCCTTCTTCTCGCTGGCCTTGTCGTCGTTTGCTATGCAGCAAACAAGATCAAGGCTGAGTCGTTCGAGTTCTCGGCCGGAATATGGAAAATTCTTTCACTTTCAATCAAGATTGTCTCGCCGAACAAGCGCGGTGATCGTGAAGGAAGTGGGCCCGAGCCGTAGCTAGACGATCCGGACCATCCATCCAGTCCATTACGAGGCGAGAAGCCGAACTCCCACCGCAGCGAACCTCCGCGCTACGATGTCGTACTCCTCGTGAGTGATCCCTGGCTTGCCGTTGATGAGGAAGTCGCGTTGCCGTGTCGCCCACTCGTGCCAGCGTTGGAACGCGACGTCGAGACCGATTCCCATTGCCGCCATGATGGCTTCCGGCTTCGCGCCCGCGAGCATCGCTGAGTGAATCGCGATCGGCTGCCAGCGCGTGAGCCACGTCCGCAATGCGGACATGACCGCCAGCTCGGACAGCTCATCGTATGGAGTCCGCTCGTCTATGGGCCACGCGGTCCGGTCGGCCCACAACTGGGCCAACTCGAACGCCCCTAGATTCTCGGCCGCGCGAAACGTGATGGGCCGCTCGGGTACGTCAGACTCGGGACGCCGGTACTTTCTGGCCACGATCCTGTCCTTCCGGTGAACCGAAGGACAAGCCCAAAACACGCGCCCCTAAAGATCAACTTTTAAGCATCTGATTAGCTGCACGCCGGTCGGTCGTGTTCTGCGTCTTCCCTGGTCAGCACGGCGGAAGTCGAGAAATGATCCGTAGTCAGATGCTCTATCCGTTGAGCTACGAGCGCAGGTGCCTGGATAGTCTACGACACTCCAAGCAGCGCTGTGTCACCCGATCGGAGGAGCGGCTGATGAAGGCCATGCGGTGAATGAGCTTCTGATTCGCGTCGCTCAGATGCCCGGTCCGGCACCTATTCTGCCTGGATCCAGCTGATCATGTCCTCTTGGCTGACCGTTTCCAGTAGGACCGGATGATCGGTGGCCAGATGCCCCCGGATCATCCCGACCACCTGGTCATCGCTATCGCCGCGGGCCACGAACCCGCATTCGCATCGGATCAGCTTCACCTCGCGCCTCCCGCCCCGGCTGTCTTCCCAGCCTGTCGCTCTGGCTGTCCTTCCAGCGTAGTGCCAGGATGTTGATGTGACCTTGGCGTCCTTGCCCCTGGTGCGGATCCAGATCTG
>JAFARZ010000288.1 GCA_019245115.1 Streptosporangiaceae bacterium | reverse complement strand
CCACCACGCCACCCCGCCACCACGCCAACCCGCCACCACGCCAACCCGCACCCGCCACCACGCAGGCTCGCCACGCCACGACGCCACATATCCGACATTTCAGGATTTGGGTGTCTGGCGACTCGGTGCATCGTGGGTTTAGGCGATCGATTAGCGCTTCGCGGCGGATTCCAAGGTGAACCGAGTTCCGGCGTGAAGCGAACCGCCGTCGGCTTTGCTGGGATATGACCGTTATGTGGACGGCAATCGCGCTGGATGACGCGGTATAAAAGGGCCACGTGGAAGAATGGGCGCCGGTTTCCGGCGCCTTTTCTTCCGGAGGGCTCCCAACTTCCGCAATGTGGCTGGCCCACGCGCCCGATATGCGGTGATAAGGATACTCACAGCCATGTTTGGGAACTCCAACTCTGCCGGATGAACCCGGCCCTCAGCATGACGATGGCGCCATCCATCGCGTTGGGCGGGGATTTGTCCGGTTCCAGCGCCATCGATGGCGCAATAGTCGAGTTCCCAAACAGGCACTCAGGCGGCGAATGTCCTCCCTCCAATTCCATTTCATGAAATGTCGGGCAAATAGAGCGAGCTGGGACGACGGGCGCAGTGTGGGCCGGACAAGGAGGACGCGGACGGACAAGCCGCGCGGACAGGGCGGGCGCGCGGACAGAAAGCGACACACCGACGGAAGCGACACACCAACGGAAAGCAGACACGCCGACAGAAAGCGGCGCGCGGACGGGAAGGGACGCGCGGGCCGGCGAGGGAGGCGGGCGAGGGCTAGGGCGAGGGCTAGGGCTGGGCGTGGCGGTCTAGGAATTCGTAGATGTCGGCGTCGTCCACGCCGGGGAAGCTGCCGGCCGGCAGGGCGGACAGGATGTGCGAGTGCGCGCGCGCCGAAGGCCATGCGTTCCCCTCCCACCGCTCGGCCAGCGCCGCGGGCGGCCGGGTACAGCACTCTCCGTCCGGGCACGCCGAACGCATCCGGGTCGTGGTCTCCCGGCCGCGGAACCACCGGGAGTCCGCGAACGGCACGCCGAGCGTGATCGCGAAGCCGCGGTCGGCCCGCGGGTCCACCTGCGCGATGCAGAAGTACGTCCCCGACGGCGTGTCCGAATACTGGCAGTGCGGCGAGAACCGGTTGACCGCGCCGAAAACCTGCCGCCCCGACCACTGCCGGCACATGCGCTGTCCCTCGATCGCGCCCGCCGGGTCGGCCGGGAAGATCACCCCGTCGTTCTCGTATGCCTTGTAGATGACCCCGCTCGCGTCGTTCTTCACGAAGTGGCAGGTCATGTCCAGGTGGTGGGTGGCCAGGTTGGTGAACCGGTGGGCCGCCATCTCATATGACACCGAGAACAGGTCGACCAGGTCCTCGACGGCCAGATCCCTCGCCCGCTTCGCGTCCCGCAGCACCGGAACGGCGGTGGTCTCCGGCATCAGCACCGCGGCCGCGAAGTAGTTGGCCTCGACCCGCTGCCGCAGGAAGTCCGCGAAGTCGCGTGGCACCTGGTGGCCGAGCAGCAGGTGGCCCAGTGCCTGCAACACGATCGCGCGGGGCGAATCGGCGCCGACCGGTTCCTGCCGCACGTAGATCCGCCGGTTACTAAGGTCGGTGAGGGACCGCACGGACTGCGGCACGTCCTGCACGTACCGGACGGCGAACCCGTGGTGGTTCACCACCGACATCAGCATGCCCTGGGAGAGCGCTCCCCCGGTGTATCCCGAGACACGCAGCGACTCGGCCGCCTGGGCCTCGATGTCAGCGAAGTAGTTGCCCCGTTCGCGCATGGCTTCGCGCAGCGCGGCATTGGCGGCGCGGGCCTCTTCCGGGGTGGCGGCGGGCTTGGAGTGCTGCGCGCGCAACGCGGCGGCCACCGCGGCAAGGTGCTCCAGGACATCGGTGGGCACCCGGGCGCCGATCTTCAGCGGCGGCAGGCCGAGCCGCCGGTACGACGGATCCCGCTGGGCCTCGGCCACGGCGATCTCGAGCTGGGCCCGCCGGCTGGGCGGCTGGCGGCTCAGCAACTCGGGCACTGAAACCGACAGCGCCGCGGCCAGCTGCTCGATGAGCGACAGCTTCGGCTCGCGACGCCCATTCTCCAGCAATGACAGAACGGATGGTGCTCGACCTACCCGGTCACCTAGCTCGGTCAGCGTGAGACCACGGGCACGGCGCAGATGACGTAGCCGCTGGCCGAACGTGACCAGGTCGAGGTGGTCTACACCATCGGTCTGAACCAACTTTTGCTGTTCTTTCATCGTGAATCTGATCATATCTTGCCTGACTGGAAAAATCTGCACTTCTTTACAGTTCTTTTCCTAGGCGGCGCGTGCCGATCCGGGCAGCCTGGAGAGCAAGCAAGTTCGCCCCCGCACGGAAGGTATTGACAGTGGAGAGCATCAGCCAGCAGGCGGCCAGACTGCACACCGAATGGGAGACCGACCCCCGCTGGAAGAACACCGAGCGGACATACACCGCCGAGGATGTGATCCGGCTGCGGGGCAGCGTGCAGGAGGAGTACACCCTCGCCCGGCTCGGCGCCGAGCGGCTGCACAAGCTGCTCGCCGAACAGGACGCGGTGACGGCGCTGGGCGCGATCACCGGAAACCAGGCGGTCCAGCAGGTCAAGGCGGGCCTGAAGGCGATATATCTGTCCGGCTGGCAGGTCGCGGCCGACGGGAACCTGGCCGGGCAGACCTATCCGGACCAGAGCCTGTACCCAGTCAACTCGGTGCCTCAGATGGTCCGCCGGATCAACAACGCGCTGTTGCGCGCCGACCAGATCAGCTGGTCCGAGTCCGGAGACGGCGAGGAAATCCCGTACTGGATGGCGCCGATCGTCGCGGACGCGGAGGCCGGGTTCGGCGGAGTGCTGAACGCCTTCGAGCTGATGAAGTCGATGATCGCCGCCGGGGCGGCGGGCGTGCACTGGGAGGACCAGCTCGCCTCGGAGAAGAAGTGCGGTCATCTCGGCGGGAAGGTGCTGATCCCGAGCGCCCAGCACATCAAGACGCTGACCGCGGCCCGGCTGGCCGCCGATGTGTGCGGCGTTCCCACGCTGGTGGTCGCGCGTACCGACGCTAACTCCGCCACGCTGCTCACCTCGGACGTGGACGAGCGGGACCGGCCGTTCGTGACCGGCGAGCGCACCGCCGAGGGCTTCTACCGGGTGCGGAACGGCATCGAGCCGAGCATTGCCCGCGGCCTGGCGTACGCGCCGTACTCCGACCTGCTGTGGATGGAGACGTCCACCCCCGACCTCGAGGTGGCGCGCGAGTTCGCCGAGGGCGTCAAGAGCGAGTACCCGGACCAGATGCTGGCCTACAACTGCTCGCCTTCGTTCAACTGGCGGGCGCATCTGGACGAGGAGACGATCGCCAGGTTCAGCAAGGAGCTGGCCGCGATGGGTTACCGGTTCCAGTTCATCACGCTGGCGGGCTTCCACGCGCTGAACTACTCGATGTTCGACCTGGCCCGCGGCTTCGCGGACGAAGCCATGCCGGCCTACGTCCGCCTACAGGAGCGCGAGTTCGCGGCGGAGAAGCAGGGCTACACGGCCACCCGCCACCAGCGCGAGGCCGGCACCGGCTACTTCGACCTGGTCACCACGGCCATCTCCCCCACCTCCGAGACGGTGGCCTGGAAGGGCTCCACCGAGGCCGAGCAGTTCCACGCGGCCTGACCCTAGCCGAAACCGTCGCGGTCCCAGGGCGCCTGGGACTGGCCGGGCTGCGGCGGACCGGGGTCGATCTGCGCCTGCGGGCGAGTTCGCTCCCAGTCCGCCAGCAGCCCGCCGTCGACCGTGGTCTCCGGGAATGAGGAGTACGTCGTCTGGGTGAGGCCGGCGTCTGGCATCGCGGGGTTGAGCGAGCCGAACGCGGGAACCGGTGCGGCAACCGCTGGCCGCACCCAGCGGGACGGTATGAAGATCGGGATGATCATGGCCAGGCCCGCCGCGGCCAGCACCCCGTCGAACAGCAGCGCCTCGAATCCGGTGCCGTAGTCGTACCGCTTCAACGGGATGAAGCGGACCGCGTTCCTGACGCTGAACAGGTAGACGCCGGTCCAGCCGAGCAGCGCCAGCCCGGGCAGGCCGGAGGCGAGCGGGGAGATCCACGGGATCGCGATCAGCAGGCCGGCGAGCAGGCCGACGGCCAGCATCACCCCGAATCCCTCGAGGACGGCATGATTGTGAATGAGCGATCCCCCGCCGCCCGGTAGCGCGCCGCCGGGCAGCTTGAGCAACCGCAGGTAGGCCCAGGACGCGGCGAAGAAGACAGCGGCGGCCATCGCGATGGCCAAGCCGACTCCGTAAACGTGACGCATTTCCCGTCACCCCCAAAATTGCGCGGCGTTGACCCAGATTACCGACCTGTTGCCCGCCGGGACAGGAAGATCCGCAGGCGGTTCAGCGGCTCCAGCGCGCGATAGGCGCGGTAGGCGCCGCGGCCGGCCAGCCGCAGCTTCACGCCGCGCGCGCCGGGCGGAAACACGAATTCATCTGGCCGCCAGCGGCGGAAGTCATCGGCCATCCGCCCGAAGAACTCCCGTCGGCGCCGCCGTGGCACCAGCGGAAGGACGGTGGTGTAATGCCAGATCGCCCGCTCGAAGAGGGCGGCCCGGACGGGTGGTACGGCAGTACGTTCGTTAAAAATTTGGTTGTAAGACCTGAAGATGTCGAAATGCCGGTCGCTCGTCGCGGCCATGAACGACCCGCGGCGCGAACGCCGGTAGCGATAGCAGACGCGATCAAGCACGGCGATCCGGCCGGCGGCCAGCAGGGCCGCGGCGGAGACCGGCACGTCCTCGTGGATGCCGGGGCCGAACCCGGTGCCGAGGCTGGCCAGGAACTCGCGGCGGAACACCTTGCTCCACACCGTCATGGTCAGATGTATCAGGTCGGGCCGCTGAGCGAGCGTGGTCGCATCTGTGCCGCCGGGACTCGCGCCGCTGGGGCCGGTGGAGCCGTCCGGATAGAGGTTCTCGTAGTCGACGATGAGCACGTCGGGATGCGCGCGGTCAAGCTCGGCCGCCACCGCGGCCAGCGCGCCCTCGGCCAGTTCGTCGTCTCCGTCTACGAACCAGATGTATTCGCCGGTGGCCTCCTTCGCGCCGAGCTCGCGGGCGTGGCCCGCGCCTACCGGCGAGTCGGTCCGGATGATCTTCAGGCGCGGGTCACGGCAGGCGGCGAGTACCTTGCCGCTGTCGTCGGGCGAGGCATCGTCAACGGCGATCACCTGGAATGACACGTCCGCTTCACCAAGTACCGAGTCAAGACAGCGGCCCAGGTAGTCAGCGACTCCGTGCACTGGAATCACCACGCTGATCATCGGCATGGTTCCGTACGATAGCGCGGTACGCGATAAGCGAACCCGGTTGAGGGCCGGCAGCGCAGAGTGACTATCCTAGCTAAGTGCGCATCCACGCCATCTTCGGGGGAATCGGCGCGTTCGCCGTAAAGTTCCGCTGGTTCGTCATAGCGGCCTGGCTCATCGCCGCTATAGCCGTGCCGAAATTCCTGCCTTCGCTGGCCAGTGTCACGCAAGGCAACAACAGCGCGTTCCTGCCCGCCAGCGCGCCCAGCGAGCACGCGGCCAACCTGGCCGCGCCGTTCGGGATCTCCATCAATGAGACCCCGGTGCCGGTGGTCGCGGCGGTCAGCCAGGGCACGCTGAGCCCAGCCGACCAGGCCTGGATCACCAGCCTCCAGCATGACCTGGCCACCGTGCCGCACGTGGTCAAGGTCCAGGACCTCGGCCGCTCCGGCGACGGCCAGGCCGCACAGCTTCAGGTGCTGTCCAACGTGAACGGCGGCGGCAACCCGAACGACCTGACCAACCTGGTCAACAACTTGCGCAGCAAGATACACAGCGCCGCACCGCCAGCTGGCATGGACGTGCACCTGGCCGGGCAGGTGGCGATCCAGGTCGACCAGCAGAAACAGTCCGGCAACACCGGCAACGAGGTGCAGGGCGTCGCGCTGGTCTTCATCCTCGTGCTGCTGTTCCTGATCTTCCGTTCGGTGCTCGCGCCCTTCATCACGGTGATCCCGGCATTGCTGTCCGTGACGATCGCCGGACCGCTGATCGGCGAGGCCGCCCATGCCGGGCTGAAGGTGTCGCAGCTCTCCCAGCTCATGCTGATCGTGCTGGTGCTCGGCGCCGGTACCGACTACGGCCTGTTCCTGGTGTTCCGGGTGCGCGAGGAGCTGCGCGAGGGTAAGGATCCGAAGGATGCGGTCCGGTCCGCGCTGACCCGCGTCGGCGAGACGATCACGTTCTCCGCGCTGACGGTCATCGCCGCGCTGCTGTCGCTGCTCGCCGCCACCTTCCAGATCTACTCCCAGCTCGGCATCCCGCTGGCCATCGGCATCGGCACCATGCTGCTGGCCGGGCTCACGCTGCTGCCCGCGCTGCTGGCCGTGTTCGGCCGGGTGGCGTTCTGGCCGACGAAGACGAAGGCGGGGACCGGGAAGAGCGGTGTATGGGGCCGCACCGCGGCCAGGATCGTGCGCCGCCCGGCGCTCCCGCTCATCATCGGCGTGATCGCGTTCGGCGCGATCGCGATCGCGGTGCCCAGCTACAAGCCCGGCGGGTTCGGCGGGACCATCAGCGCGCCGGCCGGAACCGACTCGGCCGCGGGTACCGCGCTGCTGAACAAGCACTTCCCGCAGAGCTCGGCGAACCCGACCAACCTCGTCTACAAGCTGTCCCAGCCAGTGTGGGACAACCTGTCCGCGGTGCCGGCGGCGGAAAGCCAGCTTCATGCCAGCGGGCTGTTCACCGGGATCACCGGGCCGCTGAACCCGGTCGGCGTCACGCTGACCCCGCAGCAGTACACCTCACTGCGCGGCCTGTTCGGGAGCGCCTCGGCGCTGCCCGCCACGCCGTCGCATCCGCTGCCTTCGCAGGTCCCGCTGGCCGCCTACCAGGTGTACCGGGCGACGGCCCAGTACATCAGCTCGGACGGACGCACGATCCAGTTCGAGACCGGGCTGAAGGCCGGCGACCCGTCCACCACCGCGGCGATGACCGCGGTGCCTTCGGTGCGGACCGCGACAGGCCAGGTCGCCAGGACGCTGGGCGCCGCCGACTGGGGTGTCGCCGGCGAGGCGCCGGCGTTCTACGACATCAGCCAGATTTCCGACACCGACCTGACCCGCGTGGTGCCGATCGCGATCGTGGTGATCGGGCTGCTGCTCATCGTCGTGATGCGCTCGCTGGTGGCGCCGATCTACCTGATCGTGTCGGTCGCGCTGTCGTTCTTCGCCGCGCTCGGGCTGTCCGTGATCATCTTCATGAAGATCGGCGGGGAGAGCGGCCTCACGTTCATCCTGCCGTTCCTCATGTTCGTCTTCCTGCTGGCGCTCGGCGAGGACTACAACATCCTGGTCATGTCCCGGATACGGGAGGAAGCCCACCATCTTCCGCTACGCGACGCTGTTACCCGTGCACTGAACGCTACCGGCACGACGGTCACCTCGGCCGGGCTGGTGCTGGCCGGCACGTTCGCCGTGTTCGCCGTCGTCGGCGGCCGGGGCTCGGGCGGCAGCCAGATCGTCGACGTCGGAATCGGGCTGGCGCTGGGCGTCCTGATGGACACGTTCATCGTGCGGACGGTCCTCGTGCCGTGCACGGTCATCCTGCTCGGGCGGTGGAACTGGTGGCCGTCCAAGCTGAGCCGGCTGGAGATACCCGAAAACGGCGGTACGGGGCTGGATTCCGCTCCGGTCACCGCCCGGGAGCGCCGTTAGCTGCCGGCCAGCGAGTCGATTGCCGAGCTTATCCGGCAGGATTAACTCGGGACATGCCGGGCGCGGTGCTGGCCATGGCGCGGCGAACCGGCCAGACTCGGGGACGTGGGGGTGACCGGTGCGGTCGCTCGGCTAGGCTACGCCGGAAAGCCCCTGGCCGTCATGGCAAGACCGGCCTTGATGGCCGGAGCGGAAGGAACGCCGATGCAGGAACTGCGCTTCGTCGCGGTGAGCGAGGATGGCCGCTACGCCGTCCTCGCGGTGCCGGGCCGGAGCGCACGGTTCATGTTGCCGATTGATGAGCGGCTCAGGGCTGTCGCCCTCGGCCAGACCTCCCGGCTCGCACAGTACGAGATCGAAGTGGAGAGCCCGTTGCGACCCAAGGAGATCCAGGCACGAATCCGGGCCGGGGAAACGGTAGAGGAAATCGCCGATGCGGCCGGCATCGCCGTGGAACGCGTCCGCTGGTTCGAAGGCCCGGTCCTGGCCGAACGCGCGTACATCGCGGACCAGGCGCAGGCGGCGTCGGTCCGTAGACCCGGCGAGTCGGCACCGGGCGCTCGACTCGGCGAGATCACCACCGAGCGGCTGGCGGCGACGGGCGCGGATCCCGATGACGTTCAGTGGGATGCCCGCAAGCGCGGCGACGGCAACTGGCAGGTCCAGCTCACCTTCACCACCGGCGGGCGGCTGCACGTGGCCGAGTGGGTCTTCGACCCGCGTCGCCGGCACGTGGTACCGGCCGACGACACCGCGGCCCGGATGTCGCTGCCCGGAACCGAGTTGCCGCAGGCGAGCGCCACCGGACCCGGCGAGGCCACCGTGACCCGTCTCGCGCCACGCCTTCGCCACGAGCCGCCGAGGTCTGCCGCCGAGGACGGCGGGGCATCCGCGGAACCGGTCCGCCCGGCCGATCCCGCCCGCCCCACCGAGCCGGTCCGCGCGGCCGAGCCCGTCGCGGCGCCCTTCACGCCTGCCCCGATGCCCGTGACTCCTGCACCCGCACCCGCGCCGGCGCCGGCGCCGGCGGCTGCGAGAGCCGAGGACTGGCCGCCCCGGGGCGAGGAACCGGCGCCCGTCCGCGACACGCCGGCTGCGGCGTCAGACGAGCAAGCTGCCGAGGGGTTCCCGGCGGCGAGCGGGGCGGATGCCCAGCCCGATCAACCCGAAGCGCCGGCCCAGCCGGCCGCGCCGGCCCGGCCCGCGGCAAGCGCCCAGCCGGCGGCAACCTCCCAGCCCGCCGCAAGCACCCAGCCGACGCCGGCCAGTAAACCTGCCGCCGCGACAGCGGAGCCGGCTGGCCAGCCAGCGGCCGCCGCGCAGCCGGTCAGCCAGCCAGCGGCCGCCGCGCAGCCGACCGGCCAGCCCGCTGCTGCCAGCCAGCCCGCCGTGGCCGTTCAGCCGGCCGGCCAGCCCAGCGGGGCCGACAGCGGCAACGGGCAGGCGGCCCGGCCGAACCGGAAGTCCGCACGTGGCCGGCGCTCCTCGGTGCCGTCGTGGGACGAGATCATGCTCGGCAGTTCGCGGCAGGACGACTGACGCCGGACGGAGTTTTCGGCGTGTCAGACGGGCGCTCCGATTTGTCGGCATATGACCCTTATGCGACGGCGGCTGCGGTGGACGACGCGGAAGAAAAGAGCTTCGTGGAGGATTGGGCGCCGGTTTCCGGCGCCTTTTCTTCCGGAGGGCGCTTTTCTTCCATGAGATGGCAGCCCATGTGCCCGCTATGTGCCGATACGCGTTGTTCACCAGGCTGACCAGCGCGCTCTCGCAAAGGCGGCATGCCCCATATGCCGCAAACGTACGTTACTCAGCAACGCTCACATAGTCGCAGAGCACGCCGAAGCGTAAATCCACCGCGCACATCCGCGAATCCGTGTCCGGCAAATCCGGATATGGGCAGAATGCCGGAGCGGGCGGCAGGCCGAAGCGGGCAGAATGCCGGAGCGGGCGGCAGGCCGGAGCGGGCGGCAGGCCGGGCAACCCGGCTCCGGTTAGGCGGCTAGCTGGCCTGGATGACCAGGGTCACGCGGAAGGCGTTCGCCGCGCCGCAGCCTACGGCCGGAGAAGCCGTCGCGGCACCGGTCGTCGCCGTCTGCCGGCACGGATACCTGACCGAGGAGACGACCGCGACGCCGGGATGGGCCGCTTCGAACGCGGCTCCGGTCACGCCAGCCATGAGCGTCATACGAGGATCAGCCCGCGGGACGAGCACGCCGGAATCTGTGCGGATGACCGACCACCGGTCGCTGACTGTGCCGCGCAAGAGGGCCGCGATCTTGGTGCCCACCGTGACGCACAGCGACTTGTTGTTATCGGCGAGGGTGACGGTCAGCGCGCCGCTGGAGCAGGCCGAGGCCCCGGCCGACCCGGTGCTCCCGGACGACGCGCCGGACGTCGTGGCACCAGCGGTCGCCCCGGACGCGGTAGCGCCTGTCGCGGCCGACCGGCCGCAACCCGCGCTCGCCGCGACAACCAGGCCAAGAATGACCGCACACCCAGGAAGCAGGGCCCTTGTTCCGTTTGGTCCGTTCATACCGCCCTCTCACCGGTCACCGATCCCCCGGACATTTGACGCGGCCGCCGCGACCGTGGTTCCGCGAACACTACCGGTAAGCACCCGATCGACGCGAGGCCGCGGTCCCGATGAATCCGTCTCCGGCGTGCGCGGTTGACAATCCAACAAAATTCCCCATCCGGCCACGTTATGTGAGCCCGACAAATCATCTTAATTCGTCTTATTTCTCCTCATGTACCGCTAATCATCCACCAGGCCTTACACAACCGGATAAATCGGGAAACATGTGGTCTGTAAAGGGTTACCTCGGCTGATTTGGCAATATTTGTGTTGCTGGTGACTATTGACGGAAGATGGCGGTTCCAATTACGTTACGCGCAGGCCCCGCGACCCCCGGTGCCTGCCAGGTGTGGTCAACGAAGACGGCGCCCGGCAACTGCGCAGTGAAGGGAACAGGATGAACCCCCATCTTCCCAAGCCGCGACTGGCGAGACGCAGCGTGATAGCTGCGTTCGCCGCGGTCGTAGCCGCAGGCGGCATGGCTGTGGCCGCCGGCGGAGCGTACGCTTCCGCCGGGCAGCCTGCCGCCGCCCCCGTGGCCAACCCCTACTCTCCCGCCTACGGTCACGCCTACCGGCACGGTGTGACACCGACCATCTCCCAGTACCAGAAGATGAAGCAGTGGGCGGCGGCCCACCCCGCGGCAGCCGCGGCGTCGGCCAACGACCTCAACTACGGCGGAGGCATTGACGGGATCGGCGTCACGACCGGCCACGAAAAGGTCTACCTGGTCTTCTATGGCTCGCAATGGGGCAGCCAGAGCACCAACTCCAACGGCGACGTCACGCTGTCCGGTGACCCGAGCGGCGAGGCTCCGTACGACCAGGAGTTCTTCAAGGGCCTCGGCACCAACAACGAGCTGTGGTCCGGCGTCATGACCCAGTACTGCGAAGGGGTCGCCACGGGGACGCAGATCTGCCCGGCCGGCAACACCTCGCATGTCGCGTACCCGACCGGCGGCGCGCTGGCCGGCGTCTGGGTCGACGAGAGCACGGCATCGCCGAGCGCCGCCAGCGGACACCAGCTTGGTGTGGAAGCGGTCAACGCCGCTGGCCATTTCGGCAACACCACCGCCGCCTCCAACCGGGACGCCCAGTACGTCATCCTGTCCCCCACCGGCACCAATCCGGACAACTACCAGACCCAGGGCTTCTGCGCCTGGCATGACTACAACGGCGACTCGACCCTGAGCGGGGGTGCGGTCAGCTCGTCCTTCGGCGACATCGCGTTCACCAACCTGCCCTACATTCCCGATGCCGGCGCGTCCTGCGGACAGAACTTCGTCAACAGCAACGGACCGCTGGACGGCGTCTCGATCGTGAACGGCCACGAGTACGCGGAGACGATCACCGACCAGAACCCGGCCGGCGGCTACACCGACTCCAGCGGCGAAGAGAACGGCGACAAGTGCGCCTGGATCACTCCGGGAACGTCTGGTGGCTCGTTTGACCTGACCACCAGCACCGGCACCTTCGCCGTGCAGACCACGTGGGGCAACGACGGAAGCAACAACAACGGCGCCTGCCAGGCCAGCCACGCGATCGTGGGCAACGGCGGTGGCGGCGGCAACACTGTGACGGTCACCAACCCAGGTAACCAGAGCGGGACCGTGGGAACCGCGGTCAGCCTGCAGATCAGCGCCAGCGACTCGGCCTCCGGCCAGACCCTCACCTACACCGCCACCGGCCTGCCGGCTGGCCTGTCCATCTCCTCGTCCGGCTTGATCTCCGGCACCCCGACCACGGCGGCGACCAGCAGCGTGACGGTC
>JAFARZ010000110.1 GCA_019245115.1 Streptosporangiaceae bacterium | reverse complement strand
TTAAAGTGACAGCCAGCCAGGTGCTGCTCCCTGGCCAGCGGCACCGATGGCACCATCGGGCACGCTCTAATAGCGCTACTGATCGGTTTGAGCGGCACCGATGGCACCACCGGCATGTTGCCCACTCTGGAGGAGCCGCACCCATGTCGGATACCGCAATCGACGCTCTCAGGTGGAAGTCACTCAAGGGCATGGTCGACCTTACCAAGCCCGCGAGAATCGCCTTGACGTCGGCCAGTAATGCCGGACGAGGGACACCCGCTCACCCCGTGCGCATGCCCGGTCACGTCTGCCTGCTTCCGCGCCGGTGTAACCGCGCTGGGCTTAGCTGCCGCCATCGGAGTCGAACAGGTGCTGCCCAGGCGCTGCGGGAAGCCACTTGAGTGCCTTCTCGAAGTGGACAGTCGTACCCAGGCGTTCGTTACTGGTCAGCTGCAGGTTGTCGACCACCGCATTGATAATCTTCAGGCCGCGGCCGTGCTCGGCGGTCTCGGGCACAGGACCGCTGCTGACAGCAAGCCCGCCGGGTCCTTCCGCACCGGTCCCCCGGCCGGCGCTGCGGGCACCAGTCCTGCTGCCGTCCGGCGGGGGCGTGCCACCCCCACTGCCGGTATTGATGACCTCGATGGCACACGTCCCGTTCCTGGCGCTCACCTGTACCTGGTACTCCTGGCCAGGTCCGGCATGCCTGATGACGTTAGCGCATGCCTCGCTCACCGCCAGCGCGATGTCGGCGCGCGTATCCGGCGCGACTCCCAGGGTTTCCAGGCAGCCATCGAGAACCTGGCGGCTGACCGGCACGCTGGCGGCATCGCGGGGCAGGTGCAGCACCATCTGGATTTCCACGCCATCTACCTCCCCAGGTGTCGGCTGTACGGATCCCCTTGAGCCTGTCTGATCACTTGTGCCTCGGCTGGGCAGTCTCAAACCCGGCGGAAGACGTCAGGCTGGGCGCAGCCTGCGAGCGCGTATCGCATTACAGTTGCCGGGTGGCAGGTGATCAGGCTGGGCGGGTGGACAGCTGGATCTGGTCGGTGCGGCTGGCCAGGACCCGTTCGGCTGCGTCCGTTGCCTGCCGGGCCGGGCACGTCAGGGTCAACGGAGTCCGGGTCAAGCCCGCGCATGCCGTGCGGGCCGGTGACGAGGTGCGGCTGCGCGGCGAGGGACGCGAACGCGTCGTGGTCGTCCAGCAGGTCATCACCAAGCGTGTCAGCGCGTCGGCTGCCGCCGCGTGCTACATCGACAACAGCCCTCCGCCTCCGTCTCGCGAGGAGGCGGTCCCGGTGGCCGTCCGGGATCGCGGCGCGGGCCGCCCGACCAAGCGCGAGCGCCGGAGTATCGAGAAGCTGCTCGGGCGGCCGCGCCGCTGAGCCGGTTTTGCGGGTGCGCCGCGAAGACCGGGCTGCCGCGCCGGACTGATGTCGGCGCATACGGCGTAAAGCGCTTGCGCACACTGGGATGTCGCTGCGGATGAGGCGGCGGTTGAACCGGCTACGGTGCTAGCCCCGGGGCAGCACGTCGGCGACGGCGGCGGCGTCGCGGCGCGCGCTAGCAGGCGATAGTGACCCGGCCGGGAGCTCGACGACGAAGGCGGTGGGTCCGAGCAGGGTATCCTGCCAGCCGGCGGCGCTGCCGGGATAGTCGGTCAGTGGCCGCCGCGGCAGGCCGGTGAGCTCGGCGTAGCGGCGTTCGATGGCCTGTGGCCCCTGTGAGTCGTCGACGACGGTGAGGGGCTGGTGGTAGTAGATGGTCAGCCGTGGTCGCAGCCGCTTGATGAGGGCGGCGGCGATCCGGGTTTCCGGTTCGGACAGCGGCCGCGGGCCCGCGTAGCTGGCGCTGCCGGGCGGACCGAGCGGCTGCCACTGATACGGGAAGTTGCGGTTGAGGCGGACGCCGTGGCTGTTGGCGAGGGTGCCTGCCGCGACTCCGTCCGGGTTGAGGTCGGGGATGATCCACAGGTCCGCTTCGGCCGGCGGCGGGCCGCCGGCCAGGGTGGTCGCGATCGCGATCCCGGCAGGCTCGTTGCCATCGATGCAGCCGACGATGAGGGCGCGGGCCAGGCTGTCCGGGTCGCCGATCTCGATCGCGACGATGCGGCGGTGCCGGACGGAGTAGCCCAGCAGCATGGAGCGCCGCACGCCCGGATCTGCCGCCGCCCGGGGCCTCTGCGTGATCCCGGCGGTTCGGCTGGCCGGCGTGGGCCGGGCACCGGCCGGGGGGCGCGGTGGACCCGTGCAGCCGGCTGCGGATGCGGCCAGCATGACAACGAGGACGGACGCCAGACCCTGGGCGCAGTCGCGGCGCATAATGTCCAGTCAATCTCCTCTTTCCCCAGCAGGCGAGAGCCGACCTGGCCATATTGCACCTCAGCCTGCCGTCCAGGGCCGGAGCTTCTCGGGGTTGCGTACTGCCCAGATGTGCTTGATCCGGTCGCCTGCGATATCGAACGCGAACACCGTCACGACGCCGTCCAGCTGGGCCACCAGGCCGGGCTGGCCGTTGACCATACGCTCCAGGACTGTCATGTTGCGTGTTATGCCGACGATCCCGGCGTAGAAGCGCGCGATCTGCCCGGCGCCCTCGACCGGGCGCAGGGCGGCTGTGACGAGTCCGCCGCCATCGGCGGTCACGGTGGCGCGAGGGTCGAGGATGTCGATGAGGGCATTGATGTCCCCGGCTTCCCATGCCTTCTTGAAGTCCCTGACGAGGCCGGCCTGCCGGGCTGACGGGGCCGCGGGAGCCCGCGAGGCGCGGACGCGGCGGCGGGCGGTGGAGGCCAGCTTACGGCAGGTCGCCGACGTCCGGCCGGTGATCTGGGCCACCTCGGCGAAGGAGTGGCCGAAGACATCGTGCAGGATGAACGCGACGCGCTCGGCCGGAGTCATCGTTTCGAGCACCACCAGGAAGGCCATGCTGACCGACTCATCCAGGGTGATGCGGTCGGCCGGATCGGCGTCGGCGCCCAGGCGCCCGCCACGCCATTCCGCGGGCCCGGGCAGCGGCTCAGGGAGCCATGCGCCCACGTAGGTCTCTCGCCGGGCGCGTGCCGAGCCGAGCATGTCCAGGCAGATCCGGCTAGCGACCGTGGTCAGCCAGGCACCCGGATTCTCGATGACTACCTGCTGCTGCCGGGTCATGGCATACCAGCGGGCGTAGGCCTCCTGGACGGCATCCTCGGCCTCGGTCAGCGAGCCCAGCAGCCGGTAAGCCAGATTGATCAGCTGCCGCCGCTCGCTCATGATCACGCTCAGGCCGGGGTCGGGCCGGCCGGATCCTGGCCCAGATCGGGTGGTCATGGTGCCGGCGGCTCCCTCGGTCGCATCTGCCCTCACCACTCCGACGAGATAGCGCACCGGAATGTGAAGCTGACGCGTCACTTCACATTCTCGTCGGCTGTGTCGTCGGGCTACTGAGACACCATGAACACCGCCGAGATCCAGAAGGGAAGGCCTCGCCATGTCAACGCCCGCGACCACCGACCTCGACGACCTCACCTCGCGTCTGCCCGACCCCAACCTGTTCATACCCGAGTTCGGGGAAATCGCCGGAGCCCTGTATAAGGCCACCGCGAACGGCTCGATCCCGCAGACCACCGTCAACCTGGTGCAGCTGCGCGCCGGGCAGATCATCGGCAACACCTACCACACCGTCCGGGTAACCGGCGCCCTCCGCAAGGCCGGGGAACCACAGGAGCGCATCACCGCCGTGGCGTCCTGGCGGGACGCCCCTCACTTCACCGACGCCGAACGGGTCGCACTGGAACTCGTGGAGGCCGTCCTCACCCCGAACCCGTCCGGAGAACGCGTCCCCGACGAGCTGTACGCCAGGACCTCCGCCCACTACGACACCAAGGCGCTGTGGACGCTCACCATGGCGATCGGCCAGATGTGCTTCTTCATCCCCGTCGCTCTCATCGGCAAGCCGATCCCCGGCAAGGAGCCGCATTGGAGTAAGTAACGCCACCAGGACCGGG
>JAFARZ010000439.1 GCA_019245115.1 Streptosporangiaceae bacterium | reverse complement strand
TCCACCGGCAGCCGCTTGACCCGGACCCCGGCCGCCGCGCACGCCGCGGCCAGTTCCTCCACCGCCGCCACATCACCCGACACCACCACCTGCGCCGGGCCGTTCACCGCCGCTATCGCCACCCGGTCCCCGAACCCGGCCAGCCGCTCCCGCACCACATCCGCGGACTCAGCCACCGACACCATCGCGCCCCGCCCCGACAGCACGCCCAGCGCCCGGCTGCGCAGCGCCACCACCCGTGCCGCATCCTCCAGGGACAGAATCCCGGCCACCGTCGCTGCGGCGATCTCGCCCTGCGAATGCCCGGCCACCGCATCCGGGACCACCCCGGCCGCCTGCCACACCGCGGCCAGCGACACCATCACCGCCCACAGCACCGGCTGCACCACCTCAGCCCGGTCCAGCCCCGGCACACCGGGAGCACCGGCCAGCACCTGCTCCAGGTCCCAGTCCACATACGCCGCCAGCGCCCGCCCGCACTCGGCCAGCCGGTCCGCGAACACCGGGCAATGCTGCGCCAGGTCCCGGCCCATCCCCGCCCACTGACCACCCTGACCCGGGAACACGAACACGACCTTCCCCCGCCCGCCACCACCCGCATCACCCGTCACCACACCCGCCGCCGGCTCCCCCGCCGCCACCGCCCCCAGCCCCGCCACCAGCTCATTCCGGCCCTGCCCCACCACCAACGCCCGGTGCTGATGCACCGACCGGGTCGTGGCAAGCGACCAGCCCACATCGGCCGGATCCAGACCCGGCCGCGCGCTGATCCACTCCGCCAGCCGCCCCGCCTGCGCCCGCAGCGCCTGCGCCGTCCGCCCCGACACCAGCCAAGCGGTTATTCCCCGCTCGGCTCCGGGCCGCTCGGAGCCCCTCTGGCTCGCGGGGGCCTGCTCGATGATGATGTGGGCGTTGGTGCCGCTGAAGCCGAACGAGGACACCCCGGCCCGCCGCGGCTTTCCGGTGTCCGGCCACGGCACCGGCTCAGTCACCAGCCGCACCGCACCCGACCCCCAGTCCACCTGCGACGACGGCGCATCCACATGCAACGTCGCCGGAACCATCCCACGCATCAGCGCCGCGACCATCTTGATGATCCCCGCCACCCCCGCCGCCGCCTGGGTATGCCCGATATTCGACTTCACCGACCCCAGCAGCACCGGCCGGGTCCCGTCCCGGCCCTGCCCATAGGTCGCCAGCAGCGCCTGCGCCTCAATCGGATCACCCAGCCGGGTCCCCGTCCCGTGCCCCTCCACCACATCCACCTGATCCGCCGCCAGCCCCGCCGAAGCCAGCGCCGCCCGGATCACCCGCTGCTGCGACGGCCCATTCGGCGCCGTCAGCCCGTTGGAGGCGCCATCCTGATTTACCGCACTGCCCGCGACTATCGCGAGGATCGTGTGCCCGTTACGGCGCGCGTCGGACAGCCGTTCCAGCACCAGGACCCCGGCGCCTTCGCTCCACCCGGTGCCATCGGCCGCGTCGGCGAACGCCTTGCACCGTCCGTCGGCGGCCAGCCCCCGCTGCCGGGAGAAATCGATGAACGTCTCCGGTGTCGCCATGACGGTGACCCCGCCCGCGAGGGCCAGGTCGCACTCTCCCGCCCGCAGCGCCTGGCCCGCCAGGTGCACCGCCACCAGCGACGACGAGCACGCGGTGTCGATCGTGACCGCCGGGCCCTCCAGCCCGAACACGTACGACACCCGGCCCGACAGCACGCCTCCCGACACCCCCGTCCCCAGGAACGCCTCCGCCCCTTCGGGCACCTCGCCGCCGGTCCGCGCCGCGTAGTCGTGGTACATCAGCCCGGCGAAGACCCCGGTCGCCGTGCCGCGGAGCGTCGCGGGGTCTATTCCGGCGTCTTCCAGCGCCTCCCAGGAGGTCTCCAGCAGCAGCCGCTGCTGCGGATCCATCGCCACCGCCTCGCGCGGGCTGATCCCGAAGAACCCCGCGTCGAAATCACCTGCCTCATACAAGAACCCGCCCTCACGCGTGTAGCTCTTGCCGGGCACCTCCGGGTCCGGGTCGTACACGTCCTCATCCCAGCCCCGGTCCGCCGGAAACCACGAGATCGCGTCGGCCCCCGACGCGACCAGCTCCCACAGCCCCTCCGGGTCGTGCACCCCGCCCGGAAACCGGCACCCCATCCCCACGATCGCCAGCCGGTCCGCGCCCGCCTCCGACTCCGACTCCGCCTCCGGCGGCACGGCGCGGGCTCCCGTCGTGGCGTCTCCGGCCCTGGCCGTCTCGCCGAGCAGCACGGACTTCAGGTATCCCGCCAGCACCGCGGGGGCAGGGTAATCGAACACCAGCGTGGCCGGCAACCGCAGCCCCGTCACCGCGGCCAGCCCATTCCTCAGCTCCACCGCCATCAGCGAGTCAAACCCCAGCTCGCGGAACGCCCGATCCGCGTCAATCGCCTCCGGCCCCGCCATGCCCAGGACCAGCGCCGCCTGCGCCAGCACCACCTCCCGCACCACCGCGTCCTGTTCACCCGGCGGCAACCCCGCCAGCCGCGCCGCCAGCCCGCTACCTCCGGGTGCCCCCTGACCCTGACCCTGACCCGCCGCGCGCCGGGCCGGACCGCGGTGGACCAGCCCCGACAGCAGCGGCGGAACCCGCCCGTCCGCCGCCCGCAACCCCGCCGCGTCCAGGCGGGCCGCCACCACCAGGCCCGCGTCAACGGTCATCGCCGCGTCCAGCAGCGCCAGCCCTTCGGCCGGGCCCACCGGCCGGAACCCTTCCCGGGCCATCCGCCGCTGGTCCACCCCGGTCAGCTGCCCGGCCATCCCGCCAGCCAGCTCCCACGCTCCCCACGCCAGCGAGACTCCCGCCAGCCCCAGCCGCCGCCGGTGCGCGGCCAGGGCGTCCAGGAACGTATTCGCCGCCGCGTAATTTCCCTGCCCCGCGCTGCCCAGTACCCCCGCCGCCGACGAGAACAGGACGAACACCGGCAGGTCCAGCCCGGCGGTCAGCTCGTGCAGATACCACGCACCGCCGGCCTTGGGCCGCATCACGGCGCCGAGCCTGGCCGCCGACAGCGAGCCGATCACCCCGTCGTCTAGCACTCCCGCCGCGTGCACCACGCCGGCCAGCGGCGCGTCAGGCGGGACCGATGCGATGAGTCCGGCCAGGCCGCCTCGGTCCGCCACATCACACGCGGCCACCCGGACCCGCGCGCCCAGCCCCGCCAGCTCGGCGGCCAGCGCGCTTACGCCCGCCGCGGCGGGCCCGCGCCGCGACACCAGCAGCAGGTCACGTACTCCCCGGGTACTGGCCAGGTGCCGGACCAGCAAGCCGCCCAGCGCCCCCGAGGCGCCGCTTACCAGCACCGTCCCGTCCGGCCACCGGTCCGGTGTCTGGCCCCCGGCCTCGGCCCGCGCCAGCCGGGGCACCAGGATCCGCCCGCCGCGCACCGCGAATTCGGGTTCACCCAGCGCGGCCCCGGCCACGATCAGGTCCCCGGCCCCAGCCAGCTCATCGACATCGGCCAGCACGAACCGGCCAGGGTTCTCGGCCGCGGCCACCCGCATGAGGCCCCACGCCGACGCGCTCGCGACGTCTATTGGCACATCTGGCCCGGCGTCCACGGCCCGGCACGTCGCCACCACCAGCCGCGAGGCCGCCAGCCTGTCCTCCGCCAGCCAGGCCTGGAGCAGGCCGAGAACGGCGACCGCCACCTCCTCCGCCGCGCCGGCGGCATCCTCGGTGCCGCCAGGTACACAGCAGGCCAGCACCGCGTCAGGAATGTCCTGCCCCGCCGCTACCGCCGCCATGAGCTGAGGCAGATCCTCATAACGAACGGCGTCGCGTACCCCCAGGCCGGCATCTGGGCCGACCATGGCCCAGCGGCCCGCGCCGCCTGCCGGCGGTTCTGTTCCGGCTGGCACCCAGTCCAGCCGGAACAAGGCGTCCCTTACCGCCTTTGCGGTCTTTGCCGTCTTTGCCGCCTCTGCCACGCGCGGCAGGGCCCGGAATACCAGCGAGCCGACCGAGGCGACCGGGTCTCCTGCCATGTCGGCCAGGGTCAGCGACACGCCCCGTCCGGCCGGGGCGGGGGCGATGCGGACCCGGAGTTGTGTGGCGCCGGTGGCGTGCACTGCCACGTCGGCCCAGCCGAAGGGGATCTCGGCTTCATCCGGGCGGCCGTCAGGCCCTGTGCCGGTCAGGTGCAGCGCGGCGTCGAGCAGTGCCGGGTGCAGCGTGAATCCGGCCGCGGGGGTGCTTTCCGGCAGTGCGATCTCGGCGTAGATCTCCTCTCCGCTGCGCCAGGCCGAGGTTACGCCGCGGAACACGGGCCCGTAGTCCAGCCCGCCCTCCGCCAGTGCGGCATAGAACCCGGCCAGATCCTGCTCGATGGCCCCCTGCGGGGGCCACTGCGGGGGCCAGTGTGCCAGCCCCGAGCCGTCCGGGCCGTCCGCCGTTGTACCGGACCGGGTCAGTACGCCGGCCGCGTGCCGTGTCCACCGCTCGTCCCGGTCGGCGGCTGCCGGGCGGGAGTAGACGGCTACCGGGCGGGCGCCGTCTGGGCCGGGTACGCCGACGCTGAGCTGGATCATCACGGCGTCGTGCCCGGTCAGCGGCAGCGGCTCGAGCAGCGTCAGGTCCTTGATGACCGGGCAGCCGGCCTCGTCGCCGGCCCGGATCGCCAGCTCGACCAGTGCGGTGCCAGGCACCAGCACCTCCCCGGCCACCACATGATCGGCCAGCCACGGCTGCGCGTCCAGGGACAGTTGTCCGGTGATGATCAGCCGGTCGTCTTCGGCCAGCGTCACGATGGCGCCCAGCAGCGGGTGGCCGGCGGTTCGCAGCCCCAGATCCTCAGCGCGGACGGACCGGGCGGGACTGAGCCAGTAGTTCTGCCGCTGGAACGCGTAGGTCGGCAGGTCAACCGGCCGCGCTCCGGTCCCGGCGAACACCCCGGACCAGTCCACCCGGATGCCGCGGACCCATGCGCCCGCCACCGTGGTCATCAGCTGGAGTGCTTCTGGCCGGTCCCGGCGAAGGACCGGCGCCGCCCAGGCCTCTTCCGCGTCACCGCCCAGGATGTCGTGCACCATCGCGGTCAGCACTCCGTCCGGCCCCAGTTCGAGGAACGTCCGGACCCCGCGCGAGGCGAGCCAGCGGATCCCGTCGCCGAACCGCACCGTCTGCCTGACGTGACGTACCCAGTAGCCGGGCGAGCACAGGTCCTCAGCGGCGGCGACGGCGCCGCTCACGTTGGAGATCACCGGGATCCGCGGTGCCGAGTACGACATCGCCTCCGCGACATAGCGGAATTCGGCGAGCATCGGGTCCATGGACGGGGAGTGGAACGCGTGCGACACCCGCAGCCGCGACGTCTTGCGTCCGCGTTCGTGCCAGTGGGCGGCGATCTCGAGGACCGCCTCCTCGGCGCCGGACACCACAACCGAGGACGGGCCGTTGACCGCCGCTATGCTCACCGCGTCCTCGCGGCCGGCCAGCAGGGGAGCCACTTCGCTCTCGGCGGCCTGTATCGCGGCCATCGCGCCGCCGGCCAGTTCCTGCATGAGCGCGCCGCGGGCGGCGACCAGCGAGCAGGCATCCGCCAGCGACAGCACGCCGGCCACGTGCGCCGCGACCAGTTCGCCGACCGAATGTCCGGTCACGTAGTCCGGCGTCAGTCCCCACGACTCCACCAGCCGCCACAGCGCCGTCTCCACCGCGAACAACGCCGGCTGGGTATAGCCGGTCTGGTCCAGCAGCGGCTGCTCGCTGGCGATCGCCTCAGCGACCGGCGGGCCGGGCAGATCGCGGTCGAGCTGGGCACACACCTCGTCGAAGGCGCTGGCGAAGACCGGGAACTCGCGGTACAGCTCCCGGCCCATACCCAGCCGCTGGCTGCCCTGCCCGGTGAACAGGAACGCGACCTTGCCGTTCGGCACCGCTCTGCTCCGGATCAGGCCGGGCGCCCGCTCGCCGTGGGCCAGCGCGGCGAGGCCCCGGACGAGGTCCGTCTCATCGCCCACCACTATTGCCCGGTGCTCCAGCGCCGAGCGGGTGGTCCCGAGCGAGTACGCCACATCAGCGGGCCGCAGCCCGGGCCGGGCCGTCAGATCAGACGCCAGGCGAGCGGCCTGATCCGCCAGTGCCGCCTCCGAACGCGCGGACAGCATCCACGACAGCACCGCGCGACGCCTCTTGCTGTTATCAGCCGTGGCCTGGTCCGGGTCCGGCTGGTCAGGGTCCGGCGGGGCCTGCTCCAGGATCAGGTGCGCGTTGGTGCCGCTGATCCCGAACGAGGACACCGCCGCCCGCCGGGGCCGGCCGGTGGCGGGCCATGGCATGGTCCGGGTCAGCAGCGACACGGGCGCGGCCAGCCAGTCAACATGCGGCGTCGGCTCATCGATATGCAGCGATCTGGGCAGTACCCCGTGCGCCATCGCCAGGACCATCTTGATCACCCCGGCGACCCCGGCCGCGGCCTGGGTGTGACCGATGTTCGATTTGATGGATCCCAGCAGCAGCGGGAACTCGGCCGGACGCTGGCCGTACACCGCGATCAGCGCGCTCGCCTCCACCGGGTCACCCAGCGCGGTGCCCGTACCGTGCGCCTCCACCGCGTCGACCTCATCGGCGCCCAGGCCCGCGCTGGCCAGCGCCTGTCCGATCACCGCCTGCTGCGCCAGGCCATTCGGGGCGGTCAGGCCGTTGCTGGCGCCATCGGAGTTGATCGCCGACCCCCGGAGCACGGCCAGCACGCGATGCCGGTTCCGCACCGCGTCGGCCATGCGCTCCAGGACGATCATGCCGGCGCCCTCGGACCAGCCGGTGCCGTCCGCATCCGCCGAGAACGCCTTGCACCGCCCGTCCGCGGCCAGCCCTCCGAGCCGGCTGAACGCGGTGAACGTCCCCGGCCCGGCCATCACGCACACCCCGCCCGCCAGCGCGAGCGAGCATTCTCCCCGCTGCACCGCCAGCGCCGCCAGGTGAAGGGCCACCAGCGACCCCGAGCACGCCGTGTCCACCATTACGGCCGGCCCGTGCAGCCCCAGCACGTAAGCGATCCGCCCCGACAGCACGCTGGTCGTGGCGCCGGTCAGCAGGTGCGCGTCCAGTCCGTCGGGCGCCTCGTGCAGACGCGGACCGTAGTCCTGCGGCTCCGCGCCGACAAACACCCCGGTCGGCGAACCCCGCAGCGCCGCCGGATCGATACCCGCCCGCTCCAGCGCCTCCCACGATGCCTCGAGCAGCAACCGCTGCTGGGGATCCATCGCGACCGCCTCACGCGGCGAGATGCCGAAGAACGCCGCGTCGAAGTCCCCCGCGTCAGCAAGGAAGCCGCCTCGGACCGGGTAATCCAGATTCCAGCCACGGCCGCCAGGGAACTCCCCGATAACGTCCCGCTCTTCGGCGACTACCCGCCACAGGTCCTCCGGCGAGTGGACCCCGCCCGGATACCGGCAGCTCATCCCCACGATCGCCACCGGCTCATCACCGCTGACCGCTCGCGGGATCACCACCTCCGCCGATGGCTCCACCCCGCGGGCCAGCCCGGCCAGATGCCTGGCGAGCGCCGCCGGGGTCGGATACTCGAACACGACCGTAACCGGAACGGTAATCCCGGTATCGAGCACCAGCCGCCGGTGCAGTTCCACGCCGCCGAGCGAATCCAGCCCAAGCTCACGGAACGAGCGCTCGGCATCAACGACACCCGGTCCCGTTCCGCCGCTTATGTCGCGGACGATATCGGCAACATGCGTCGTGACCGCGTCGAGCAGCAGCGTTCCGGCCTCTACCTCAGATACCCCGCGGAAACTGAGCATCGAGCGACCGCCCTATGAAGTTAGCGGAATTCAGGACCCGTCCAAATCGCCATACGAATGCCAGCAGAATGGCATTGCCCGAAGAGTGAGGGCAAGGGTTTGATTTGCCAGAATGCAGTTCCCTGTGCACGGAGAGAAGGAACACGGATGCGCGAACTGGCGGGCAAGGTCGCGGTGATCACCGGTGCGGCCAGCGGCATCGGCCTGGCGCTGAGCCGGCGCCTCGGGGCGGACGGCATGCGGGTGATGATCTCGGACGTTGACGAACCGGCGCTGGCGGATGCCGCGCGAAGCCTGATGGCCGACGGCATCGAGGTCGCGACGACGGTAACCGATGTGAGCGACCCCGATTCCGTCGATGCCCTGGCCCGCGCCACGCTCGACCGTTTCGGCGGGGTTCACGTCGTCTGCAACAACGCGGGAGTGTCGCGCGGCGGGCCCAGCTGGGAGATCCCGCTGCCGACTTGGAACTGGGTAATGGGCGTCAACCTGTTCGGGATCGTGCATGGCATCCGTTCGTTCGTGCCTCACCTGATCGCGCAGGGGGAAGGGCACGTGGTGAATACGGCGTCGGTCGCCGGGCTGGTCGCGGCCAGGTGCGGAGGACCCTACAGCGCCAGCAAGCACGCGGCGGTAGCGGTTTCCGAGTCCCTCTATCACGACCTGGCCGCCATCGGCTCTCCGGTCGGGGTATCGGTGCTGTGCCCCGGGCCCGTCCGCACCAGGATCCATGAATCGTTCCGTCACTGGCAGGACAGATTCGGGCCCCGTCCTTCGGTGCAGGACTCGCCGGCCGTCGCCGAATGGCGCCGGGAATCGGCGGTAATGGTGGAGTCCGGCCTGGATCCGGCACTCATCGCTACCGCCGTCCGAGACGCGATCGTCGGCAACCGGTTCTGGATCCTTACTCACCCCGAGTACGCGAATTCGCTCTTGTCCAGGTATTACGGGCTGATCAAGGCAGACACCCCGTGCGCGTAGGGCATCGTCACACGCAACGTGTTCAACTGCCAGATCGGAGCAGTTGAACGCGACGCCTCTTGCTGTTATCAGTAGTTATCCATAACGGGCTGTCCTTGCCGCGATTTCGGGCAGCCAGTTATCGTCTCGCTTGACCTAGGAAATAGCGATTGGTTCAGCGAATCCATTGGAGTGGCATGTCCCAGACCTCGCCTGACGACCTGTGGTGCCGTCGCTACCGTCCGGCCAGGAACGCGGCCGCCCGGCTTGTCTGCCTCCCGCACGCGGGCGGGTCAGCGACCTACTTCCTCCCGGTGGCAGCGGCGCTCAGCCCCGGAACCGACGTCGTGGCCATCCAGTACCCCGGCCGGCAGGACCGCCGTAACGAACCGCCCATCGACAACATGTCGGTACTCGCCGACATGCTCCATGCCATCCTCCGGCGCCAGCCCGAGATGCCCACGATCCTGTTCGGCCACAGCATGGGCGCCATCCTGGGCTTCGAGGTCACCCGCAGGCTCGAAGCCGACCAGCAGGGCCCGATGCGGCTGATCGTCTCCGGACGCCGGGGACCGGCGACTTACCGGAACGAGACGGTACACCTCCGCGACGATGACGGCATCCTCGCGGAGGTGCGCAAGATGTCCGGGACCGCCTCTTCGGTGCTTGGCGATGACGAGATAATGCGAGCCGCCCTGCCGCCGCTCCGGGCTGACTACAAGGCCACCGAGACGTACACCTGCCCGCCAGAAGTCACGGTGAACTGTCCCATCACCGCGCTGACCGGCGACAACGACCCGAAGACAACGCTGGACGAAACCCAGGCCTGGGCCAGGCACACCACCGGGGCATTTGACCTGCACGTCTATGCCGGCGGGCATTTCTTCCTCACCGATCACGCCGAGGAGATCATCAAGCTGATCGCCCAGCACCTTCGCGCCGAGCCCGCACGAACGGCGATCTGACTTTCCAGGCGCAGCCGAAAGAGGAGCAGCAATCTAATGAGTTTCCGTATGGCGACGCAGACCGGGGCGTCCGACCCCGAAAGCGCGAGCACGCGAAGCAAGTCGAAGAGGAAACGCATCCTGTTTCGCATTTTGCTCCCGATAGTGTCGGTGGGCGCCTTGGTCGCGGCGGTACTCATCGCGAACGTCGCCACTCGCGCGGCGACGCCGAAGACGTCCTCCACCGAGAACGCCTCGTTTCCCGCGCCGCTGAGCACGGCGAAATGCTGGTCCCAATTCAAGGTCCGCTGCTACACGCCAGCGCAGTTCCAGGCCGCTTACAACCTGACCGCTCTCTACAGCGGCGAGGCCACCGGCCGCCCGCTCACCGGCGCCGGCCAGACCATCGTGATCGCGGAAGCATACGGCTCACCGACCATAAGGAACGACCTGCGGGTCTTCGACCAGAAGTTCAAGCTCCCCAACCCATCCCTCACCGTCGACCAGTTCGGGAAGGTCCCCCCGTTCAATCCGAACGATCCGCTCATGGTCGGCGAGGCGCAGGAAGCCACCCTGACCATTGAATATGCGCACGCCATCGCGCCCGGTGCCAGCATCGTGCTCGCCGAGACCGCTGTCAACACGCCCATGGTGGGCCCGGCGGGCATCTCGCAGCTGATGACCGCCGAGAAATCACTGATCGACAAGGGCATCGGCGACGTGTTCCTGCAGACCCTTACCGACGCGGAGGCTTCCTTCCCCGGCGTCAGCTCCGGCAACTACTCCAGCCTGCTCAGCTTGCGGTTTGCCCTCGAGGACGCTTACGCCCATCACGTCACGGTAATCGCGCCCTCAGGCGACAGCGGGGTGACCGAGGTGTCGGACATGGCGCCTCCATATCCGACGTACAAGTACAGGGTGGGGACCTGGCCGGCGACGGACCCGCTGGTGACCGCCGTCGGCGGCACGACGCTCAGCCTCAGCTCCAGCGGGGGGCGGCTGAGCCCCGACGTCGCGTGGAAAGACGCCTTCGGCGCCAGCGGCGGCGGCCCGTCGGCCGTCTTCTCCCGCCCGCAGTACCAGGACGGCGTGGCCGGGGTTGTCGGCGGCCACCGGGGGTCGCCGGACATCTCAATGGACGGAGCCCCCAGCGCCTGGGGTTACTACTCTTTCTCCGGAGGCAACGGAGCGGGCTGGCACATCTTTGGCGGTAGCACCGAGGCCGCGCCCATGATGGCGGGAATCGTCGCGCTCGCCGACCAGCTGGCCGGTCACCCGATCGGCCTGATCAATCCCGCGCTGTACAAGCTCGCCGAGCGCCAGCAGGCCGGTGACCAGGGAACGGGCATCGTGAGCGTCACGTCGGGCAACAACAGCTTCGGCGGCGTGACCGGTTACCAGGCTGGCCCTGGATACAACATGGTCACCGGATGGGGCACGATCGACGCGGCCAAGTTTGTCCCCGCCCTGGTCCGCCTCAGCTAAGAGCCGGCTGTTCTCGCGATCGAAGTAAAAGGCCTGACATAGGACTGGAGAAATGCCCCAGCCTCTATCAGCCCGCTGCCGCCACCAGTGTCCGGCTAAATTCAGCTATTTAAGCTGGCCAGGTGCTCAAATCGCTAGGGGTTCCGTCCATGCTAAAGTCACTGTACCGTTGATTCCATGACGGACGTATCTGATCCGCCGCGGACGGACGTCGTGGTAGACGTCACTCATCTGCGCAAATGTTACGAGGATCTGGTGGCGGTCGAGGACGTGTCGTTCTCTGTCGCCGCGGGCGAGATCTTCGGCATTCTGGGTCCGAACGGCGCGGGCAAGACCACCACGGTGGAATGCATTACCGGGCTGCGGCGCCCTGACGGCGGCCAGATCCGGGTGCTGGGCCTTAACCCGCAGGCCGATGGCGCTGAACTGCATGAACTGGTCGGCGTCCAGCTGCAGTCCAGCCAGCTGCCCGGGCTGTTGCGAGTGCGGGAGATCTTGCGCCTGTACCGGTCGTTCTACCGCGACCCAGCCGACGTCGACGAGTTCCTGGAGACCCTGGGCCTGGCGGACAAGGGCAACGCGCTGTACAAATCGCTGTCCGGCGGGCAGAAGCAGCGGCTGTCGATCGCCCTGGCGCTGATCGGGCGGCCCAAGGTTGCCGTCCTTGATGAGATGACCACCGGGCTCGATCCGGCGGCCCGGCGCGCGACCTGGGATCTGATCGAGAGCGTGCGGGACCACGGCACCTCCATGATCCTGGTGACGCACTTCATGGATGAGGCCCAGCGACTGTGCGACCGGCTCGCGCTGGTCGATCACGGGCGGATCGTCGCCACTGGTACCCCGGGCCAGCTCGCCGAGCAGGCTGGCGGAGGCAAGCGGGTCCGGTTCGTGCCCGACAAGCCGTTCGACGACGAACAGCTGACCGCCCTGCCTGAAGTCACCAGCGTGGAGCGGCACGGCAAGCACGTGGTGGTTCAGGGATCGGGCCAGCTGGTCAACGCCGTCATCTCGACCCTGGCCGCGGCCGGCATCACCGCCGACGACGTCGAGATGGAGTCGGCGACTCTAGAGGATGCGTTCGTGTCGCTGACCGGGAGCCCACTGCACGATCCCGACGCCGATACCGACGAAGGGGCGCTCAAGAAGACGGGAAAGCTGGTGCGTAGATGAGCATGGCCTGGTCGATCAGGCCCGCCCGGGTCCCCCCTCGGGCAGCCTTCGGGGAGCTACTACGGACCGAGTCGCTGATAGTGGTCAGGCAGCGCAGCGGCTTGATCGTCGGCATCGGGCTGCCGGTAATACTGATGCTGATCTTCGGGAGCATCCCGGCGTTCCGGAAGGCGGAGACGAGCCTGCACGGCCTCACCCTTCTTGACGTCTACCTGCCCGTCCTGGTCGCCATGTCGATGAACAACCTGGGGATGTTCGGCCTGCCCCCGGTGCTGGCCGGCTACCGAGAGGGTGGCATCCTGCGCCGCCTATCCACCACGCCGCTGCCGCCGTCCTGGGTGCTGGGAGCCCAGCTGGTCATCAACTTCTGCGAGGCCGTCGCGTCGATCGTCATCGTCCTGGTGCTGGGAGTCGCCGTCTTCAACCTGCGGGCGCCGCAGAACCCGGGCGCATTCGTCCTGAGCGTGCTGCTCACCATCGCGGCGTTGTTCAGCATTGGCCTGTGGATCGCCGCGGTCGCGCGCACCTACAAGGCGGCCAACCTGATCAGCTCTGCCTTCTTCTATCCGCTGCTGTTCTTCGCCGGGTTGTGGGTCCCCCAGCCCGAAATGCCGGCCGCGCTTCGCCACGTCAGCGACTTCACCCCGCTCGGCGCATCCGTCCAGGCCCTCCAGAGTGCTGTAGAAGGCCCGTTCCCGCCGGCATCATCTCTGCTGGTGATGGCCGGCTACGCCCTCGTGTTCGGATTCGTGGCCGTCCGCACCTTCAAGTGGGAATAGCTTCACCCTTGGCCGGAATGCCCCGCCAGCCGTGGTGTCCTGACCGGCCACCTCGCGGAAATTAGGAGCCCTGCGGAAGAAAGGGCGCCGGAAACCGGCGCCCTTTCTTCCGCGCGGCCCTTTTATTCCACGCTATCCATCGCAACCGCCGTCCACGTAACGGTCATATCCCGCCAAAACCGGCACGCGCCCACGACCGCGAAACCTCGGTTCACCTTGAAACGCTCACAATTGGTAGAGCAACCGTCCACGGTAAACGAATAATCCCTCGCGATCTGCCCCTATACTCCCTATACACCAGGCATTCCAGATATGTCCGGGCACCGGGGACCGACACGGCCGAATGGCATTTATTGTACCCACGTACCGATGCCACTACACTCCGCATCTGCTGCACGACAGACTGTTAACACTTGTTAAGGCTAGGGCCTGGCACCCTGGCACCCATCGAAGGCGCGGGGCCAGTTTGCCGATCGAAGTCGCCGCTTCCACCGTTGCCGGATTGCCATGATGCCCGCCGAGCCTCGAACGGGACGCAGATTAAGACGGAACATCCGTGCATGATGGAAATTTGGTGTACGAATACGGCCGCCTAATTTCCGTCCAGCACCAAATTTCCGCGCTAAATGGAGGCGAAGGGCAAAGGTATGAGCTGGCCTGCCGCCCGAGCCGACGGCACCAATGGCACGCGCTGGCAGGCTCGATGGCGCCATCGACCCGCCGAGGGCCCTGGATCTTCAAACGCCGCATGTCGGATATGTCGGGCGCGGAGCCTGGCCAAGGGCAGGCCCGGAGCCTGGCTAGGGGGCGGGTGCGGGGTGGGCTTGTGGCGGGGGCGGGCTTGGGGCGGGGTTAGTCGAAGTCGGAGTCTCTTAGTTCTCTGTCCAGGAGGTCGAACATCTCGTCGTTCGATGCCGTCTTGAGCTCGTGGTCGGATGTTGCGCCGGCCGTCGGGTCGGCACGGAACCCGGCACGGAGCCCGGCACGGAACGCCCGCGTCATCGCCTCGAGGCGCGCGGCGATTTCGGCTCTCCCCGCTTCGTCGCGCGCCATCGACGAAAGGCGAGCATCGAGTCTGTCCAGTTCTTCCAGGACAGGCACGTGGTCCGGTTCCTGATCAAACATTTCCGTCCGCAGGAATTCGGCCAGTACCGCCGGGGTGGGGTAATCGAACAGCAAGGTCGCGGGCAGCCGGAGGCCGGTCAGCACGTTCAGCTGCTGACGCGTCTCCAGCGAGGTCAACGAGTCCAGGCCGAGTTCGCTGAAGGCCCGTTCCGCCGCCACTGCCTCCGCGGACTCGTGTCCCAGCACGTTGGCGGCCACGGCCCGGACCTGATCCGTCAGCACGCGGACCTGCGCGGCGCGAGGCAGGCCGGCCAGCTTGCGGGCCAGGTCCTCGCGAACCCCAGCCCCAGCCCCGGCCCTAGCCCCGGTCCCGGCCCCGGCGCCCGCAGCGGACTCACGGGCCAGCTCGACGACTTCGGGCAGGTCCCGCACGAAGGGCGGTGGCGCGACCGCATACTGCGCCCAGTCCACATCCATCAGGGCCAGCAGGCTGTCCGGCCCGCCGAGAGCCTGCCCCAGTGCCTGCACCGCCAGGCCCGGATCCATCCCCGGCAGCGGACCACGGCGCACCCGCTGCCGGACTGCCTCATTCGACTCGGCCACGCCCCCGCCCGCCCACGGGCCCCAGGCGACCGACAGGCCCGCCAGCCCGTGCGCCGCCCGGTGCTGGGCCAGCCCGTCAAGGAACGCGTTCGCGGCCGCGTAGTTTCCCTGCCCCGCCCCGCCGAAGGTCGCCGCCGCCGAGGAGAACATCACGAACTGCTCCAGCTCCAGCTCCCGGGTCAGCTCGTCCAGGTAGACCGCGCCCGCTGCCTTCGCCCGGAGAACGCCACCCAGTCGCGCGGCGTCCATCCCGTCCAGCAGCCCGTCATCCAGCACCCCCGCCGTATGCATCACCGCGCACAACGGCGGCCCGCCAGCCCCGATCCAGGAGAGCAGCCCGGCCAGCTCCGCCCGGTCCCCGGAATCACAGGAGATCACCTCGACTCCGGTGCCGCGGCCCGCCAGCTCCGCGGCCAGCCGCGCCGCTCCGGCCGCGGCCGGGCCGGACCGGCTCGCCAGCGCCACCCGCGGCGCCCGCTGTCCCGCCAGCCAGCGCGCCACATACCCGCCGATCGCGCCGGTTCCTCCGGTGATCAGGACCGTGGCGCGTGGCTCCCATCGCGCCGGGGCGGCCTCGGCCAGCGGTGCGCGGACCAGACGCCGCGCGAACGTCGCGGCCGCCCTGATCGCGACGTGGTCTTCCCCGCATCCGGCCAGCACCGCGGCCAGCCGCGCCCCGGCCCGCCCGTCCAGCACAGACGGTAGATCCACCAGACCGCCCCACCGGTCTGGGTACTCCAGCGCCGCCACCCGGCCCAGCCCCCACGTCATCGCCTGCACCGGGCTGGCCAGCACCTCACCCGCCCCGGTCGTTACCGCACCGCGCGTCACCAGCCACAACCGCGCCCCGCTCCCGGCGTCATCCAGCGCCTGTACCAGCCCGAGCGTCCCCGCCAGCCCGCCTGGCACCGCCGGATGACCGGCCATCGGCGCCTCATCCAGCGCCAGCAGCGACACCACCCCGCTCATCGCGGGGGCCCGGCGGATCCGGTCGGCCAGCGCCGCCCGGTCCGCGTCGGCCGATACGACGATGACATCGGCGCCCGCCGCGGCCAGCGCCTGCTCACACCAGTCCGCCTCAGCAACCCGCTGCCCGGCCGGGACCACCACCAGCCATGTCCCGGACAGCACCGCCCGGGCCGGCTCGGCTACCGGCGTCCAGCGAATCCGGTACCGCCAGCCCTCGGTCACCGACCGGTCGTGCGCGCGTCTGCGCCAGGCGGCCAGCGCCGGAAGAACCTCGCTCAGATGCTGTCCGTCCACGGCCAGCGCCTGGGACAGGGCCTGGAGGTTCCCTCCCTCCACCTCGGCCCAGAACCGCGCTTCGGCTGTCGCTCCGTCTCCGCCTATCGCCGTGAGCGGCCGCGGGGCCTTGGGCCAGTACCGCTGGTGCTGGAACGCGTAGGTGGGCAGGTCCACCAGGTTCCCGCCACCGAGCACCGCGGCCCAGTCGACACTGGCCCCGCTCACATGCGCCCGCGCCAGCGCGGCGGTCACCGCCGCCGCGGCGGGCCGCCCGGCTCGCAGCAACGGCACGAACACCGCCTCGCTGGCGGCATCCAGCGCGGCCGGCCCCAGCCCGGACAGCGTCCCGTCCGGCCCGATCTCGATGAACACCGACACACCCTGCGCGGCCAGCGCGGACACCGCGTCCGCGAACCGGACCGGCTGCCGCGCCTGCGCCACCCAGTAGCTCGCGGCACACCCGGTCATCAGCCCCCCCGATACCGCGTCCGCCCACGCTATCCGGGGTGCCATGAACTCCAGCCCGGCCGCCACCGCTCCCAGCTCATCCAGCACCGGATCCATCCGGGCCGAGTGGAACGCGTGCGACACCCGCAGCGGCTTCGCCCGCACCCCTCGCGCCGCGAATCCCGCCGCGACCCGCTCCACCGCCTCCGCATCCCCCGATATCACCACCGACGACGGTCCGTTCACCGCCGCCACCGACACCCCCGCCACCCCGGCCAGCGCCGCGGTCACCTCCGCCTCGCTAGCCGCCACCGCCGTCATCACGCCGCCACCGGGCAGATCCTGCATCAACCGCGCCCGCGCCGCCACCAGACGGCACGCATCCTCCAGCGACATCACCCCCGCCGCATAGGCGGCGGCGATCTCCCCTACCGAATGACCCGCCACCGCATTCGGCCGCACCCCGCACTCCGCCAGCAGCGCCACCAGCCCGGCCTGCACGGCGAACAACCCTGTCTGCGCGAATAGCGTCTGATCCGCCCGAGGATCATCACCGCCGCCCAGCACCACCTCGCGAAGCGGCACCCCAAGCTCCGCCTCCAGCAACCCGCACGCCTGGTCGAACGCCGCCGCGAACACCGGCGACGCCGCATACAGCTCCGCGCCCATCCCTGCCCGCTGTGACCCCTGACCGGCGAACACGAATCCCACCCGCACCCCGCTTCGCGCCACCCCGGTGATTGTCCCAGCACCGGTCTCGCCGGCGGCCAGTGAGCTGAGGCCCGCCGCCAGTTCCTCCCGGCCCGCCCCGAGCACGACCGCCCGGTGCTCGAACACCGACCGGGAGACCGCGAGCGACCATCCGACGTCGGCTGGATCGAGGTCCTGCCGTCCCGCCAGCCATCCGGACAGCCGCCCCGCCTGATCCGCGAGCGCCGCCGCCGACCGTCCCGACACGACCCATGCCACCGGACCGGACCGCAGCGCCGGGGGCTTCGCGACTTCCCCGTCACCACCCTGGGGGGCCTCGGCGAGGATGACGTGCGCGTTGGTGCCGCTGACTCCGAACGCCGACACCCCGGCCCGCCGCGGCCGGTCACCGCCCGCCGGCCACGGCACCGCCTCGGTCAGCAGCCGCACCTCTCCGGCCGACCAGTCCACATGAGGCGACGGCTCGTCGGCGTGCAGCGTGGGTGGCAGCATCTGGTGCCGCAACGCCAGCACCATCTTTATCACTCCCGCCGCACCCGCTGCTGCCTGGGTGTGACCGATATTCGATTTAACCGACCCAAGCACGAACGGACTGCGGCTCGACCTCCCCTGCCCATACGTCGCCAGCAGGGCCTGCGCCTCGATCGGGTCCCCCAGCTCGGTACCGGTCCCGTGCCCCTCCACCACATCCACATCGGCCGCCGACACCCCGGCACTGGCCAGCGCGGCGCGGATCACCCGCTGCTGCGACGGGCCGTTCGGCGCCGTCAGGCCATTGCTCGCTCCGTCCTGGTTCACCGCGCTGCCGGCGACCACCGCCAGCACCCGGTGCCCGTTCCGCCGCGCGTCCGACAGCCGCTCCAGGACCAGCACCCCGGCGCCCTCACCCCAGCCGGTCCCGTCCGCACCGGCGCCGAACGACTTGCATCGCCCGTCCGCGGCCAGCCCCTGCTGCCGGGAGAACTCGGTGAACGCGATCGGCGTCGCCATCACCATCACCCCGCCAGCCAGGGCCAGGTCGCATTCTCCGGCCCGCAGCGCCTGTCCCGCCAGGTGCAGGGCCACCAGCGCGGAGGAGCACGCGGTGTCCACCGTTACCGCGGGGCCTTCCAGGCCGAGCACGTATGAGATCCGCCCGGAGATCACGCTGCCCGCCGCGCCGGTCAGCACGTAACCCTCCGCGCCTTCTTCGCCGGACAGCCCGGTGCCGTATCCCGAGGACGATGCGCCGGCGAACACGCCGGTCCGCGACCCTCGCAGCGACCCCGGCTCGATCCCGGCCCGCTCCAGCGCCTCCCAGCAGACCTCCAGCAGCAGCCGCTGCTGCGGGTCCATGGCCAGCGCCTCCCGCGGGCTGATCCCGAAGAACCCGGCATCGAAGCCCGCCGCGTCGTACACGAAGCCGCCCGCCCCTTCGGCCAGCCCGGGAAGATCCCAGCCCCGGTCGGCCGGGAACCCGGAGATCGCGTCCGTCCCCGCAGCGACCAGCTCCCACAGTCCCTCAGGATCCTGGACCCCGCCCGGGAACCGGCAGCCCATCGCCACGATCGCCACCGGCTCACCTGTCGCTACCAGGGCTCGGACCGGCTCCGCCGGGGTGTCCGCCACACCCAGCAGACCTGATCGGATGAACCGCGCTACCGCGACCGAGCTTGGGTAGTCGAACACCAGCGTGGCCGGCAGCCGCAGTCCGGTAGCCGCATTGAGCCGGTCCCGGAGTTCCACCACGGTCAGCGAGTCGAACCCCAGATCCCGGAACGCCCGCTCCGCCTCCACCGCCTCCGGCGAGGCATGCCCCAGCACCGCGGCGGCCTGCGCCCGCACCAGATCGGCCAGCACCCGGTCTTGCTCGGCCTCGGCCAGGCCCGCTAGCTGCTGACGCAGCACGCCGCCCGCACCCGCCTCCTGCACTCCGGGAGCATCCGCCTCAGCCAGGGCCTGGCTGACCTCGGGCAGATCACCGATCAGCGGGCTGGACCGCCGCACCGTGAACGACGCCGCGAACCGCGCCCAGTCCATGTCCGCGATTGTCAGCAGCCCTTCGCCGTGGTCGAGCGCCTGGGCCAGCGCCGCCGTCGCGAGCGCTGGATCCATCAGCCGCACCCCTCGCCGGGCCAGCTGAACGGCGCTCTCGGCATCGGTCATCCCGCCGCCGCCCCACGCACCCCACGCCACCGACGTGGCCGCCAGTCCGCGCCCGCGCCGGGCCTGCGCCAGAGCGTCCAGGAACGCGTTGGCCGCCGCGTACCCCGGCTGCATGCCGCTGCCCCAGGTGGCGGCGATCGAGGAGAACAGCACGAACGCGTCCAGGTCCAGGCCGGCGGTCAGCTCGTCCAGATGCGCGGCACCGGCTACCTTGGCCGCCACCACTCCGGCCAGCTCCGGCACCGATGCGTCGGTCACCGCGCACGTCTGCGCCGCGCCGGCCGTGTGCATGATCGCGGACAGGGCTGGCCCGGTGGCGGCGATCCAGGTCAGCAGCCCGCATACCACCGCCCGTTCGCTGATATCGGCAGTTATCACACTCACCGCGGTCCCGGCCGCAGCCAGCTCCGCGGCCAGCACCACCACCCCCGG
>JAFARZ010000330.1 GCA_019245115.1 Streptosporangiaceae bacterium | reverse complement strand
GGTTATGATCCAGGCGGGCTTTCAGGATCCAGATAATTGCTGATGGCCGGGTCACAGGCTTTCGAGGAAAGCGAGGAGCTTGTCCGGCGGCTGGAAGCGCCCGGGCGGAATGTCTGGCGGGGCGACGCGGTCCAGCGCTTTCTCCTTAGCTTGAGGTCGGCGTGGATGTAGACCTGCGTTGACCGGATGTCCTGATGCCCCATCCACAAGGCGATGACGGCGCTGTCCACGCCAGAGTGCCGAAGATGCATGGCCGTGGAGTGACGGTTATGTGTAGTTACACATAACCGTCACACCGCCGCCATGAGACTGCTGCACGCCGACGTCGAACTGTCCGTCATCGCGCTATGGCTCGGCCACGAACAGACCGGAACCGCGCAGATCTACCTCCACGCCGACCTCGCGATCAAAGAACGAGCCCTTGCCAGAACCACGCCCCCGACACCCGCCCCGGCCGCTACCGGCCACCAGACCCGCTCCTGGCCTTCCTCGAAAGCCTCTGAATTATGCCGCCCCACACACCACGCGCACCCCCGCCACCAGCGCCGGGACACCCGGCACCGGCATAATCCCCAGGTCGGCATATTGTTATTACCATCATCATATCCTGGTCCACCAGAAAGGGTGGACCATCAAAACCCGGCCCGACGGCACCCTGGAGGCCCGGTCACCGGACGGGAGGGTCTACACCGAGCACACCCGCCCGCCGCCACGCCCGCCGGGGTGATCTGCCACCGCGAGAATGACCCTGCCCGGTAAGCCAGCCCGGACTCGGGGTTCCGGCATGGGCTAGAGCGGATAGTCGTAGCGGATGAAGCCGTTGAAGCTGGCTACCTTGTCATAGAGCAGGCGGGCGCGGGCGTTGTGGTCCTGGGTCATCCAGTACAGCCGGGTGGCTCCGTGAGTCCTGGCCTGCTCGGCTACCCGCTCGATCAGAGCACGAGCGGCACCGCGGCCGCGTGCGGTTTCAGCGACGAAGAGGTCCTGCAGATAACAAGCGTCGCCGTACCAGAACAAGGGATGGAGGAGGTAGTGCGTGATGCCGACCAGCGTGCTGTCCAGGTAAGCGCCGAGGCTGTAGAAGCCGCTGCCTTCATCATGAAGCTGCCGCCAGGTGGTGTCGTATTCCTCATCAGAGGTCGACGTGCGGTAAAAAGCCTTGTAGCCGCGGGCTAGCTCCTCCCAGGCCGGACGATCTTCGAGCTTGAGCGGCGCGACAACGATCATGACCGTCATCCTTGCACCCTGGCAGCGTTGCTCACACGAGAGGGCCGCCAACGCGGGCGAGGTCATCGACGTGGACAACCGGCCACCCGTGCCACGCTTGACGATATAGACGCCGGTGCCGCATTCGGCTGCCCGGGCGGCCGCGTGGGCCGCCTCGGATCATCCCTCCTGCCGGTCCGGGCCGAGCCGTTCGCGCAGGCAGGCGGTGAGGGCGCGTTCGACAGCCAGGTCGTCTTCGAGGGCGAGAATGCGCAGCGCGGCGGCCAGTGTGTGGCCCTGGTCGAACAGTTCCCGGATCCGGGCAGCGAAGGTGAGCTGGCGGCGGGTGTAACGGCGGCGCCCGCCGGGCGTCCGCTGGGGGGTCACCACGCCGGCAGTGTCCAGGGAGCGCAAGAACGCCTGCCGGACGCCGAGCACGTCCGCGGCGCGGCCGGTGGTGTAGGCCGGGTAGTCCGGATCATCCAGGTCATCGAGCCGTCCGGTCACCGCCGGGTACCTCCCCAGTCCAGGCGCGGAGGCGCAGTGGTCTGGATGCTCTTGACAGTTTCCTGCAGTCCGCGCTATATAAAAAGTGTATCGGTCATTGACCTGGTGATGCTACCGAAGGTTGCTGGGAGTGTGATCGGCATGGTCCTTTCCACCCGCGAGGCGGACACGGCGTTCGCCGACCTGATCTGCGCCGACCCGCAGTGGCTAGACGCGGAGTTCGACGCGCTGATCAATGCGTGCTTTAGTGAGCCTCCAGCCACACCGCCGTCCGCGCCGCCCCGGGTTCCGCCGCGCCCCGGCACCCCCGGTCCGCCCTCCCGGCAGCTCGTCGCCCCAGGACCGGCGTCTATCGCCTCACCGGTCGCCGGTCCGGCGCATCGTCGGCAGCGGTCGCCTCCGCCGTTTCTCCCTGGCCGGCCGCCGGGCAGCTGGGCCCCGTAGTCCCTGATCGGGTGGCGGCCCGGATGAAGTAAGTCCAGTACTGGGCATGGAAAGGAGAACGATCAAGAGAAAACCATTGGGCAAAGCTTCCGGCATGCGGCGGGGCTCCCCAACGGGAGCCCCGTCGTCGGCGTTTGCCCGAAGTCGTCGCTTACTGGCTCAGGTTGACGGCGGCAGGGAACCCCCCAGCCCGGTCCGCGTGCCGAAGCGGCCAGGCAACCAGTCCAGCCCGCTGAACCAGCTGTCTGCCAGCAAGCACATGGACCAGTCGCTGTATAAGTTCAACGCCAAGTTCTGCCCCGACTGGCAGCCGCGGTTCTTCGTCTACCCCGGCGGCCGGGACACGCCGCGCATCGCCGTCGCCGCGCTGCGCGCCGAAGCCTTCCTGACCTGGCCCAACCTCCTCGCCTGGCGGTAACTGGTCTTCTTCGGTCACCCCGTCAGTGGCGGAGGGTTCCTCGTCCAGTGACAGGGAACGGGGGGCGCCGGAACTCAGCTGCGCGGCGGCGATGATCTCGATGCACAGCGGTACGTGGCTGCCCCGCATGATGGCGTACTGGCTGCGCCCTGGCTGGACGATCAGTCCCACCGCCATCAGTTCCCGCAGGTGATGGTAGAGCTGGCCGACGGAGGCGTCGTCCAGTTCGGCGCGGAGTTGCTGGCTGGTGCGTGGGCCGTCCAGCAGGGCGCGCAGAACGGTGATCCGGGCGGGACTGCCCAGCGCGGCGAAGACCTTCGCGACCTGATCGGGGTCGGCCTCAAGAACCTGGGAGAGCCGCGCCCGCTGCCGGATCACGACCCGATCGGCGCCGAACTGGCCTTGGCCGGAGTAACTGAAGGTGGTTTCCCCGGTCTCCGCCCATTCCGGGCCGCCCGGTTCCATGACGTCCGCCCTGGGGCCGGGTGCGGGCGGGTTCGGCGCTCGCCGTCCAGCGGCCTGTTCCAGGGCCGTCAGCCGACCGCTGACCTGCTCCATCTGCTGTTCCAGCCTGGTCAGGCGCTCACTGGATTCGTCGCTGATCGTCATTTGCCGTCGCTCTCCTCGCCGAACTCGCACAGCGGCCTGCCGCCAGGTCGGCAGGCCGCTGATATTACGTGGTGATTCCCTCCCGGTGTCCTGGTAGATGGAGAAACTGCCGACCCCTATGGATTTTCTGGAATACCGTAGTATCAATTTATCGGTATTCCAAAGTATAGGAGGGTGGACTACGTGAAACCGTCCCGCCGCTCAGCGCTTGGCCTACTCGGCGCTGCCCCGCTAGCCGCCAGCAGAGCCCTGTCCCCCAGCAGAGCCCTGTCCCCCAGCAGCGCGCTGAATCCCAGCGGAGCTCTGAATCCCAGCGGAGCCGTCGCCCTGGCCGCCACCGGGCCATCGGGGCCGCCCTCGGCGCTCCTGCCGGGCGGCGCCTACGACCAGTTCGTGCGAGGGCTGGCCGACCAGGACAAGTTCTCCGGCACCGTGCTGCTGGCCTGGCACGGCGAGCCGGTGCTGGTGCGCTCCTACCAGATGGCCGACAAGGCCCTGGACATCCCCAACCGGGCCGGCACGATGTTCCTGCTCGCATCGCTGACCAAGTTCTTCACCGGCGTGGCGGTGACCCAGCTCGCCGCCCAAGGCAAGATCGGCTTCCACGCCACGCTGGGCAGCTACGTGGACGGCTTCCCGCCCGCCATCGCGAACACGGTGACCGTTCACCAGCTACTCACCCACACCTCGGGCGTGCCGGACTTCTCGATGAGCGCCGCGTGGAGGAACGAGCTACCGGGCTGGACGACGAACGCCGAGGCGTTCGACGGCACACTGTCGTTCCTCCGGCAGCTGCCGCTCTCGTTCACGCCCGGCACCGCGTACACCTACAGCAATTCCAACTTCTTCCTGGCCGGCGCGATCGTGGCCCATGCCTCCGGCCAGGCCTTCTGGGACTACGTTCCGCAGCACATCTTCGGCCCGGCCGGGATGACCAGCACCGCCTTCGTCAGCGCGCAGCAGCAGATGACCGACCCGCGTATCGCCCACAACTACAGCGCCCCGCTGGCTGACGGGCAGCACCAGGACCTCACGCCCCATATCGCGATCGGGCCCAACGGGTGGGACGGTGCGGGCGGCGCCTTCTCAACCGCCCCCGACCTGCTCCGGTTCGTCCGCGCACTGACCGATGGCACGCTGCTCGGACCGGCTTGGGCCGCGGTGATCGCCAGCGGGAAGCACCCGATCAGCCCGGCGGAACAGAACCCCGACCAGGCACCCAGCCGGAGCACGCTGGTCGGCTACGGGACGGAGGAAAGGATCATCGGGACTGGTGCTACCGGTGCGGCTAGCGCTGCGCAGCGCGCCTACGGGCACACCGGAGGGCTGCTGATCCGGATAGGCGGAAGCTCCCAGCCCGGCGGAGGATCGACCTCGCTGAGCATCTACCCGGACCTCGGCGTGGTAGCGGTCGTCCTCAGCAACTACTACCTCTATCCGGGAATCGGCACCTTCCTCGCCCAGCAGGACCGCATCCTCGGCGAGGTCCTGGAGCGTAAGGCGGAAAAATAGTAGAAACGAGCCTGTGAACGCAACCGATCCGGTCATCCGCCCGGCGGCGCCCGAGGACCTGGACGGGGTCGCCGCGATCTTCGGCCACTACGTGCGGACCAGCGTGGTCACGTTCGAGGTCACGCCGCCGACGGTGGAGTACTGGCGTCGGGTCCGCGATGAGCTGGACCAACGCGGCCTGCCGTTCCTGGTGTGCGAATGCGCTGGCCAGGTGGCTGGCTACGCTTACGCGACGCCGTGGCGGGCCAAGCCGGCCTACCGCCACACCGTGGAGAGCACCATCTATCTCGCGCCGGACCACACCGGCCGCGGGATCGGCCGTCTCCTCCTTGGCGCATTGCTCCAAAGCTGTACCAGCGCCGGCGTGGAGCAGGTGATCGCGGTCGTCGCGGACAGCGGGAACCCGGCGTCCGCTTCCCTGCACCGCGCGTGCGGCTTCACCGAAGCCGGACGGCTGCGCAACGTCGGCCGGAAGCACGGCCGCCTGATCGACACGCTGCTGTTCCAGCGTGACCTGGCCGCGTGAAGGGGGCAGGCGATGTACCGGGCGCTACGGCGGTTGCCGGCCGAGACGGCGCATGAGCTCGCCATGGCGCTCATCCGGGCCGCTGGTGCGGTGCCCGGGCTGGCGGCCGTGCTGCGCCGGGTGCTCGGGCCACGGGATCCGGTGCTGCGGGTCCGGGCCATGGGGCTCGACTTCCCCGGGCCGCTGGGCATGGCCGCCGGATTCGACAAGGACGCGCGTGGCGTGCCGGTACTCGGGGCGCTCGGGTTCGGGTTCGTCGAGGTTGGTACCGTGACCGCGCGGCCGCAGCCGGGAAATCCGAAGCCGCGCCTGTTCCGGCTGATGGACGACCGGGCGATCGTGAACCGGATGGGGTTCAACAACGACGGCGCGGCCGCCGCCGCCGCGCGGCTGCGGAGATCCCGCGGGCCCCGGGTGACAGGGCGCGGGCCCCGGGTGATAGTCGGGGTGAACATCGGGAAGACGCGGGCGGTACCCGAACAGGACGCGATCGCGGACTATGTGGCCAGCGCGCGGGCGGTCGCGCCGGTCGCGGACTACGTGGTGGTCAACGTGAGCTCGCCGAACACGCCCGGGCTGCGGGATCTGCAGGCGGTGGACCGGCTCAAGCCGCTGCTGGTCGCGGTCCGTGACGTACTGAACGGTGTGCCGCTGCTGGTGAAGATCGCGCCGGACCTGGCCGACGACGACGTCGACGCGATCGCCGACCTGGCCGTGTCGCTCGGCTTGGACGGGATCATCGCGACGAACACCACCGTGTCACGGGATGGGCTCGCCTCGTCGCCGGCCGCGGTGGCGGCGGCCGGTGCGGGCGGCCTGTCCGGACCGCCGCTGCGGGAACGATCGCTGGCGGTGCTGCGCCGGCTGCGGGAGCGGGCCGCCCTTAATTCCGAAGCGGGCGGAGATCAGCTCGTGCTGATCGCGGCGGGCGGCATCGAGACGGCGGACGACGCGGCGGAGCGGCTGGCGGCCGGGGCCACCCTGGTGCAGGCGTACACCGCTTTCGTCTACGGCGGCCCGCTGTGGCCGCGGCGGATCAACGCCGGCCTGGCGGAGCGCCTGCGGGTTTGAGCGGGGGGTCGAGCAGGCGCAGGGCCCGGGCGGAGGCGTCGAGTTCGGCGGCGATGCCGATCGGGAAGGTCTGGAACGGGCCGCCGTGGCCGACGTCCGTCCAGGAGATCATGGGAACACCCAGGTCACCGAGGCGCTCGGCGAGGATCGCCTCGATGTCCTCACGCGGCCCGCAGTCGGTGAAGCTGCCAGTCACGATGCCCTGCACGCCGTCGAGGTAGCCCGAGCGGCGAAGCTGGGTCAGCATACGGTCGATGCGGAAGTCCGCCTCACTCACGTCCTCGAGCAGGAGTATGCCGCCGCCGGCGGATCTCGCCGCGGTCGGCGTGCCGATGGAGGAAGTCAGGAGCGCGAGGGTACCGCCCATGGTCACGCCGCGGGCGACGCCGGGAACCACGGTGACCGCGTCCGGGTAGCCGATCTCGGTGGCGTGTTCGGGCCGCATCAAGGTGCGCAGCAGCGAGGCGAGCGAGTACTGGGACGCCTCGGCCGAGTTGGCGACGGTCGGGCTGAACAGCGACGCCCAGCCAAGCCGGGTGGCGACCGCCTGGAGAATCACGGTTATGTCGGAGAAGCCGGCGATGACCTTCGGCGCCGGCTGTCGGGCGGCCAGGGCGTCCCAGTCCATCGCCTCCAGCGTGCGCTGTGCGCCGTAGCCGCCTTTGGCGAACATGATGCCGGCGATGTCCGGATCGGTGAGTGCGTCCGTCAGGTCGCTGGCGCGGCGCTTGTCGTCGCCGGCCAGGTACGGCCGGAAGGCGCCCGGCTCCCGGGCGGACGGGTAGACGACCGGGTCCAGGCCCGCGAAGCGGAGCGCGTCGAGGCCGAAGCCGAACGCCGCGTGGTTGGTGACCGGGCTGCTCACGCACAGCACCGCGACCCGGTCACCGGGACGGAGGGCGCGTGGGCGGTTGAGAGAGCCGGTCATGCGGACAGGTGCCGGGCCAGGAACGCGAACGCTTTCGGCAGCGCGTCGGTGCGGTTGCGGCGTTTGGTGAGGCCATGTCCTTCGTCGCCGTAGACGAGCAGCTCGCACTCATGGCCGCGGCTGGTCATGGCGGCGTGAATCTGCTCGGCTTCGCTCAGTGGCACCCGCGGATCGTTGGCGCCGTGGATGATGAACAACGGCGCGGTAATGTCATTTGCCCTGGTCAGCGGCGACGCCTCGACGAGGAAGTCGCGCTGGTCGGCGAGCGTGCCGTACTCGCGCTCACGGTAGGCCCGCCGGTAGGCGGAAGTGTTCTCCAGGAACGTGACGAACGAGGCGATGCCGACGATGTCAACGCCGGCCGCCCACAAGGCGGGCTGGAACGCCAGCCCGGCCAGGACCATGTAACCGCCGTAGGAGCCGCCCCACAAGGCGGCGCGGGCCTGGTCCACGCCGAGCTTGGGAAGGTAGGCGTGCAGGGCGGCGAGATCCGCGACGGAGTCGAGACGGCGGCGTTTGTCGTCGGCTGAGTACCAGCGTTTGCCGTAGCCCGTCGAGCCACGGACGTTCGGCACCAGGACCGTGTGGCCGGCCGCGGCCAGGGCCTGTACGACGATGTCGAAATTCTGCCTGGCCTGCGCCTCGGGACCGCCGTGGACCACGACGACCGCGCTGCCGGACAGCGGGTTGCCAGACAGCGGGTTGCCGGAGTGGTCCGCGCTCTGCGAACGGTAGACGAGGCACGGCACGAGCTGGTCGTCGAAGCTCGGGATCCGGTGCAGCTCGGGACGGGCCGGCACATCCTCGCCCAGGGCACGGGCCGAGTTGGTCAGCGTGCGCACCTGCGGCTCGGCGGGGTTGGTGATGAGCAGAGCGTCGCCGGGCAGTTCGGGGCTGCTGATCGACACGACGATGGCGCGGGAGTCCGGCGCCCAGCGCGGGGGCGGGAGGCGGATACCGCCGATGTTGCCGGTCGCGGGCAGGCGGAAGTCACGGAGCTTGCGGCCGGTGGCGGCCTCATGCAGCGCGAGTTGCGACGCGCCATCTTCGTTCCGCTCCACCAGCAGGGTCCTCCCGTCCGGCGACAGCCAGCCGATCAGGTCCACGGTGTCGTCGGCAACCAGCCAGGTCCGCTCCTTGGCGAGAAGGTCATACCGGGCCACGGCGAGGAACTCGCGGTCGTTGTTGGAGCTGAACAGCAGGGCATCGCTGGCGGGACTCCAGACCAGCGCGACGTTCATGGCCGGCGCGTCGGCGGCGGTGACTTCGATCATCTGCTCGTGACCAGGTGGCGCGGTCAGGTCGATCAGCGCGACATGCTCGGCATTGGCGGTGACCGGTGAGGAGACGCCGACAGCCAGCCACTTGCCGTCCGGCGAAAGCGCCGCTTCGTCGTACCTGTAGTCACCTACCACGACGACGCGTTCGGCCCCGGTGGCCAGATCGCGGATCACCGGGTCGAACGCGACGCCGTTCCTGCGGTTGGTCAGATAGCAGATCCGGCCGGGGACGACGTCGGCGAGTGTGTGCATGTATCGCGGGTCGTGCACCAGCGGTTCCAGATCGTCCAGGCCAGCGGGACGAACCGGTTCCGGCGTTAGGCGCAGCAGGGAAAGCTGGTGTCTCTCGTTCCCGCGGTCGTCGTGGGACACGATCACCGCACGTTCACCCGGAACGTATCGCCCGCTACACGCGCTGGGCAACGCGGTGAGCGGCGTCACGCCGCCATCGGGCGCGATCTCGATCAGCTGGGTGGAGCCACTGTCATCACTGCCGGCCAGCGCATGGCCGTCTTCGTCGATGTCGAATGCCTGGTAGAGCCGGATATCGAGCAGACGTCTCAGGTCAAGTCCCATAGCCTGCACGTTGCCACATAACCCGGTCGACCGCACGTCAGCGTCGGTGTGTCCCACCTGGCGCTTGTTACTCGCCCGTAGCCCGGGCGAGCGGACCCATTCTCACGAACGGCGGTGGTGCTTCGGACAATGATTGGGGCATGACCGTGCGGTGGGGTGTGGCCGGGCCGGGGCCGGTCGCCGGCAACGTTATGCGGGACCTTGCCCATGTGCCGGACGCCGTGCTCACCGCCGTCGGCTCGCGCTCAGCCGAACGGGCGGCGGCGTTCGCCGCCGCCCACGCCGCCTCGGCCGGCCGCGGGCAGGTCCCGGCGGCGTACGGCTCCTACCGGGCGCTGCTCGACGACCCCGGTCTGGACCTGGTCTACGTGGCCACTCCGCATCCGCACCACCGTGCGCTGGCCTTGGCCGCGCTGGCCGCAGGCAAGGCGATCCTCGTGGAGAAGTCGTTCACCGTCACCCCGGCGGCGACCCGGGAGATCGTCGCGGCGGCGGGCGCGGCCGGCCGCTTCGCCATGGAGGCGATGTGGACCCGGTTCTGCCCGGCCGTGGTCCGGTTGCGGGAACTGGTGGCAGACGGGGCGATCGGCGAGGTGTGCACGGTGACCGCGGATCTCGGGCTGCGCCACCCCGTGGACCCGGCGACCCAGTCCTACCATCCCGAGCGGGGTGACGGCCTGCTGTTCCATCTGGGTGTCTACCCGGTCTCCTTCGCCCAGATGCTCCTGGGCGCCCCCGAGGCGGTCGTCGCCCACGGCGTCGTGCACTCCAGCGGAGCCGACGTGGAGGAGTCGGTGCTGTTGCGCTACCCGGGCGGACGCTCGGCGCTGCTGTTCGCCTCGCTGCGCAGCCCGGCCCCCGGGGAAGCCCGGGTACTGGGCACCACCGGCTGGATCCAGGTGCCGCCGCGATTCCACTATCCAAGCCGGATCGTGCTGCATCGCGACGGGCACGACCCGGAGATCATCGACGCCCCGCTCACCGGCGCCGGCTACGCCCACGAGCTGGCCGAGGTCACCGAACGCGTGGCCGGCGGGCATACCGAGAGCGAGATCATGCCGCTGGCCGACACCGTGGCCGTCCAGGACGTGCTGGCGGAGATCGCCTGCCAGCTCGGCATACGGGTGATCGAAGGGCCCGCCGAGCTGCCCTAACGGCAGCGACGCGACCTCTCAGCATCGGCACACGATCACCGGCCGGGCCTGCTGGCGGCTCGGCCGGCCAGGACACCGGGATCGTGGATCAAGGTGTCCGGGAATCCGGACACCTTGATCCACGATCCTCGCATTGGCCAGCCGGATGCCCCGTTCATCCTGATATGGACCCTGGGCTGGCCGCCGCGCGCTTGTGCCTGGTCTGCTAGTGCCTGTTAAGACGTACGCAGGCTGGGCCGGCCGGCCGCCCGGAGCTGCAACTTTCGTCACATTAACCTCGCAGCTCACATTCACCTGGGATATCAAGGGGTACGTTGCGCCAACCATCCCCTCAGCTGCGGTCCGAGCGATGGATGGCTCGGATCCCGCTCCCGCTCGATGACGCCGACCGGGACGGCGGGGCCGCGTCCCCACCGCAGCCTGACCGGCGCCCGCCATCCCGGCGCACTAGCGACGGTCGCGGTTGTCCGGATAAGGACGGTAGGACGGGGGATACGCGGCCGGCGGACGGCCCGGGCGCGGCTGCGGGCCGGTCCGCGGGTAGCCGAGACGCGGCTGCGGGCCGGTCCGCGGATTGCCGAGACGCGGCAAGGGTCCGCTTGCCGTCCGCCGTGGCAGCGGCACTGACCCGGGATAATGATGGGCCGCGTATCCAGGCGGCGCGGCGGGGCGTGGCGACGGGCTTATGGTCTGAATGGGCAGAACGAGAGGCCGGGGAATCGAACTGGTGCGGGCCAGGGCGCCGATGTAACACACCAGCGCGATGCCGGTCAGGATCGCCATCGTCAAGGAGGCGCTGCTCTGGCCGTTGCGCACGAACAGTTCCCCTGCTCCGAAGGCTCCGACGATAGCAGCGAGACCGCCGGCGGCCATGGCGATCGTCGGCCGGTCTCGCATGCGGATGGCGCGAATCGCGGCCGCGATCGCGGTGCCGATCAGCACCAGGCCGATCAGGACGTGGATGGTGAGGGCCAGCGGGGCGGTCCTGATCTCCTGTTCGTAGGAGGCGTGCTGATCGGAAGCGGGGACCGGGACGTACAGGTTCAGGACCATGCCCAGGCTGAACTGGACGACCAGCGTGATCAGCGTCGCCAGGCAAACCCGGCGCAGTCCTGCGGGAGCGGGTAGCCGCGCATGCCTGCCGGAGACGACAGGGCCCGATTCGTACACTGCTACCTTCCTTCTCCCGTCCTACTCATATTCACGGACCTGCGCGAGCCGCGGTTCACAAACGTCCCGATTTTCACTACGCGTATAAGGTGCATCACGCTGACCCCCGAACGGGGGTCATGACACCAGGAGAAACTCACCTAGAGAATTGCCAGGTAGCAATCGCCGGGTCGAGGACGGGTACTCCGGTCTCCAGCGCCACGTGGGGGGGATCCGTGACTACGGGAGTGAGGGGAGGTGCCCGTCCTCGACGGCTCGATAGTACAACCCCGATTTCGTAGGCGCAGCAAGGCTTGCGCGCGTATCCGTCGCTCGCGCGGCCGAGGACGGGTGAGACCACCGACGTTCGCTGTAAAAGTGGTTTTTACGGGGTTAGCGACCGAGCGCGCGCCCGGTATGCGCGTCGAACAGGTGGAGCTTGTGCGTGTCGAACCAGAGGTCGAAACTGTTGGCCACCCGGGCCCGGGTGGCCGGGCTGAGCCGGGCCACGAACGTGCTGCCGGAACCGGGCGCGTCGCCGGTGCCGACCTCCGCCGCGACCCGTTCCAGCTCGGCCACCTGCGAGGCCTCCGGCCTGGGTACCGGGAAATAGGCGAGCACGTCGCTGCCCAGTGATTCCAGCACCTCGGGCTTCACGCTCATGATGCTGCCCTGGTCGCGCTTGGCCCCCTCGACCAGCTCCGCGTCCTCGAAGTTCTCCGGCCGGATACCGACGATGACGTCCCGCGGCGCCTTGTCCTCCTCGAGGCGGCGGACCACCTCGGCCGGCAGCGACACGTCACCGAGCGGCCATTTCAGGCCGCCATCGGCGAGCTGGCCCGGCATGAAGTTCATCGAAGGTGAACCGATGAAGCCGGCCACGAACAGGTTGGCCGGATAGTCGTACAGCTCCTGAGGCGTCCCCACCTGCTGCATCACGCCGAGCCGCAGCACCATGATCCGGTCGCCGAGCGTCATCGCCTCGGTCTGGTCGTGGGTGACGTAGACCGTGGTCACCTTCAGCCGCTGCTGGAGCCGCGCGATCGAGGTCCGCATCTGGCCCCGCAGTTTCGCGTCCAGGTTGGACAGCGGCTCGTCCATGAGGAAGGCCTGCGGGTTCCGCACGATCGCGCGGCCCATGGCGACCCGCTGGCGCTGGCCGCCGGACAGGTTGGCCGGCTTGCGATCCAGATGCTCGGTCAGCTCGAGCAGCTCGGCCGCCTCGGTGACCCGGCGGTTGATCTCGTCCTGCGGCACCTTGGCGATCTTGAGCGGGAAGGCCATGTTCTGGCGCACGGTCATGTGCGGGTAGAGCGCGTAGGTCTGGAAGACCATCGCGATGTCGCGGTCCTTCGGGGTGAGCTGATTCACCACCTTGCCGCCGATGCGCAGGTCCCCTGAGCTGATGTCCTCCAGGCCGGCGATCATGTTCAGGGCCGTCGACTTGCCGCAGCCGGACGGTCCGACGAACACGATGAACTCTCCGTCGGAGATGTCCAGGTTCAGGTCCCGGACCGCCTCCGTGCCGTCCGGGTACCGCTTCGTAACGTGTTCTAGCGAGATGGTGGCCATGCCCGCCTCCTCATCCCTTTACGGCGCCGGAGGTCATGCCAGCGACGATGCGCCGCTGGAAGATCACGACGAAAATGACGATCGGGATCGTGATGATGACCGCGGCGGCCGCGATCGACCCGATCGGGAAGGTGAACTGCGAGACGCCGGTGAAGAAGCCCATAGCGGCTGGAGCCGTGCGTGCGTCGTTGGTGGAAGTCAGCGATATCGCGAAAATGAAGTCGTTCCAGCAGAACATGAACACGAGGATCGACGTGGTCGCGATGCCGGGCAGGGCCAGCGGGGCGATCACGGTCATGAAGATCTGCCGTTGCGACGCGCCGTCCACCTTGGCCGCCTTCTCCAGGTCCCACGGGATCTCGCGGAAGAACGCCGACAAGGTGTAGATGGCCAGCGGCAGCGAGAACGCCAGGTACGGGATGATCAGCCCGGGCCACGTGTTGAACAGGCCGATCGCCCGCTCGATGTTGAACATCGGGTTGACCAGCGAGATCGCCGGGAACATCGCGATCATCAGCGACACCCCGATGAGCAGGCCCTTGCCAGGGAAGTTCAGCCGCGCGACCGCGTAGGCGGCCATCGTGGCGAGGACCACCGAGATCACCGTCGAGATGACCCCGATCCCGATCGAGTTGATCAGCGGCCGGACGAACGCCGAGCCATGGAAGATCCCGGAGAAGTTCGTCCAGGACCACTTATTCGGCCAGAAGCTTCCGTCGGTGAGGGTGGTCGGATCCTTGAACGCCAGAGCGACCAGCCACCAGATCGGGAACAGCGTCCACGCCACGGTGATCACATTGACGGTCGCCCAGCTGGCCTTCCGCCTGGCCGGCATCTGCGGTGCGGCCGTGCGTACGCGCGCCGCCCTCTTGACGGTCGGGGCTGCTACCGCGGTCATCTAGCGTCGCTCCAATGCGGTACCGGGCGCGGCGGTGCCGAAGCCCTTGATGAACACGAAGGCGATGATGGCCACCGCGATGAAGATCAGCACGGAGATCGTCGATCCGATCCCCAGGTTGAGGGCGGTGAACAAGTTGTCGTAGCCAAGGATCGACACCGAGCCGGTGCCGTTATTGCCCCTGGTCAGGATGAAGATGTTGTCGAAGATCCGGAACGCGTCGAGCGTGCGGAACAGCAGGGCGACCAGGATCGCCGGCTTCATCAGCGGCATCATGATCTGGGTGAAGCGCTGCCACCCGCTCGCGCCGTCCACCTTGGCCGCCTTCAGCAGCTCGTCCGGGACGAGAGACAGACCAGCCAGCAACAGCAGCGTCATGAACGGCGTGGTCTTCCAGATCTCGGCCAGGATGATAAGGCCGATCGCCTGAGTCTGGCTGGTCAGCGGCGCGCTGCCGGCCGGCAGCAGGCCGGCCAGGTACCCGGTGCCCGGCGTCCAGGCGTACAGCCAGCTGAACGCGGCGGCCACGGTCACGATGCCGTAGGGCAGCAGGATCGAGGTCCGCACCAGCGCGCGCCACATCGGCGTCCAGTGCAGCAGCATGGCGAGGCCCATGCCCAGCACCAGTTCGACCGCGACCGACACCACCGTGATGATCAGCGTGACGAAGAAGGCGTGCCACCAGATGCCGCTGGACAGCACGACGCCGTAGTTCGACAGGCCCACGAAGTGGGTGAGCTGCGGGAAACGGAAGTCATACCGCTGGAGGGACAGGTAGATCGCGTAGCCGATCGGATAGAAGGCGACCGCGGCCATGACGATCACCGCTGGCGCGCACAGCATCCAGCCGAAGCGCCGTTCGGCGCGAGTGGCCTCGGACAGCCTTCGGCGCTCGGTGCGGCTGAGCTCAGTCGGAGCCGGCGCGGTTACCGCGGGGGTCGTCATGTGATCACCCTCTGTTGTTCCTGCGGCTGTTCCTGGGGTTGTTCCTGGGGTTGTTCCTGGGGCGTCATGGGATCAGCCCTTTGTCGGCGAGCGCGTTGACGATGCCGCCTTTCATCTGGTCCAGCGTCGCGGTGGGACTGATGCCGGCCGGCGGCGACACGGCGTGCGATATCACGATCGAGATGTTC